>NZ_SCFG01000040.1:0-18787 GCF_022496645.1 Pseudomonas sp. TMW22089
TCTTTTCGGTCACTTGTTTGACCGCCTGGATTTTGAATTCTTCGGGATATCGCTGGTTGCTCATGGCACCTCCTAATGGGCCTCATTTTAAGGCTTGGAGGTGTCTACGAAACTAGGGGCGATTCAAGCGTCCGCAAAAAAGAAGAGTCTGTCATACCTGATAAAAATCAGGAATGAACGACCTCGAGTTCCATAAGTACAACTGGGTGCCTATTTTTGGTCGTTCGCTGCCGCTTATGTAAACGGTCTTTCTTTCGCGAATGGTCGTTCAAGGATGGGATGGTGGTACAAAATTTATACAGGGATTAGATTGGAGCCAGATAATGTTTACAGGTGCTCTGAGTTTTAAAACCTTCGCGCAGCAAAATCATGGGCACTGTCACCGTTCGCAAGCGCAGGGATGGATCGACGGGTTACACCGCGCAGATCCGCATCATGCAAAAGGGTGTGACAGTTTATCAGGAAAGCCAGACGTTCCACCGCAAGGCGACCGCGCAGGCCTGGATCAAAGGTGTCGAAACTGAAATGTCAGTTTGGCTGGACGAGGTAAACATTTTGCTGCCGGGTTATGAACACGCAGCACGGATTATTCCTCGGCCGTGATCAACCTCTCTGATCTAGAATGGTTGCTGCGGCGGATTATCGAAACTTCTCAGGCGAGGCTGAGTCCGACGTATTGAGCTCCGCATCGCGTGATGCGCTCACCAAGTTGCTTACAGGGAGTTATTGAAATGAAAAAAACACGCCTCTCAATCCTGACTGGATCTTGCATGATGTTGATCGCGGCTGGAGCTTCAGCGGAGCAGTATCTGCCCGAGTTAGCCAGCAAGAGTCCGTACAAAAAAGCCTATGCCGAGATGCTTAGCTTTCCGAGCTGGGTCAGCAAAGCTCAGGGCGTCGCGTCGCCGGTTGAGAAGGTTTCGGCTGAAGGAAAAAGCTTCACCGTGGGGCATATGTGCAAGCCACACGACTGTGCAGACAATCAGCTCAGTGTTGTTTTTAGTGCCGATGGAACAAAGTCCTGGGGGCTTCTCGCTACGCGTTCAGAGGATGGGAAGGCCTTCAACAAACAGCTGCTGGGCAACCCTGACAGCGTGATCGAGGGACTTCTGAACAAATCCTTCTCTGATAACAATCCAGAAGACTAACCCGTGGAGCCAGATTTGGCGGTGTTGTAATACTGGCATGAGCTTCTAGGCGGCTTAATTGGCGACTTCTTTACTGACTTGGCCATGACCGATCCTTTCTTTACTTCTGCTGGCGGGCAATGTTTGTCGTTTGCATTGCTGGACGCGGGCTATGCGGCGCATGTAGTGCTGCCTTAGCTCGCTTTGGGTAGTGGATGCTGTGGACGGCGATGATCCGTTCGAAGGCCCTGGCGCCGATTGCTAGCTTGCCGCAGCACTGCCGGCGGCTGCCGCATTATCCACGCCGATATTGGTACGACCCCCGGTGCTTGAGCTTGCAGGTAATGGATCGGGCAATTGTTTAGCGAGACTTTGAATCCCATGGGGTAACTAACCCGTCTTCGACAGTGATACGCAAAACGTAGCGGTTTATACCGTTGCGCTGGTATTACCCAATGTCCCCATTATTGGTTTTGAGCGACTTATGGTTTTTGGTCACTTCTATCCGCGCTTCAGAGAAATCATCGCATCCACGAAACGCTCAGCTTTCTTCTGCGTATCTACAAGTGAGCTGTTCATGACGCTCCCGCCAGTACTCCGGGTTTGCACAACCCATCGACCGCGTTTCGAGTAGAGGGCCACGCTGCCGATTGAGTTGTAGTAAATACGAGTCTGAACGGCTTTTGATGATGTTCTTGAATTGCCTGCGGCTATCGCTCCGCCACCCAGAGGGACTGCGCTGGCAAAGCCGCTGGTGGTCGAGAGTATGCCGCTGCCATAACCAATGTACTCATCAGTAAACACGACCTGCTCCGGCCTGGTCTTGAGAGGTTGCTCCATAAGTACCTGCTCAATTACCGAACGCGCCTGTTCCGGGCTGATCCTGGACGGAGTGTACTCAACGATTTTTGACACGCACCCTGTAAGAAGAAGTACTAGTGCAGCTATTGCGAAGGTTCTCATCACAGGCTCCGTTATTGTTGGCGGGGCATTCTGCCATGACAGCGTTGCTGATGCTAAAGACCCGCCAAATATTTAAGGGAGCGACATGGGGATTTTGACAGGTGCAGTGGTCAACTAACTCCGGGCACGACTTTAGTTTTTCTCGGCCTCCGCGGGCGTTAGCCCGCCATTGAATTGATGAGGCCGTATCCAGTTGTAGCGATGCATCAAGTAATGGCTGATGCCCCGTTGAGCCTGCTGAGCCGACATATGACCTACTGGAGGTATCCACTCGGTTTTCAAGCTACGAAATACAGGCTCCATCGGCGAGTTGTCTTAGCAATTGCCCCTGCGACTCATGCTCTGGCTGATGCGGCACCGCCAAAGGTGCTGGCAAAAGTGGCGACTTGCTCAAGAGCGCGGTAGCCTTTTTTAGTATCGATTTTTAGCGTTTGAAAGCAGGCCCCCGGAAGGGCTGCTTTCGATCAGCTTCAGCAGGCTGCCTTCACCTGTGCTTTGTCGCTCGATCGGGAGCGGGCGATAACGGTGAGGATCGATAGGGCAGCGATCACCAGCCCGGGTGAGGTTGCCAGTAGCACGCCGCTGGTGCCGGCTCCGGCGGCAAGGATCTGCCCGGCGGCCAGGGGGCCCGCCACTGAGCCCAGGCGACCGATTGCCACTGCCGCGCCGACGCCGGTGGCGCGCACTGCGGTCGGGTAGGACTGTGGCGCCAGGGCGTAGAGCACCAGTTGAGCAGCCATGACAAACAGCCCGGCGGCAAACCCGGCAATCGACATGGGTACGATACCGATCGACAAGCCGACTCCGGCCAGCGCCACCAGTAACCCGGCATACACGAACAGCACCACTTTGAATTTGTTGCAACGATCCAGCAGCAGGCCACCGAGCAGCGAACCGAGGGCGCCGCCAATGTTGAACAGCATCTGCACCATGCCCGCCTGAGATTTGCTGAAGCCCTGTTCCAGCAGTAATGACGGCAGCCAGTTGAGCAGCATGTACATCACAGTCAGGGTGAAGAAGTAGCTCAGCCACAAGGCCAGGGTGTTGCGTGCGCGGCCTTCACCGAACAGTGCCTGGGTAGTGGATGGTCGCAGGTTGTCCGTTGCTGAGTGTTGTTTGCGGAAGGCAGTGGATTCGGGCAGCAGCAGGGCCATCAGCGGCACGACCAACAAGGGCGCCAGGCCGCCGATGATAAAGGTGGTTTGCCAGTGCTCACTGGAGAACATTGCCACCGCCGCCGCAAGTGCCCCGCCCAAAGGCACGCCGCAGTACATGAAACTGATGGCGGTGCCGCGATTGCGTTCACTCACGGCCTCGGCGCACAGGGCGATCAGGTTAGGCAGGGCGGCGCCCAGGCCGGTCATGAAGCGCACCAGCAACAGGCTGGAGTAGCTCTCCACATAGGCTGTGCACAGGGAAAACAGGCCAAACAGCAGCACGGCAGTGATGAGGATTTTCTTGCGCCCGATGCGATCGGCGATCCAACCGCCAAAAAATGCCCCGGGCAACAGGCCGAGGATCCCGGCGCTGAACACCCACCCCAGCATTTTCGGGTCCAGAGCAAAACTCTGACGCAGCCCGGCGGCAGCAGTGCCGGCGGCTTGCAGATCGAAACCCTCGATCAGCGCAACGATAAAGCACAAAGCGATTGTCAGCGTCGAATGACGTGATGGAGTGTCCATGGGTGAACCTCATTGTTGTTTTTATTGTGGAGTCGAGCCGTTCCGTCGTGGTGGGCACGCTGAAGAGGGCGGCTGCGATTAAGATAACAAATATAACTAAAAAATGAAGCTGGCCCTTGGTAACGCAAGAAATCAAAAATAAACCTTATAAAACAATAACTAAGCGTCTTGTTTCATATGTGTCATAGAAATAGATAATAATATTAATGTTCGATTATCGGTCACTGGTGATTGACGATTGCCTTCGACTGTTTCCATTCTCTGTCCGCGAATCCGGTTGTACTGCGCGCACCGGTAGCTAAAACAACAATAAAAAATGGACATCGAACATGCCAAAAATCCCTACGAACGCCGTTGCGGCGGCGTCAGCCGCCTGTGTGTCCAGCATCTACCCAAGGTTATTGGTGATGCTGCTAGGCTTGAGCGGTGTGCCCACCCAGCTTCGGGCCGAGGGCTTTATTGACGACGCCCATGGCATCTTGACCCTGCGCAATTACTACCTGGACCGTGAATACCAGGATGGCGGGGCCAAGACCGCTGCCAAGGAGTGGGCCCAGGGTTTCATCATGAACATGGAGTCGGGGTTTACCGAGGGTCCGCTGGGTTTTGGACTGGACGTCCGGGGGCTATTGGGCGTCAAGCTCGATTCCGCGCCGGATCGCAGCGGCACCGAACTGTTGCCGGTGTCGGCCGGCGACAAGCGTGCGGCGGATGATTACTCGCGCCTGGCACCGACGGCCAAATTGCGATTTGCCAAAACCACACTGAAATCCGGGGATGTGTCGATTTTCCTGCCGTTCGCCTTTGCCAGCCCCTCGCGACTGCTACCCCAAACCTTTCGCGGCAGCACCATCAGTTCCAGAGACATCGACGGCCTGACCCTGAACACTGGCTACATCGATCGCATCAACAAGCGCGATTCCACGGACTATCAGGCCATGACCATCGCCTCGCCGAACGGGCGTTTCAACGGCGCCGCCACCACTTCACACATGGCCTACCTGGGAGGCGATTACCAGGTCAACCAGGATCTCAGTCTGCGCGCTTACCATGCCGAGGTGGCCGACCTGTACCAACAGGACACCCTGGCGCTGCTGCATAACCTGCCGCTGGGTGACGGTGTGCTCACCAGCGACCTGCGCAGTTTTTTCAGCCGCGAAGCTGGCAGTGCCAAGGCCGGCGCAGTGGACAACCGCAACCTCTCGGCACTGTTCAGCTACCGTTTCGGCGGGCACCGCCTGGGCCTGGGTTACATGCATTCCAGTGGAGACACGGCAACCCCTTATATCAGCGGCACCGAATTGATGGGCATGAGCGAACTGACCATGAGTTCAGACTTTCTCAGTGCCAAGGAGCGCACCTGGCAAGCCATCTATGACTATGACTTCGTCGCGTCCGGGGTGCCCGGTCTGAAGGGGCGGTTGCGTTATGTGCGCGGCGACAATATCGAGCTGGCAGCCTTCAACGCTGAAGACCGCAAAGAGCGTGAGTTCCAGATGGAGCTGGGCTATGTGGTGCAGAGCGGCCCGCTGAAAGACGTCGGGCTGTTGGCGCGCAAGTCGATCTACCGCAATGACTTCCCGGGCGGCGCGGCATTTCGCGATGAAAACCAGACCCGGTTTCTGGTGGTCTATACCTTGCAGATCTGGTAACCCCGAGTCCCTCAGCATTTTCCGCCGGCCGCCCATTTGCGGCGTGCCGGCGTCTGTGTTCAGTCCTGATAGACCTTCTTCAACAAGCGCAGCAGCTCTTCGCGTTCCTCGCCATCGAGCGCCGCGGTGGCGTCAAGGTCGCTTTGCACGGCGATCTGCTTGAGTTCCTTGAGCAGGGTCTCGCCGGTCTTGCTGAGGAAGATCCCGTAAGAGCGTTTGTCCGGTTTGCAGCGCACCCGTACCGCCAGCGCGCGACTTTCCAGTTTGTTGAGCAGGGGCACCACCTGGGGCGGCTCGATGGCCAGTGCCCGAGCCAGGTCGGCCTGCATCAATCCGGGGTTCTGGTCGATGATCGCCAGGGCCGAGAATTGCGCGGGTCGCAGGTCATGGGCCGAAAGGCGACCAATCAGGTTCTGGAATAATTTCAGCTGGGCGCGGCGCATGGCGTAGCCGATCAGGTCGTCCAGTGCCGAGTCCAGTGCGGTTTGCATCTGGGGCGGCGGCGGGGACTCGCTTGGGGCTGCGGGGGGTGAAGGCTTGGCCATTGCGGGTGAGTCCTGAAAAAGTGGAGGTTAACAAGGCTATCTATTTTGCCGGGGTTGGCCAGTGATAGCTATGGTCAATGTTGTTTTAAGGTGCTACGGCAGGTTCTTTCAGCGGGATAGAAAAATGGTTAATTTTATTAATGGTTAATTGACATAACTAAATTTCTGCTTTAATTTCTAGCTATCTTCAAGCCAAGAACAAGAGTGCATCATCATGAGCAACTACGAAGGTCGCTGGACAACGGTCAAAGTCGAGATTGAGGAGGGCATTGCCTGGGTCATCCTCAATCGCCCTGAAAAACGCAACGCGATGAGCCCGACCCTGAACCGGGAAATGATCGATGTGCTGGAAACCCTGGAACAGGACCCGGCCGCTGGCGTGCTGGTGCTGACCGGCGCCGGCGAGGCCTGGACTGCGGGCATGGACCTCAAGGAGTACTTCCGCGAAGTGGACGCCGGCCCGGAGATACTTCAGGAAAAAATCCGTCGCGAAGCGTCGCAATGGCAATGGAAACTGCTGCGCATGTACGCCAAGCCGACCATTGCCATGGTCAACGGCTGGTGCTTTGGTGGTGGCTTCAGTCCGTTGGTGGCCTGCGACCTGGCGATCTGCGCCGACGAAGCGACCTTCGGCCTTTCGGAAATCAACTGGGGCATCCCGCCGGGCAACCTGGTGAGCAAAGCCATGGCCGACACCGTGGGCCATCGTCAATCGCTGTACTACATCATGACCGGCAAGACCTTTGGTGGGCAGAAAGCCGCCGAGATGGGGCTGGTCAACGAAAGCGTGCCCCTGGCGCAACTGCGTGAAGTCACGGTAGAGCTGGCGCGTAACCTGCTGGAGAAAAACCCGGTGGTTCTGCGTGCGGCCAAGCATGGCTTCAAACGCTGTCGCGAACTGACGTGGGAACAGAACGAAGATTACCTCTACGCCAAGCTCGATCAGTCACGTCTGCTCGACACCGAAGGCGGCCGTGAGCAGGGCATGAAACAATTCCTCGACGACAAGAGCATCAAGCCTGGGCTGCAAACCTACAAACGCTGAGACACGGCGGCGAGTTACCGGGCGCATCCCGCTGCTGGCGGTAGCGCCCGGGTGCTGGGTCTAGATCGCTCAAATGCATTCCCGATAAAGACAATAAAGAGGAATCACCATGCTGGACGTGCCCCTGTTGATTGGCGGCCAGTCGTGCCCCGCCCGCGACGGTCGAACCTTCGAACGCCGTAACCCGGTGACTGGCGAGTTGGTGTCGCGGGTTGCTGCCGCCACCCTGGAAGATGCCGACGCCGCAGTGGCCGCGGCCCAGAAGGCGTTCCCCGAGTGGGCTGCACTGGCACCCAATGAGCGTCGCTCCCGTTTGCTCAAGGCGGCCGAGCAATTGCAAGCGTGCAGCGCCGAGTTCATCGCGGCTGCCGGCGAGACCGGGGCCATGGCCAACTGGTACGGTTTCAACGTGAAGCTGGCGGCCAATATGCTGCGTGAGGCGGCGTCGATGACCACCCAGATCACCGGCGAAGTCATCCCCTCGGATGTGCCTGGCAGTTTCGCCATGGCCCTGCGCCAGCCTTGCGGCGTGGTGCTGGGCATCGCTCCCTGGAACGCCCCGGTCATTCTTGGTACCCGCGCCATCGCCATGCCATTGGCCTGTGGCAACACCGTGGTGCTCAAGGTCTCAGAACTGAGCCCGGCAGCACACCGCTTGATCGGTCAGGTATTGCAAGACGCAGGCTTGGGCGATGGGGTGGTCAATGTCATCAGCAACGCTCCGGCGGATGCGGCGGCGATTGTCGAGCGGTTGATCGCCAACCCGGCTGTGCGACGGGTCAACTTCACCGGCTCGACCCATGTCGGGCGCATTGTCGGTGAACTCGCGGCGCGCCACCTCAAACCCGCTTTGCTGGAACTGGGCGGCAAGGCGCCGTTTTTGGTGCTCGATGACGCTGACCTGGATGCGGCGGTGGAGGCAGCTGCCTTTGGCGCCTACTTCAATCAGGGGCAGATCTGCATGTCCACCGAGCGTCTGATCGTCGACGCCAAAGTCGCTGATGCGTTCGTCGCCAAGCTGGCGGCCAAGGTTGCAACCCTGAGGGCCGGTGATCCAGCGGCCACGGATTCAGTACTCGGCTCACTGGTGGATGCCGGTGCCGGGACGCGCATCAAGGCGTTGATCGATGATGCCGTGGCCAAGGGCGCGCGGCTGGTGGTCGGCGGGCAACTGGACGGCAGCATTTTACAGCCGACCCTGCTCGACGGCGTCAATGAGAGCATGCGTCTGTACCGCGAGGAATCCTTCGGCCCAGTGGCCGTGTTGCTGCGCGGTGACGGCGATGAAGCGCTGCTGCGCCTGGCCAACGACTCCGAGTTCGGTTTGTCGGCGGCGATATTCAGTCGCGACACCGGGCGTGCCCTGGCGTTGGCGCAACGGGTCGAGTCGGGGATCTGTCATATCAATGGCCCGACCGTGCACGACGAGGCGCATATGCCCTTCGGCGGGGTCAAGTCGAGCGGTTACGGCAGTTTTGGCGGCAAAGCGTCGATCGAGCATTTTACCCAACTGCGTTGGGTTACCTTGCAGAATGGACCGCGGCACTACCCGATCTGAACAGGCGTCGCCACGTCGGGCGTCGACTTCCCTGGAAGCGCAGCGCCCGCGTGCAAGGCAGAAATAACAATAACAAGGTTGCGGCCAACGGCTGCCACGCTATCCGCGAGTCATCTGTGTGTGGCTTGGTTTCAGCGTGCCTTGATGGAGAGCAAGCACGTGAGTTCCGAATTCAGATCGCAATCCAATGACCAAGCCGGTGCACCGCGCTATCGCCATGTGTCCATTGGCTGTTCGGCGGTCGAGGTCACAGAACAGCAGGGCGTATTGCACATGCGCTCCCTGGAACCGTTGGCCGAGTTGCCCAAGCGGCTGCTCGATCGGCTGGTGCACTGGGCCCAAGAGCGTCCCGAGCAGACCTTTATCGCCGCCCGTCAGGCCAGCGGTGATTGGCGCCGGATCAGTTACGCCCAGATGCTCGACAGTGTCCGGGCCATCGCTCAAAGCCTGTTGAGCTACGGCCTGTCGGCAGACAAGCCTCTGGTGCTGCTCTCGGGCAATGACCTCGAACATTTGCAGGTCGCCTTCGGCGCCATGTACGCGGGCATCCCTTACTGCCCGGTGTCGCCGGCCTATTCGCTGCTGTCCCAGGACTTTGCCAAGCTGCGCCACGTTTGCGACCTGCTGCAACCGGGCCTGGTGTTCGTCAGTGATGCCACCGCCTACCAGCGCGCCATCGATGCCGTGATACCAACCGATACGCCAATGATTTCGGTGCGTGGCCAGGTTGCGGGGCGCCGCCAGGCGAGCTTCGCCAGCCTGCTTGAGCAGCCGGGTGGTGCCGAGGCCGAAGCCGCGTTTGCCAGCACGGGCCCGGACAGCGTTGCCAAGTTTCTTTTCACCTCCGGTTCCACTCGTTTACCCAAAGCGGTGATCACGACCCAACGCATGCTCTGCGCCAACCAGCAGATGCTGTTGCAGACCTTCCCGGTGTTCGGCGAAGAGCCGCCCGTGCTGGTGGACTGGTTGCCGTGGAACCACACCTTTGGTGGCAGCCACAACATTGGCATCGTGCTCTACAACGGCGGCAGTTTTTACCTGGACGACGGCAAACCCACGGCGCAGGGTTTCGCGCAAACGCTGCGTAACCTCAAGGAATTGTCGCCCACCGCTTACCTGACGGTGCCCAAGGGCTGGGAAGAACTGGTCACGGCGCTGGAACAGGATGCGCAACTGCGGGAATGTTTTTTCAAACGCATCAGTCTGTTTTTCTTCGCCGCCGCTGGTTTGTCGCAAAGCGTCTGGGACCGTCTGGACCGGGTTGCCGAACAGCACTGTGGCGAACGTATCCGGATGATGGCCGGGCTGGGCATGACCGAGGCCGCGCCATCCTGCACCTTTACCACCGGGCCGTTGTCCATGGCCGGTTACATAGGCCTGCCGGCGCCGGGTTGCGAGGTGCGTCTGGTGCCTGCGGACGGCAAACTGGAAGGGCGCTTCCGTGGCCCGCACATCATGCCCGGTTACTGGCGCTCACCGCAGCAGACCGCCGAGGTGTTCGATGATCAGGGCTATTACTGTTCCGGTGATGCACTCAAACTCGCCGACCCCCGCGATCCGCAATTGGGGCTGATGTTTGACGGGCGCATCGCCGAAGATTTCAAACTGTCCTCCGGGGTCTTTGTCAGCGTCGGGCCTCTGCGCAGTCGCGCCGTGCTCGAAGGTTCGCCCTATGTCCAGGACTTGGTAGTGACCGCGCCGGATCGTGAATGCCTGGGGGCGCTGGTATTCCCGAGAATGTATGAATGCCGACAGCTGTCGGGGCTTTCGGCCAGTGCCAGCGACACCGAGGTGCTGGCCAGCGCGCCAGTGCGCGAATGGTTCGCCGACTGGTTGCAGCGACTCAATCGCGAAGCCAGCGGCAATGCCAGTCGCCTTGAATGGATCGCATTGCTCGACGAACCGGCGTCCATCGACCGCGGTGAAATTACGGACAAAGGTTCGATCAATCAGCGAGCGGTGTTGCAGTGGCGTGCCGATCAGGTCGAGGCCCTGTATCGCGGGATCGATCCGGCGATTCTACGCGCGGGGGCCAGGCTGTGAGCGCTGGCGGTCAGTACTCGGTTTTCACCGACGCTGCCATCATCGATGCGCTGCGTACACCCTGGGTCGATTTCAATGGTGCGCTGGCCGAAGTGTCGCCGATCGACCTGGGAATCAAGGTCGGGCGCGAAGTGTTGGCCCGCGCAGGGGTCGATCCGCAAGGGGTGGACAGCGTACTGGCGGGCTCCATGGCCCAGGCCAGTTTCGATGCTTACCTGCTGCCACGGCATATCGGCCTCTACAGCGGCGTGCCTCAATCGGTACCGGCATTGGGGGTGCAGCGCATCTGCGCCACCGGTTTCGAACTTCTGCACCAGGCTGCCAGGCAGTTGGATGACGGCGTGCAACTGGCGCTGTGCGTAGCGGCCGAATCCATGTCGCGCAATCCGATTGCGGCGTACACCCATCGTGGCGGTTTTCGCCTCGGTGCCAGCGTGCAGTTCAAGGATTTTCTCTGGGAAGCACTGTTTGATCCTGCCCCCGGGCTGGACATGATCGCCACGGCCGACAATCTGGCGCGGCGTTATGGCCTGAGCCGTGAAACTGTGGATGCTTACGCCTGCGACAGCCATCGGCGGGCGCTGGCGGCGCAGCAAACGGGCTGGCTGGCGCCGGAGATCGTGGCCGTAGGTCATCAGACTTTCGACCTGGACGGTTACCAGCCGCGCGGCATCACCCTGCCACGTGGGGTCGATACTGTGAGTGAAGACAGCCATCCACGGCCTGCTGAGCTGGCGGCCTTGGCCCGACTGCGTGCGGTGCACCAAGGCGGGGTGCAGACCGCCGGCAACAGCTGTGCGGTGGTCGATGGCGCGGCGGCGGCGCTTGTCGCCCGCACTTCGGCCTGCCGGGATACGCCATTGGCCCTGCTGCGGGCCAGCGCTGTGGTCGGGGTGGCGCCTGAGTTCATGGGTATAGGTCCGGCACCGGCGATCCGTCTGCTGTTGCAACGCAGCGGTCTGGAGCTGAATCAAATTGGCCGTTACGAAATCAACGAAGCCCAGGCTGCCCAAGTGCTGGCCGTGGCACAGGAATTGGAACTGGACCACTCGCGTCTCAACGTTCAGGGCGGTTCGCTGGCTCTGGGTCACCCGCTGGCTGCCAGTGGTTTGCGCCTGGTGCTGACCTTGGCCCGTCAGCTGCGCGAGCACAACCTGCGCTACGGGATTGCAGCGGCCTGTGTCGGCGGCGGGCAGGGCATGGCCTTGTTGATCGAGAACCCGGGCTGGTGCGCCTGAGGTTTTAGCCACCCGCCCGCAGCGGCGGGTGTGACTTGTTTTCTACCGGATGAGGTTTGCCATGTGGAGCTATCAGGCGCCCTTGCGCGATATGCAATTTGTTCTTGAACACTGGCTGCAGGCGCCCGAGGCCTGGCGTCGCAGCCCGGTGTTCGAGGCGCTGGATTTACCGCTGGCCGTACAGGTACTCAAAGAAGCCGGGCGCTTCAGCAGTGGCGTATTGGCGCCGTTGAACAGCCGTGGCGATCGCCAGGGTTGCCACTTGAGCGAAGGCCGGGTCACCACCCCGGACGGATTTTGCGACGCGTATCGGGCCTATGTTGAGGGTGGTTGGCCGGCCTTGGCTTGCGCCGAAGCGCTGGGCGGGCAGGGTTTGCCGCAAGTGCTCGACGCGGCGCTGCAAGAGATGCTTTACGCCAGTAACCACGCTTGGGCCATGTACACCGGCATCGCCCACGGCGCCTATCTGTGTTTGAAAACCCACGGTGCCCCGTGGTTGCAGGAGCGCTATCTTCGCGCAATCATCAGCGGCGAAAGCTTGCCCACCATGTGCCTGACCGAGCCCCAGGCGGGGAGTGATGTCGGCCTGCTACGCTGTCGCGCAGAGCCTCGGGGCGACGGGAGTTACCGGCTTGATGGCAACAAGTTGTTGATCTCGGGCGGCGAGCACGACCTCACCAGCAACATCCTGCATCTGGTGCTGGCTCGCGTACCGGGAGCACCAGCCGGCAGCCACGGAATTTCGTTGTTCCTGGTGCCGAAGTTGCTGGATGGCGGCCAGGCCAACGGCGTGTTCTGCGATGGCATCGAGCACAAGATGGGGATCAAGGGCAGCGCTACTTGTTCACTGGTGTTCGATGCCGCCCAGGGTTGGTTGATTGGTGAGGTCAATCGCGGGCTGAAGGCGATGTTCGTGATGATGAATTCGGCACGTCTGCATGTTGGCCTGCAAGGCCTGGGGCACTGCGAAGCGGCTTGGCAGAACGCCCGCAGCTATGGCGCCGAACGCCAGCAGATGCGCGCACCGTCAAGGCCGGCCGGGGTGGTGGCGCAGGCTGTCGACCCGATCAATTACCATCCGGCAATACGTCGCATCCTGCTTGAATTGCGCGCCACCAGCGAAGGCCTGCGCGCTATCGGTTATTGGGTCGCGTATCTGTTGGACCAGGCGGAACATGAGCCTGAGCCAAGGGCGCGGCAACAAGCCGGACAACTGGCGCAGTTGCTGACGCCGATCATCAAGGCGTTTTTCACCGAGCAGGGGTTTCGCCAGGCCAGCAACGCCTTGCAGGTGTTTGGCGGGTACGGCTACATCGCCGAATTTGCCATCGAACAAACCCTGCGCGACAGTCGCATCGCCATGATCTATGAAGGCAGTAACGAGATACAGGCCAACGACCTGCTCCTGCGTAAGGTGCTGGGGGATCAGGGTCAGGCTTTTGAACTGTTGTTGGCGCAGTTGCGCGAAGAGTCCAGGCTTGGCGCCGATATACCAGAGTGCGCAGGCTTTGCTGAACAGCTGGCGAGCCTGTGCAGCACCCTTGAAGTGCTGGTAAGCGAGGTGCGTGAGCTGTCACTCGAGGATGCAGAGTACCCGTATCGAGCTGCCGGAGACTTCCTCCAGCTTTGCGGCCTGATCCTGCTTGCGCTGGCCTGGGGCCGGGCGGCACGGGTCTCGCGACAACTTGCCGAAGATGACCCGCTCCGCGCCGCCAAGCTGGAAACCGCCGGGTTCTTTTTCAGCTACCTGTTGCCCCAGGCCGAGCAGCGTGTGGCCGCAGTGCGTGGGGCGCGGGCAGCGTTGGCGTTTATCTGAGGTTCAGTCAAAGTCGCGGATGACAAAGTCCTCGCCGGTGCGAGGACGGTGAAGGGGCCGCCTGGTCGGCCCCGGTCATTCACTGTTGGTTGGACACGCCGTAGAAGCTGCTGAGTCCGAAGGGGCTGATCAGGAAGTCCTTCACACTGGTGCGCATCGGCTGGTAGACCGTGGAGTGGGCGATCGGGGTGATAGGCACCTGTGATTTCAGGAGATGCTGTGCTTCTTTGTACAGCGCGGTGCGCTTTTCCACATCGGAGGTGGCCTCGGCGGCCTTCACCAGTTTTTCGTAGTCCTCATTGCACCACTTGGAGAAGTTGTTGCCGTTGACCGAGTTGCAGCTGTACAGGGTGCCCAGCCAGTTGTCCGGGTCACCGTTGTCGCCAGTAAAGCCGATCAGCATGACGTCGTGCTCGCCGGCGTGGGCGCGCTTGATGTACTCGCCCCATTCGTAGCTGACGATGTTGGCCTTGATGCCAATTCTGGCCCAGTCGGCCTGCAGCATTTCGGCCATCAGCTTGGCGTTGGGGTTGTAGGGGCGTTGCACCGGCATGGCCCAGAGGGTGATTTCTGTGCCTTCTTTCACACCTGCCGCCTGCAGCAGCTCCCTGGCCTTCTGCGGGTTGTGGGCGACGTCCTTGATGGTCTCGTCGTAGGACCACTGGGTCGGCGGCAGCCCGTTGACGGCCAGTTGGCCGGCACCCTGGTAAACAGCGTCGATGATGGCTTGCTTGTTTACCGCCATGTCCAGCGCCTGGCGTACTTCGAGTTTGTCGAACGGCTTGCGGGTGAAGTTGTAGGCAATGTAGCCAAGGTTGAAGCCTGGTTGACTGGGCATCTGCAGGTTCTGGTCTTGCTGCAGCGGCTTGATATCGGCCGGGCGCGGGTAGGCAGTGATCTGGCATTCGTTCTTTTTCAGTTTTTGCATGCGCACCGAGGGGTCGGTGGTGATGGCGAAGATCAGATTGTCGATCTTCACGTCTTCAGGCTTCCAGTAATTCTGGTTGCCCTTGTAGCGAATCTGCGCGTCTTTCTGGTACTTGCTGAACACGAACGGGCCAGTGCCGATCGGCTTTTGGTTGATGTCCTTGGCCTTGCCTTGCTTGAGCAACTGGTCGGCGTATTCGGCCGACTGGATCGAGGCGAAACTCATGGCCATGTTCTGAATGAAGGCTGCGTTCACAGTACTGAGGGTGAACTTGACGGTATGGTCGTCGACTTTTTCGACCCCGGTGATGTTTTCGTTCATCCCCATGTCCGTGAAGTAGGGGAATTCGGTGGGGTAGGCCTTGCGGAAAGGCATGTCCTTGTCGAGCATGCGGTTGAAGGTGAACAGCACGTCGTCGGCGTTGAAGTCGCGGGTCGGCTTGAAGTAGTCGGTGGTGTGGAACTTGACCCCGTCCCGCAGGTGGAAGGTGTAGGTCAGGCCATCGGGAGAAACGTCCCAGCGGGTTGCCAGGCCGGGGACGACCTTGGTGCCGCCACGCTCGAACTGCGCCAGCCGGTTGAAGACGGTTTCGGCTGAGGCGTCGAAGTCGGTCCCCGTGGTGTATTGGCCCGGGTCGAAGCCGGCCGGGCTGCCTTCGGAGCAGAACACCAGGTTGCTGGCGGCATGGGTCAAGCCGCAGCCGAGGATCAGGCCGGCGGCGATCATGGTCTTGAGCGTGGTCTTTTTGCGCATGCGAACCTCATTGTTGTTATTTTGAGGGCGGCAGATCAGGTAGCCCGTTTCTGGGGGATGCACCTGATCCTGCGGCTTTACGGGCTGTGGGCTGCCCGTCATTTTTGAACAGGCAGCCGAAGGCAGGTGTCCTGGCTCGGGCGGTAGCGCTGAAGGGGGGGGAGGGATACTCGCGCCGCCAGCGGCCGAGAAAAAATTTAAGTTAATCTAAAATTAATTTCAACTTAAATTAAGTGGTACTTACTTTTTGTAAGTGTGCCCGATCAGGCTGCGGGGTGATCGTCGAGTAACCCGCCCATGGTGGTGACGACCAGCACTTCGGCAACATCGTCGCCCGCATTGGCAATGGAATGCGGCCTGGTGGAGTCGAAATGTATCGACCCGCCCGGGCCAAGCGGGTATTTGTGGCCATCTATGGCGTAGACGATTTGCCCGCAGAGCACATAGGTAAACTCTGCGCCTTCGTGGCAAATGAGCTCGGACTGGTAGCCCACTGCCATAGTCATCTTCATCGCGTTGATCAGGTTGCCGGGGAAGTTGCTGGACAGGCGCTCGTAGACCAGCGGCTGGCTACCGATGCTATAGCGTACGCGCTGGCCCTGGTGGGAGTCGGGCTGGGGCTGGGCGGGCTGGTCGAACAGGGTGTTGAGCGCAACGCCCAGGGATTTTGCGATTCGCGCCAGCGAGGAGATGGACACGCCAGTGAGGTTACGTTCCGCCTGGGACAAGAAGCTGGCTGTCAGGCCTGACTCAGTGGCCACTTGTTTCAGGGTCTTGTTGGCGGCGCGGCGGTAGCGGCGCAGCCGTTCACCGATCTGTTCTACGGTCATTGGCGTGGCTCGTATTTTGAAAGGCGCCAGTATAACGGGCGGGGCACTGGAAAAACGTTTTTCGCCTTACTGGAATTAAGCACCACTAAAAATATGGATTGACGGTTTTTTAAGTCAGGCTTAAATTTCGCCCACTGCAGCATAATTCGGGAGAACGAGATGACAGTGGGTGTAGGTGGCAAAACTCCGGAACAGGCGCTGGCCGGCCTGGCGCAGATGACCGAGGGCATGAAGCCTGTCGGCCTCGACGAATACCAGTCGCGCATTGCCAAGGCCCAGGGCCTGATGCGAGAGCAGGGTATCGCCGCCCTCTACCTGAACGCTGGCAGTAACCTGTACTACTTCACCGGGGTGAAGTGGAGCCCGAGCGAACGCATGGTCGGTGCCGTGCTGCCCGCCAACGGAGCGCTGGCCTATATCGCTCCGGCATTCGAGGAGGGCACCATTCGCGACTTCCGCGAGGTGGACGGGTTTATTCATGGCTGGCAGGAGCACGAGAGTCCCTACCGCCTGCTGCTCGATATGCTCGCTGCAATGGGGGTCGCCGCCGATGCAGTGGTGGGCCTGTGCCCGTCCCTGGCATTTTTCATGTTCGATGGCATCCGCCGCCTCGGATCGGACTTAAAGTTCGTCGACGCTTCTTGCGTGACGAACCTGTGTCGCTATCACAAGTCCGCTACCGAGCTGGCGCTGATGCAGCGTGCCAAAGACATGACCCTGGAAGTGCAAAAGGCTGCCGCCAGCATCCTGCGCGCAGGTATCAGTACCACCGAGGTTGCCGAGTTCATCCGTGAGGCGCACCGCAAGGTGGGCGCACCGGGTTCGACCTTCTGCATCGTGCTGTTCGGCGAGGCCAGTGCTTTCCCCCACGGCGTAAAGCACGCGCAGGTGCTCAAGGACGGCGACATGGTGCTGATAGACACGGGTTGCCTGCTCCACGGCTATCAGTCGGATATCACTCGCAGTTACGTGTTCGGCACCCCGAGCGACCGCCAGCGCGCCCTGTGGAACCTGGAAAAAACCGCCCAGCTGGCCGCCTTCGACGCTGCACGCCTGGGTGAACCCTGCCAGGTGGTGGATGCCGCCGCGCGTCTCGCCCTGGAAGCCGCCGGTCTCGGCCCGGACTACCAGTTACCCGGCTTGCCGCACCGCACCGGACATGGCATCGGCCTGGACATTCACGAAGGGCCTTACCTGGTGCGTGGTGACCTGACGCCGCTGGCCGAGGGCATGTGCTTCTCCAATGAGCCAATGATTTGCATCCCGGGCGAGTTCGGCATTCGCCTGGAAGATCATTTCTACATGACAGGCACTGGCCCGCGCTGGTTTACCCGGCCGAGCCATTCTGTAGACGACCCGTTCGGGCTTCAGGCCTGAGGGCAGGCCTTGCACCGGGGGGGGCTTTAGTTGGAAATGGGCGCTGTCATGAAGCGTGTCTGGCAAACCAGCCTGGCCCCCCTGAATCCCGACAACAAGGAGTAGCGGGCATGCAAAAGCAACGGATTTCACCCAGGGCAAGGGCTTGGCCACTGGCGACAAGCACTTCATTGTCCAGAACATTGACCCGCTCGGCACAGGGACGGAGGTGAGCGAGTTACGCCCGTATTCGAAGGATACGCCGCCCGACTCTGGCACTAGAGCTCCATGACCATCTCATGCCAGGACATTCCACCGTGGTTAGAAGGCGAGGGCTGAACGTAGCGATAGCCCATTCGCTCATACAGCCCCACATGGTGTTCCTTACACATCAGGTGGATGGTCTTCTTCTCCAGCGCTTTCATGCCTCGGACAAACTCGCGCATCAACAGTGTTGAGTAACCCTTACCCTGCTTTGCAGGATCAATCACCACTGACATGATCACCACGTTCGGCGCGTCGGCCGAATGACCCACCAGTTCCTTGAAGGCCTCATCGGACATCACCACATCGTGGGCGCAGCCGCTGTTGATAAAACCGACGACCTCACCAGCATCCTCCATAATCAAAAAGCCATGCGGATACTGGGTAATGCGTGTCGTGATCTTGTCCTGAGTAGCGGCTTCGTCGCCTTCGTATGCACAAGACTCGATTTGGTAGCAGCGGGCAGCGTCTGACAGTACGGCATTACGAAAGCTGAGCGTGGACATTTCAGTTCCTGAAGTTGGGTGGTCTTGAGGGAGACGGGAGACACTATGAAGTTCATGTACTCCGTTCTCCGCCGCCTTGATCTGAATCTTCTGCTTGTTTTCGACGCGATTTGTCGGCACCGCACCGTTCGAAGCTCCGCGCTACACGCTTGGCTTGTTATCAAATAAGCAGTATTCAAGCTCCACCGCGCACCTATGGGTGCGCAAGCAAATGCTAGCGACCTTGAGTGCGTTGTGACGCGAGCGGAGTAACCGCTTCTGGCCGATTTCTGCCGGCCAAGGACTTCCCGGTGCGCTGGTCAGATCCCATGCAAATAACTGGTCAAGTCGAATGTAAATAGGTGGTTAATTCCATGTGAACGAGCCCCATGAAAGACAGGACACCGTTCCCCCCTTAAGATAAGGGATAGGCAAACGGGTATGTTTATGACTAACAGCAACGATAAGGGTGGCGAGCTGCTCGGCCAGGAACGCCGACGCC
>NZ_SCFG01000041.1:0-17420 GCF_022496645.1 Pseudomonas sp. TMW22089
GAGCGGAAGTGGTGATGCTCCAGTTACCGTTGCTGTCGGCCTGGGTACGACCGACTTCTCGACCATTGGCATACAGCTGAACAATTGCACCCGGCCGCGCATTACCCGAGACCGTGGGGGTGTTGTCGTCGGTGATGGCGCCCTCGCCCACCAGACCTGACTCACCCAGATTGTCGTAGACGTTCTCGATGGTCGGTTTGACCATGGTCGCTGTCTCAATATTAAGTGTGAAAATTTCGCTGTATTGCCCCTGCGACTTGACGCTAAGGATATTCAGCCCTTCTGGCAACGTCGGGGTGATGCTCCAGTGGCCTTCGGCATTGGCCTGGACAACGCCAACGGACCGACCGCTGGAAAAAATCTCGACATAGGCGTTAGGGGCTGCAGTGCCCGACAGGGTGGGCGATTTGTCGCTGATGGTCGCGCCATGCTCCACCTGACCCGACTCACCTTGATTGTCGACAACACTGGTAATGACTGGACGACCTGTGGAGGCACCGCTTGCCTCAACAGTGATAATTAGCGGCTCGCTCATTTTGCCGTGAGCCATAACGGTGAGAGCATGTAAGCCGGTGCCAAGTTCGCGATCAGGGGTGAAACTCCAGTTCCCACTCCCGTCCGCCTTTGCACTACCGATCAGTTTCCCACCGTCATATATATATACAGGGCTGTTGGCAGGCGCCCTGCCGCTCAACTGGGGAGTTGGGTCGACTGTGATTCCACGATCAAAAATATCGCCAGTGTAGTCAATGCACTGATCAACTATTTGCGTAATAAAAGCAGGCGTATTCGGAGTTGCCATCTATCTAGACCCTTATCATCTTAAAAAACATTGCGTATTAATTATTACGGCCAATATCAGTTAATAAGGCAGCGTTAAAATTAACGCCGAAAAGTCTAAAGCACTGCCCAACATTAAAAACACTCAAGCAGCGTTGATTTATGTAACCCCAAGTTGCTAGCGGGTCGAAAACCACAGACAACAACTTATAACAATCAGAGCACTCTTAAAAACTCGTCAATCACCCACAGCTCTACTATAGCGCCTGCATACATTACCGAACCTCTCAAAACCCCTGTATTATCAATACGATCCGTGGACGACTAATTAGATATAAAACAGATAATCAATGCAGACAGTAAACCCTGCCGAATTTGGCACCCATATTTTAAACGCAATAACCAACAGACTGTTCGAAGGCACAAATACAGATTTAACAAACCATCAAGTTCATTGCAGAGAAAAGCAGAATACTGCCATGCGCATAATAAAGCCGGACACCTGCCGAACAACCGTTAGGGCCCTGTCAACGTATTAAAGCCCGGACATATAACGAACGATACAACCCTGTTGCCTAGAGAGTTTACAAAGATTAATACTTTGGACCATCAAGGCGCGCTTGTATGAGGTTAGTTTGCCGGCATGGGTTCAATACCCGCGATACGGACACACTCAATAAAGATTTCTGATAATGCCCGCGCGAAGGCTTGATCAGAGTCAGGGCCAACGGCTTTTTTTGCTGGCTGAATTGCTCCGCAACAATCTGCCTTTCCCTGTGCGCCATCCTCCCGGACCAAATACAGGACACACCGGACAGTGCTGGATTTCAGTGGTTTTCGCCGCAACGAAAAAAGGACCCGAAGGTCCTTGTTTCAATCACTTGCAGATCGGTAAAAATCTGTAGTGCAATGTTTGGAGCGGGAAACGAGACTCGCATCTGGTGTCCGACCTATTGAAATCTAAGGGGTTTCATTTCTTTCCCAAGCAGGAAAGTACTTAATTCTGGACTTGTTTTCGGAGCATCTCAAGGCCAAAAAATTGATCGAACAGCAGCATTCATGATGCCTGAACCCGTAGGCGCTACTGGATGCTCATCCCCCCCCATGCAGCTATCAACGGATAGATGAGCTCAGGATTAATGTTTAACCTTCAAAAGAACAGCAACACCGAGGACAGCGGAAAGAATAGAGCCCATAAGCACTCCAACTTTCACCTCATCGACCAAATGCGGGTTATCCGGGAAGGCGAGCGCCCCGATGAACAGGCTCATTGTGAAACCAATGCCGCACAGCAGCGCTACACCGTACAGCTGAGACCAATTACATTGCTCAGGCAGCTTGGCCAGCCCTGCGCGAATCGCCAGCGCACCCAAACCAAACACACCAATTTGCTTGCCTAGCAATAGCCCAAGCGTTACCCCCAGAGGTACCGGGTCGATCAGGTTATTGGGAGAGATACCGGCAAGAGACACTCCAGCATTGGCAAAACCGAAAATGGGCACAACAGCGAAAGCGACCCACGGATGCAGCTTTCCTTCCAGGTGGATGAGCGGTGATTTGCGCTCGCTGCTCGCCGCCCGCATCGGAATGCACAGTGCGAGAATGACACCGGCCAAGGTCGCGTGGATACCAGACTGAAGCATAAAGAACCACAGCAGACCGCCCGCTATCAGGTAAGGCCAGAGCCGGGTCACACCGAATCGGTTGAGCATCACCAGGAACACAATAACGCCCAGTGAGGCCAGCAACATACTGACCGACAAGCCGCTGGTGTAAAACAGAGCGATGATGAGTACGGCACCTAGGTCATCAAGAATCGCAAGCGCAGACAGAAAGATTTTCAACGAGATGGGCACACGTTTACCTAGCAGCGACAGTACGCCCAAGGCAAACGCAATATCGGTCGCAGCCGGAATAGCCCACCCTCCCAAGGTTTCGGCGTTACCCCAGTTGACCGCAATATAAATCAAAGCAGGTACAAGCATACCGCCTAACGCGGCGAATCCTGGAAGAGCGCGCTGGCCCCAGCTCGATAACTGGCCGACCAACATTTCGCGCTTGATCTCCAACCCCACCAGCATGAAAAAGACCGCCATCAGGCCATCATTGATCCAGTGCTCAATCGAGAGGCCAACGACTTTTACATGCAGTGACGAGAAGTAAATGTCTGCCAACGGAGAGTTAGCAACCAGGAGTGCTATCAAAGCAGCGGCCATGAGTATAAGGCCACCCGCTGATTCCGCGGCCAGGAAACGGGAGAAAAAAGCACGCGTGGCGGGAGATTCACGATGGCCGTGGGTTTTATCCGGACGTGAGGATTTCAAGCTCATAGGCGCAGTCACTCCGCGCGGCGGCCCGACCTGCGCTGAATTAAACCTGCCCTCCCGCGTTTTGCGGTGACACCCGCGGCATATTCTACATGATAGGTTCCTGCAAGACCGCCTATCGGTTGTACGAGTGCGCTACGGCCGGTTAATATCCCGTGGTCTGTATACGATACGCCGAAGGACTTACCTTGCCACGCTCGAACTGGCTGCCTACGCCGCCATAGCGCTCCGCCCCCTCGCACGCCCCTGACCGCCTCCTAGCTGCGGTCGTACTTTGCTGCGCCTGCTTTTTTGGCCGCGGCCATTCCACAACTCAATTGAAGACACAAGCACACACGGCTCAGTGCTAACCGCTGCGCGGGATGTGGTGCCTGCCATGGGTAAATAAATGTTTGAAAAGATCAAAGTTGCTTGGCTGTCAAATATCCGAGCCGATGTCCTCGCGGGCCTCGTTGTTGCACTGGCGCTTATTCCAGAGGCTATTGCCTTTTCTATTATTGCCGGCGTCGACCCCAAGGTTGGCCTTTATGCCTCTTTCTGTATCTGCACTGTGATCTCGTTTGTTGGGGGGCGTGCGGCGATGATCTCGGCGGCCACCGGCGCCATGGCATTGCTCATGGTCAACCTGGTCAAGGATCATGGCCTTCAGTACCTCCTCGCCGCCTCGCTGACGTGCGGCGTACTTCAAATAATCGCGGGCTATCTGCGGCTGGGCGAGCTGATGCGCTTCGTATCGCGATCAGTCGTCACAGGATTCGTTAACGCCTTGGCGATCCTGATTTTCATGGCGCAGCTGCCAGAACTCACCGGGGTAACCTGGCCCGTTTACGCAATGACTGCTGGCGGACTGGCGATTATTTACCTGTTCCCAAGGCTGCCGGGCGTAGGAAAACTGCTCCCCTCGCCGCTCGTATGCATCATCGTGCTGACTGCGATTTCGATCTACATGGGCCTGAATATACATACGGTGGGCGACATGGGCTCGCTGCCTGATAGTCTGCCGATATTCTTGTGGCCAAGCGTGCCACTAAACCTTGAAACACTGATGATCGTACTGCCGTACTCTGCCGCGCTGCCAGTGGTCGGTTTGCTGGAGTCGATGATGACGGCAACCATCGTCGACGACCTGACAGACACGAGCAGCGACAAGAATCGTGAATGCAAAGGCCAGGGCATCGCCAACATCACCAGCAGCCTCATTGGCGGCATGGCAGGCTGCGCGATGATCGGGCAGTCGATGATCAACGTTAAATCTGGCGGACGAACCCGCTTGTCTACGCTGAGTGCAGGCGTTTCACTGCTGATCATGATGATCTTCATGGGCGACTGGCTCGCCCGCATACCGATGGCCGCGTTGGTCGCCGTGATGATCATGGTCTCCATCAGCACCTTCAGTTGGGACTCCATCCGCAATCTCAAAGACTATCCGCTCTCAACGAACATCGTGATGCTGGTCACGGTGGTCGTGGTCGTCGCGACCCATAACCTGGCCTACGGCGTTGTCGCAGGCACCTTGCTGGCCGCCATGTTCTTCGCCAACAAGATCGGACATTACCTGGAGGTCACTTCTCAGCATGACCCCGCACATGCCCATCGCACTTACTACGTCACAGGCCAGGTGTTTTTTGGCTCAGCAGACAGGTTCACTCATTCGTTCGATCTTAAGGAACGACTGGAGACCCTGACCATCGATCTTCGAGAGGCCCACTTTTGGGATATTACTTCAGTCGCTGCGCTCGACAAGGTAGTGCTGAAGCTGCGCCGAGAAGGGGTTCACGTAGATGTTATCGGGATGAACCAAGCTACGTCCACGATCGTGGATCGCTTTGGCGTTCACGACAAACCCGATGGCATAAATAAGTTGATGGGGCATTAATCTGGCCCGCCCAAACCTGTTCATTGCACTCAATCGAATAGATTGCAGCCCAAAAAGACGTCATGTGACGGTGGCATATTCGATCGAAGGGCTATTCAACCGGCAGGTTTTGCCGGGTTTGTTCTCAAAGCTTGTTAGGATAAAGGCGCTTACATCTCGTTTTACCATAGGAACAGCGGGGATAATGACAACTGCGCGTTAAAACGCGCCAACAACAAGGAGATTCTCATGGTTGAAAAGCCTACGGATGATCGGCCTAACACCCCTCACGTCCCCAGTGAGGACGGTATTCCTGCTCCTAGTGGAGCTGCCAACCTGATCGACACTGACTACGTCATCGGTCAAGACAATATCAAAGGAGAGTTTTCGTTCTCGCTCGATATCCACGGCAAAGTATTTATCATTTCAGCCGCCACAATTTTACTGTTCGTGATTTTGACATTGGCACTGCAGAATGAAGTAGAACCCCTCTTCAGCGCCATCCGGAACTGGTTGACTAGTCACCTCGCCTGGCTCTTCATGAGCATTGCGAACGTTTTTGTGGTGCTGTGCATTGCGTTGATTTTCTCCCCGTTGGGAAAGGTGCGTTTGGGCGGCAGAGATGCCAAACCAGACCACTCCTACGTCGGATGGTTTTCAATGCTGTTTGCCGCGGGCATGGGCATTGGCTTGATGTTTTATGGCGTCGCCGAACCCATGTCGCATTACGCGGCGTCCATGGGAGGCGTGACAGTCGATGCGAACGGCGTGCGTACGGACTGGGCGCCGTTGGGCGGTGCAGCAGGCGATATGAAAGCATCCGCCGACTTGGCAATGGCCGCTACGATCTTTCACTGGGGACTTCATCCCTGGGCGATCTATGCGATTGTGGCGTTGTCCCTGGCGTTGTTTTCTTACAACAAGGGCTTACCGCTTTCGATACGCTCGATTTTCTATCCACTGTTGGGTGAGCGCGTTTGGGGCTGGCCGGGGCATATCATCGATATCCTGGCGGTATTCGCCACGCTATTCGGGTTGGCAACCTCTCTGGGCATTGGTGCAGAACAGGCTGCCGCGGGGATTGAATATCTCTTCGGGATACAATCGACGAATCTCAGTAAAGTCGTGCTGATCGTTGGCATTACCTTGATCGCGCTGTGGTCAGTCCTTTCCGGTTTGGACAAGGGCGTCAAAATGCTTTCCCAGATCAATATGGGACTCGCATTGCTCTTACTGGTGTTTATCATCGTAGTGGGACCGACCTTGGCCATCTTCACAGGGTTCTTCAAGAACCTGGTGACGTATGTTGAATACCTGCCGGCACTGTCAAATCCATTCGGCCGCACTGACACCCAATTCACCCAAGGCTGGACGGCCTTCTACTGGGCGTGGTGGATCAGTTGGTCGCCGTTTGTAGGCATGTTTATCGCGCGCGTCAGTCGTGGTCGAACTGTCAGAGAGTTTCTGATCTCGGTCTTGCTCGTTCCCTCAGTGGTGTCTGTGCTGTGGATGACAACGTTCGGCGGAACGGCCATTGACCAAACGACCTTACAGGGCCTGGTGGGCGTCAAGGACGCTGTGCTGGAGCTGAAGTTGTTCGCCATGCTGGGAGAGCTCCCGCTTAAAGAGATCACCTCCTTCCTGGGCATCGTTCTGGTCATTGTGTTTTTTATTACCTCCTCGGACTCAGGCTCCTTGGTAATCGACACGATCACCGCCGGCGGCAAGGTGGATGCGCCTGTGCCTCAACGAGTGTTCTGGGCAGTCATCGAGGGCGTGATTGCGATTGCCCTTCTGTTGGGTGGGGGGCTGGTGGCACTGCAGGCAATGGCAGTATCCACAGGTTTACCTTTCGCAATCGTTCTGATGCTCGGGTGTGTATCGCTGGTGAAAGGACTGATGTCGGAGCCTCGTTAGCGAATCGGGCTTTCGCTGTCAGCGCACAGCAAACAACCCCTGACGCCATCGCCTGGAGCGATGGCGTCAGCCTGAGCGGCCGACATTTACGACGAAAAAACCCTCTCCGTAAGAATTTGGTACATGCCTGCATGACCGTTCACGTTCCGGTTTCCAGCAGAGTTCCATATTAGAAACTCAAACGTAGAAAAGCACTGTCGCACTGGATATCAGCAAATGCATCACCGGATGCGCGCAGGCGACTTAGCAGAGCAGTTAAAAGCGAGAGGCCTGATTAAGTTTATTAACGTCAGGTCGATAGTCTAGATACCTAGATCATTCCTTCGCAGTCAGGAAGCTCGCATGCACCTTAGAAATCTCAACGTAGCTCCACGCGCTTCCTTGTTTTTTGCGTCAATCATTCTGTTGGTCTTTGTGCTCGGCGCAGTTGCTGCTGTGCAGATGGGCAAGCTGCGGGACGCCGAAAAAGATGTCGAAACCAATTGGCTTCCAAGTGTCCGACAAACGGCACTGATGAACGTTGGAGTAATGCGGCTCAGATTTGAAACTCAACGTGCACTTGCTGACCCTCAAGCACTTCAATCGACGGTTGCGTCCTTCGCAGGTTACCGGAAGACTTTCGCGGATGCGGTTCTGAATTATGAACCGCTAATCGCTAACAACGACGAACGCACGCGTTATCTAGTAGTGAAAGCATCCGCCGATGCGTATGCCAAACAGCTGGATATCCTAGAACCTTTGATGGCGCGCGGTGACATACCTGCCGCTGTCAACCTGGTGAGTACAGGTATCCGGCCGTTGACTAATAGGATGGAGGGTGAAATCAAAGCCCTGACTGACTTCAACAACGACGGCGCCACAGCGGCTGGGCAATACGCAACCAATACTTACTCCGACGGTATCTGGGTAATCATTGGCCTTATTTCAGTTGTCGTAGTCCTAACTGTGGCGTTGGCAACACTTCTGACCAAGAGCATTACGACCCCAATCGGTGCAGCGTTATCTGTGGCAGAACGCATCGCCGGCAGTGATCTCTCCAAAGAAGTGCACGTCAGCGGGAAGGATGAAGCCGGACGCCTGTTAAAAGCGCTGGCCCAAATGCAAGAGAACCTTCGCAGAACCATCATGCAAATCGGCGACTCATCTACACAGCTGGCCTCAGCCGCAGAAGAAATGACAGCGGTCACTGAGGAATCCAGTCGAGGTCTCATCTCCCAAAATGATGAGGTCAACCAAGCTGCCACTGCGGTAACTGAGATGAGTGCGGCGGTTGATGAGGTGGCCCGTAATGCGGAGTCGGCCTCGGAAGAGTCGCGTCGCACCCTGTAGTGGTCTAATGAAACCGGACACCCACTTAGGCGAGAATGCTCGCCACAGAGAGGTGTCTGATGACCAAGCAACGTCGTACCTTTACCCCTGAGTTCAAGCGCGAGGCGGCGTGCCTGGTGCTCGACCAAGGCTACAGCCATACCGAAGCAGCCCGTTCGCTTGGGCTTGTTGAGTCGGCCTTGCGTCGTTGGGTGAGCCAGCTCCAGCAAGAACGTGGCGGTGTTACTCCGACCAGCAAAGCCCTGACGCCTGAGCAGCAAAAAATCCAGGAACTCGAAGCTCGTATCAATCGGCTCGAACGGGAAAAATCGATCTTAAAAAAGGCCACCGCGCTCTTGATGGCCGAGGAACACGAGCGTTCGCGTTAATCGATCAACTTCGGGCTCAAGAGCCGATTGATCTGTTGTGCTCGGTATTCGAAGTAACCCGATCGTGCTACTACGCCTACTGCCGGAAACGTCGGTATCCGGATGCCGAACGGGTGGTTTTGCGCAGCCGCGTGAACGAGCTGTTTACGCAAAGCCGGAGCGCTGCGGGCAGCCGGAGCATCATGCTGATGATGAAAGAGGACGGTATGCAGATCGGGCGATTCAAGGTGCGTAAGTTGATGCGCGAGATGAACCTGATCAGCAAACAGCCGGGCTCCCATGCCTATAAAAAGGCGACCGTGGAGCGGCCTGATATCCCGAACGTGCTTGATCGAGGGTTCAGCGTGGCGTCCCCCGACAAGGTTTGGTGCGGTGACATCACGTACGTTTGGGCCGAAGGTCGGTGGCACTATCTAGCGGCGGTAATCGATCTTTATGCGCGCCGGGTTGTGGGCTGGGCGTTCTCAGCCAAGCCCAACGCCGACTTGGTGATCAAAGCGCTGGACATGGCCTATGAGCAGCGTGGCCGGCCTCAAAATGTGCTGTTTCACAGCGATCAAGGCAGTCAATACGGCAGCCGGAGTTTCCGCCAGAGACTATGGCGATACCGCTTCCCACAGAGCATGAGTCGGCGCGGCAACTGCCACGATAACGCGCCGATGGAGCGGCTATTTCGCAGCCTAAAAAGTGAATGGATACCGACGGTGGGCTACATAAGCGCTGCGCTAGCGCAACAGGATATCGGCCGGTTCCTGATGGAGCGATGCAACTGGCGGCGACCGCACCAGTTCAACGGAGGGCTAGCGCCTGCGGTCGCTGAGGAAAAACTCAATTCAGTGTCCGGGATCAGTTGACCACTACACCCAGGGCTTTACTGAGACCGGTTTAGAGCGAGTCTCTCAAACGTTGAAGTCGATTCAAAAACTCAGCGGCAATGTTGAAGCCACGAGTGACAAGATTCAGGTTTTGTCACAGCGGGCTCAAAGCATCAACAAAGTCGTCGAAGTGATTCGTGCAATCGCAGAGCAAACTAACCTTCTGGCGTTGAACGCAGCGATTGAAGCTGCCAGGGCTGGTGAGCAAGGCCGCGGCTTTGCAGTCGTTGCTGACGAGGTCAGGGCGTTGGCGCACAGAACGCAGTCTTCCACTCAAGAGATCGAACAGATGATCTCCGCAATGCAGAGCGATTCAGCTGAAGCAGTCGAAGCCATGAGTAAAAGCAAAGAGCTAGCAACCCAATCCCTCGATGTGGCACAGGAGGCCAGCAGTTCACTGGATCAGATCGCCAAGGCCATTACGCAGATTAATGAGCGAAATATGTTGATCGCAACTGCGTCTGAAGAACAGGCCCATGTTGCCCGAGAAGTTGATCGTAATCTCGTCAGCATTCGAGAGCTTGCCGTGCAAAGTTCTGCAGGCGCCAGTCAAACAGCCAGCGCATGCGGGGAAATGTCAAAGCTGGCGGTTGATCTTAATAAGATGGTGAATCGCTTCGTTGTTTGAAAAAAATGACGCAGTACACGCGATGTGTGCCTGGCGCGATGAGGGCTCTCAAACGGATCATGAGACACGCTGAGTGCTTGACCGGAAGTCTTTTGAAAGCTCAATGGCCGAGGTAATGGCAGCCCGCGCTTGCGGGCTATTCCTCCCGCACATTGATCCGGTTACGGCCGATGCCTGAGCCAGGATGTCACAAGCATTCACCATACTGACCGCTAGTGAGTCAATGCCTACAGGAATATCGGTCGGACAGGCGCTAACGTTTCACTATCAAGCGGTGACTCAGTTCCATAACTCGCCAACAGGCGTTGACGCTGAGTAATAAGTCGCTACCTGCGCCTGCAACAGTTCTGCGGTTGCCAGGGCATCGGTTAATGCATGGTGAGCGTGATAAGCCGGAAGACCAAGGCGCGCCCGGCTATCCGCCAGCCTTATGGACGGTTGTGAGCGCTCCATAAGTCGGGCGAACCATCCACGTTTTTGCCGATGTAGTCGGGCTTCCAGTTGCATCGTATCAATGACCGGGAATTCAAACCCCTCCCCTAAATGCCTACGCACTGCCTGATCCAAAAAGGCTCGTTCAATATTCCGATAATGGACGACCATCACCTTGCCTGCCATGGCCTCCAGCAATGGGGCCAGCACCTGCTCAAAGGTGGGAGCATCTGAAATTTCAGCATGGGTTATGTGATGAAACGTCACCGACTTTTCATTCAACTCGGACGCTGGTTTTATCACCCAGTAAAGCGAATTCCCACAATAAATGCGCTGCAGCGTGAACGGCATTACCCCGATGCTCACAATACTGTCAGCCTGTGCATCAAGGCCGGTGGTTTCCACGTCCATGGCCAGCAGTTGCAAGCTGTCAATGGAGGTCTGTGCCGAGACCGCGCCGGCTTGATAGAACTGTCGCAAGCGGCTGTTAACGGCATTGTCTGCCAGGGTCTCGAACCTGGAAGACCACTCCAGCACTTTATGATTGGGCTGCGCTTTCACGTGTTTCATGACGACAGGCGACCCTTTGACGGATAACGGAAGCGCAAGAAATTCTGGCCATTACTCAAGACCTGAAACGCCTCTTTGAGATTATGTCGTTCACTGTTGGAAAAGCGTTCCGGCTCGACATAATTATTGAGCGCCGCTCCCTGCTCCAGTGCGTCAACCTGATGTCGAATTCGCACCATCGACAGGAACTCCAGCGCGTATCGGAGTTGCTTTAATGCTTCAGGCGGAATGACGTTGCTGTTCGCGATGGCGTCCATACGATCAAATGAATTCTGCGCGGTACTGCCACACGCGAGCGCGTGGATGCGGATCAGGTCTGTCAGCGGTGCGGTACCTCGCCCCTTCAGGTTGATGATCCGTTTGTGCTGTCCGTCTGTCTCAACCACAAAGGTCCGGAAAAAGCCCAATGGCGGCGTCCGGTTAAGGGCAATTCGAGCCATGGCACTTAGAAAAACAGGATGTGCGCTGGATTTTCGAGCACACAGAACTTTCAGTTCCTGAACAAGCTCGAGCTCGCCAAACACACCATCCAGATCGAAAAAAATACAACTATTGAGCAACGTCTTGGGGTTTGGCTTTTCGATCCACTGATCAAAATAACTTCGCCATACCTTCAACGGCTGACGCCACTGATCGTTCGTCGCCATGATTCCGCCTTTGCAATAGCTGTAACCGCATGCGGCCAGGCCATCACTCACAAACGTCGCCAACGCTCGGAAGTAAGCATCGTGCTGGATTGGATCGAAGCGGTCGTCGAGCACCAGAGCATTATCCTGGTCCGTCACCAACAACTGCTCATCACGCGCCATGGAACCCAACACCATAAAGCAGTAAGGCACCGGAGGCGGCCCCAGTTTTTTCTCTGCGAGCTCCAGCAAACGCTGGGTAAAGGCCCGGCCAATACCGGAAATCGCGCTACCAATCATGTGCGCCGTCGCGCCGTCACGCACCATGCGAATGTAGGTTCCGCGCAGGTCACGCAAAAGCGATTTAAGGCCGTCGACCGAAGTCTGGTTAGAAATTCTGTTTACCAGATACAAACTGCTGTGTGACTCGTAGCGGATGATATCCGACAGGTTGATCAGCCCAATCGGATGGCCATGATGGACCACCGGCAGATGGTGAATATTACGGCGCAACATCACCAGCATCGCTTCAAACACTGAGTCGTCTGCGCCTATCGTTACCGGCTCGGCCGTCATGATGTCTCGGGCAGCCGTTTCGTCAGCGTTTCGGCCGGCCGCGACAACACGTGTGCGAAGGTCCCGATCCGTCACGATCCCTTGGATTTCAGCCGCCTGCAAGCCCGCTGATGACATCACTAGAACGCAAGAAACGCTTTGTTCTGTCATGATTTTTGCCGCGTCGCCGACGCAGGTATCCGACGTGACCCACACCAAGGGCCGAGAGATAAGGCCTCGGCATTTGAGCTGAATAAGCTCACTGGCACGCCCCTGCGCCTCAACGGCAGTCTTGAGCCTGGAGTGCCCCTCAGCTTCAACGAAGTCGGCGAAAGCATCATGCTGCGCGCAAAGGTCAGCGAACACGTCGGCGGGTATGTAATAGATCAGGCTATCTTCCAAGGCCCGGGCGGGAAAACGCACCTTGTTACTGCGCAACAAACCGGCCTGACCGAAGAGGTCGCCTTCGACAAGTCGGTTGTAGAGCTCGCCATTGCGCCGGTAAATCTCCACCGCACCGCTACGCACATAGTGCAAGTCATGAATGATCGCGCCCGCTTCAAGGATGTCGCTGCCGGCCTTGAAATAACTCACTTCTACCCGCCGAGCGATGGCGTCTACCGATTCCTTTGGCAGCGTATCAAATGGAGCAAAACGATAGAGGTGGTCGCTGATCTCCTGTAACTCGATTTGCATGAAACCTCGAAATGCTGAAAAGAATTAAAGTTACGAGCGCCCTACATCGCAAAGGGCAGTGGCCTTTCTGTGTCGCCCACCACATCACATCCCGATACGAGGATCAAGCGCCACGTCTGATCTACGCTATGAGTGGCAACAACTGCTGCGTAACGGCGGGCCGTCATATTTATAATCCCGGCAGGCGCGGCATTCACTGAATGCACAGCGCTGACGGCGGTTATTTCTGAACGGTCAGAAGCATTTGCGATCTGCATTGCCGAGGGTGCTTTCCTCATCCTGTTTTATTGGAGCGGGTCAATGCTGGACATTATTGCAATCTTCCTTTGCATCACGGCAGTACTTGCCTATCTCAATCGGCGCTACGTCGGCCTGCCATCCGCCATCGGTGTGATGGGCATTGCCTTGGGCCTGTCACTATTGAATATGGCATTCGATGCGCTGGGCTTTCATGCCTTGCATACCCTTGAGCAGTCGCTGGTGGAGTCCATCGACTTTTCCGAACTGCTGATGCAAGGCATGTTGTCATTGCTGCTCTTTGCTGGGGCGTTGCATGTGGACCTATCGGAGCTGCGGGCCTACAAATGGCAGGTTGCATCCTTGGCGGTAGTAGGGACAACGCTCTCAACATTGTTCATCGGCTTCGGGCTCTGGGCGTTGTTGTCCCTCACAGAACTGCAGCTACCGTTGTCTTATTGCCTGGTGTTTGGCGCGCTGATCTCCCCCACCGACCCCATCGCCGTGATGGGTATTCTGAAATCTGCCGGCGCGCCCCATAGCGTGGAACTGGTCATTTCCGGTGAGTCACTGTTCAACGACGGCGTGAGTGTCGTGCTGTTTTCGCTGATCGTCGCAATGATCGCCAGCGGGCAGACACCGTCGGTTATCGGTGCATCGCATCTGTTACTCAAGGAAGCCGGAGGCGGTGCTCTGTTAGGCGCCTGCGTGGGCTATATCACTTACAGAATGCTCAAGAGTATCGATAGCTATCAGGAGGAAGTGCTCATCACCTTGGCCGCTGTTCTCGGCGCCTATGCACTCGCCACTCAGTTCCATGTTTCCGGCCCATTGGCGATGGTGGTGATGGGACTGATTGTGGGTAACCAAGGGCGCTCCCATGCCATGTCCGAGCAGACTGAAAAAAACCTGGACATGTTCTGGGAACTGATCGATGAAATACTCAACGCAGTGCTGTTTGTATTGATCGGGTTGGAAGTCGTTTTGATCCAGTTCTCTAACCCATTGCTCACCACTGGCCTGCTGGTCATATTGCTGACGTTGTTATCACGATTGTTGACTGTAGGGGTTCCCATTGCGGTATTGGGTAAACGCTTCCGCCTACCGGAAGGTGCCTGGAGTGTGATGACCTGGGGCGGCCTGCGGGGCGGGATATCGGTGGCATTGGCGTTGTCGCTGCCCCCAGGCGCGGCTCGCGATATCGTGGTTTCCCTGACGTATCTAGTGGTCGTTTTTTCTATCCTGATCCAAGGCATGTCGATCGGTAAATTGGTCAAGAGAGTCATTCCGTGTGCTGCAAACAAAGACGCTGGATGAACCCTTGACCAGACGACAGACTCCATTAAGGATAATTAACTCACCGCCTTCGTTTCCCTGAATCCGTGCGATGGGTCCCATCGCGTTATTTGCAGGAGGTATAAAAATGCTCGCACGCTGGCGCTGGGTTTTGCACCAATTGACCAAACGGCTGTGGTTCAGGGCGAGTCTGTTTTCCTTGCTGGGTATTGCCACCGCGTTACTCGCCGTTGTCTTCAAGGACTACATTCCCGAATCGTTGCCCGCCCGCATCGGTGCCGACGCCGTCGATAAGATTTTAGGCATCATTGCCTCAAGCATGCTCGCGGTGACGACCTTTTCGTTAAGCACCATGGTCACCGCCTACGGTGCAGCGAGCAGCGGCGTGACACCCCGCGCCACTACACTGGTGATGGAAGACACCACGACACAAAATGCCCTGGCCACCTTTATTGGCTCATTCCTGTTCAGCCTGGTGGGGATCATTGCGCTGAGTACCGGCGCCTACGGTACACAAGGGAGGGTTTTGCTATTCGCGGTAACCATTGTCGTGGTCATTCTGATTGTCTACACGCTGCTGCGCTGGATCGATCATTTGTCCAAGCTTGGGCGGGTGGGAGAAACTATTGACCGTGTCGAGCAGGCAGCCATTGATGCCATTAACAATCGAGTCCAATGGCCGCATTTGGGGGCAGCCGCCTACCCTTGCGAGTCAGTGATCCCCAGTTCTGCGCTGATCATCACAAGCCTCCACACGGGGTACGTCCAGCACATTGACGTTCAGGCGTTAGGCGTGATCGCCAACACAGACGAGATACAGATATTTATGGACGTCTTGCCGGGAAGCTTTGTGCATATCGGCATGCCGCTCGCAAGAACCGTTAGCTTAAGCAAGGCACGCGGGGAGGAACTGGCGTCGAGCAACGAAAAAATCATTGCTACCCTGGCTATCGGCGTGCGTCGAACGTTCGAACACGATCCCCGGTTCTGCTTGTCAGTGTTGTCGGAGATCGCCTCCCGCGCCTTGTCGCCGGCCGTCAATGACCCCGGCACCGCCATTGACGTCATTGGGCGCGGCGTCAGAAGCCTGACATGTTGGGGTACACCTAAAGAACCCGCTGCGAAAATCGACGCTGACTGCCAGCACGTTTACCTGCGCGGTTTAACCGTGGATGACCTGTTCGATGACTTCTTCGCACCGATTGCCAGAGATGGCGCGGGTCTAGTGGAAGTCGACCTGCGCATGATGAAGGCCCTTGTAAGCCTGGCACAGATAAACCCGGCGATGTTCAGGGGTGCCTGTACCCGGCACGCAGAACTGCTGCTCAAGCACGCGAACACTGCACTTGTACTCGAAGAGGACCGGCACAAGCTCAGAGCAGCGGCGCGACCGCTGCTGCACTGACCCAATCTACGTGTTGGCTTTTTGCGCGGCGGCGCCACTGCCGTCCGATTGCAGAAAGCCACGCGCCAACTGCTGATAGAGCTCGGGGCCCATCCTGGCACTGACTGCTTTGGCAATCAGTGCAACAGCCATCAGACTAATAACCATGCCATGGCTGTCGATCATCTCCATCACGATGATTGCAGAGGTGATTGGCGATTGCGTGACTGCTGCCAGAAACCCCACCATGCACAGTGCAATGATGGGCTGTGCCGCCAAGGCGAAGTATTCAGCGACATTGGCACCGACAGCGGCGCCTACCGCCAAAGAGGGGGCAAAAATACCGCCCGGTATGCCGGAAAAATAAGTCACAACGGTCGCAAGAAAACGCGTAATCGGCGCGTGCCACGGCAAACCAACATCGGACACGATGATCTGGGAGGTGATCCCGTAACCGCTGCCAAAGGACATCCCACCGCTGAGCCAACCGAGAATCGCCACGATCATGCCGCAGCCACCTGCGAACCAGACTGGATGCAGGCGGCGCCATTCCCAGACGACAAAACTGCGATACCGCTGTGGCCATAGGAGCACCCGACTGAACAATCCCCCCATAACACCACAGCCAATACCAATCGCCAGTATCGGAAGAACGATATCGAAATTGGCCTCTTGTACGTCGAAGTGCCCGAAATAGTTGTAGTTGCCCTGCAAGGCTATCGCGACCATACCCGACAAAATGATCGTGCTGAGCAACACCCCGCTGGTGCGGGTTTCCAACTTGCGCCCCAGCTCCTCCACCGCAAAGGCCACACCGGCCAAGGGCGTGTTAAAGGCAGCAGCAATACCCGCCGCACCACCGGCCAGGATGAGGTCTTCTGGGCGAATGATGCGTGCGTTGGGCAGGTAACGGTGAAAGAAATGCATGATCGAGGCGGCGACTTGCACCGAAGGGCCTTCACGCCCCGCTGAAAAACCACCGGTCAGGGCCAGAGTACCGAGCCCTATCTTGGCGAAGGCCAGACGCAACGATACCAACTTATTCACGGGCTTGCCTTGGTGGGCCAACCGCGTAGCCGCGATCACCTGGGGAATACCGCTACCTTGAGCCCCTGTAAAAAAACGCGAGGTCATCCACACCACAAACATGCCGATCAGCGGCGTGTAGATAAACGGCAGCCACGGCCGGGCGACGGCCTGTTGAGCGAACTGCATCAGCGCCAGGTCAGCCAACCGGGCGAACATCACTACCAGCAAACCTGCGAGGGTAGCAGCGACCCAGAGTGTCACCCGAGTACGCCATCGGATCGAGGCAAAGCGACGACGTATCAGCAATATCGGTTTGATCACCCGAGCGGATTCCCGTTGTTGAGGTTCAATAAAATGCAAAAACAAGATTAACGGGTTAAACGGTCACGTTGAATCGCCCCTAGTTTCGTAGACACCTCCAAGCCTTAAAATGAGGCCCATTAGGAGGTGCCATGAGCAACCAGCGATATCCCGAAGAATTCAAAATCCAGGCGGTCAAACAAGTGACCGAAAAGA
>NZ_SCFG01000042.1:0-13497 GCF_022496645.1 Pseudomonas sp. TMW22089
AGGTGCTCTTCCGCAAAAAATAGTGAACTGACAGGAGGAAAGGTCTGTTTTTCGATTAAGTCGGTGTTTTTTGAACCTCAGACAGCTAGACCGTTAAAAACGGCTGCTTACTTCAGACCTTCCCTAAGTCAACTGGCTCAAAAAACCAACGGACTAACCTTTAGGCCTCACTTCTCCTAGATTGGAGTCACTACAAATGTCTGATACTCCTGGAAAACTTCGACTGGGTGCATTGGTTGCGCTGGTAGTCGGCTCAATGATTGGCGGCGGTATTTTTTCACTGCCCCAAAACATGGCTGCAAGTGCCGATGTAGGCGCTGTTCTTATCGGGTGGGCAATCACTGCGGTAGGCATGCTGACCCTGGCTTTCGTCTTCCAGACCCTGGCTAATCGCAAACCGGATATCGACGGCGGCGTTTACGCCTATGCCAAGGCCGGCTTTGGCGATTACATGGGTTTCTCATCGGCCTGGGGCTACTGGATCAGTGCCTGGCTGGGCAACGTCGGCTACTTCGTGCTGCTGTTCAGCACCCTGGGCTACTTCTTCCCGATCTTCGGCGAAGGCAATACCCCGGCAGCCATCATTGCGGCCTCGATTTTGCTCTGGGCCGTGCACTTTCTGGTGTTGCGCGGGATCAAGGAAGCAGCGTTCATCAACCTGGTAACCACCGTTGCCAAGGTAGTGCCGCTGGTACTGTTTATCCTGATTGCCCTGTTCGCGTTCAAACTGGACATCTTCACCAGTGACATCTGGGGCCTGAAAAACCCGAGTCTGGGCAGTGTGATGGATCAGGTGCGCAACATGATGCTGGTCACCGTCTGGGTGTTCATCGGTATCGAAGGGGCGAGCATCTTCTCCTCCCGCGCCGAAAAACGCTCTGACGTGGGTAAAGCCACCGTGATCGGCTTCATCACCGTATTGCTGTTGCTGGTACTGGTGAACGTGCTGTCGCTGGGCATCATGACTCAACCGGAACTGGCAAAACTGCAGAACCCGTCGATGGCTGCCGTGCTTGAGCACGTAGTGGGCCACTGGGGAGCGGTACTGATCAGTGTCGGCTTGATCATCTCGCTGCTGGGTGCCCTGTTGTCCTGGGTGCTGCTGTGTGCCGAAATCATGTTCTCGGCGGCCAAGGACCACACCATGCCGGCCTTCCTGAAAAAGGAAAACGCCAACCATGTACCGGTCAATGCCCTCTGGCTGACCAACGCCATGGTGCAGTTGTTCCTGGTGATCACCCTGTTCTCGGCCAGTACCTACCTGTCGCTGATCTACCTGGCCACCTCGATGATTCTGGTGCCCTACCTCTGGTCCGCAGCCTACGGTTTCCTGCTGGCAGTGCGCGGCGAGACCTACGAAAACGCCCTGAGAGAACGCAAGAAAGACCTGATCATCGGCGGTATCGCCCTGATCTATGCCATCTGGCTGATCTATGCCGGCGGCCTTAAATACCTGCTGCTCTCGGCCCTGCTGTATGCACCTGGCGTCATTCTGTTCGCCAAGGCCAAACATGAGAGTGGCCAACCCGTCTTCACCAATATCGAGAAAGTGATTTTTGCCGCAGTAGTGATTGGCGCCCTGGTGGCGGCCTATGGACTCTACGACGGCTTCCTGACCCTGTAAAACCCTGTTTATGCACTTTGGAGGATGACTGTAATGACCACGGAAAAAGTGAAGTACGGCGTACATTCCGAAGCCGGAAAGCTGCATAAGGTTATGGTTTGCTCCCCGGGCCTGGCTCACCAGCGCCTGACCCCGAGCAACTGCGATGAACTGCTGTTTGATGACGTGCTGTGGGTCAACCAGGCTAAACGCGACCACTTCGATTTTGTGACCAAGATGCGTGACCGCGGCATCGATGTGCTGGAAATGCACAACCTGCTGACCGACATCGTGGCCATGCCGGAAGCGCTGGACTGGATTCTGGATCACAAGGTCACACCCGATCAGGTTGGCATCGGCCTGGTCAGTGAAGTCAAAGCCTGGATCAAAAGCCTCGAACCACGCCAGGTTGCCGAGTACTTGATCGGCGGCGTGTCTGCCGACGATCTGCCGGACAGCTTTGGTGGCAAGACCATCCAGATGTTCCGCGATTTCCTGGGTCACACCAGCTTTATCCTGCCGCCGCTGCCCAACACCCAGTTCACCCGTGACACCACCTGCTGGATCTACGGCGGCGTGACGCTGAACCCGATGTACTGGCCGGCCCGTCGTCAGGAAACCCTGCTGACCACGGCGATCTACAAGTTCCACCCTGAGTTCACCAACGCTGACTTCCAGATCTGGTACGGCGACCCGACCATCGACCACGGCAACGCCAGCCTCGAAGGCGGCGACGTTATGCCTATCGGTAAAGGCGTGGTCCTGATCGGTATGGGTGAACGCACCTCACGCCAGGCCATCGGCCAACTGGCGCAGAACATGTTCAAGAACAAAGCAGTGGAGCGGGTCATCGTCGCGGGCCTGCCCAAGTCCCGCGCCGCAATGCACCTGGACACGGTATTCAGCTTCTGCGACCGCGATCTGGTGACGATCTTCCCTGAAGTGGTCAACCAGATTGTTGCTTTCTCGCTGTATCCGGACGAAAGCAAAGCCGGCGGCGTAGACGTGCGCCGTGAAGAAGCCAGCTTCCTCCAAGTGGTAGCCAAGGCCCTTGGCCTCAAGGCTCTGCGTGTGGTCGAAACCGGGGGCAACTCCTTTGCCGCCGAACGCGAACAGTGGGATGACGGCAACAACGTGGTGGCCCTGGAGCCTGGTGTGGTGATCGGTTATGACCGCAACACCTACACCAACACCCTGCTGCGCAAAGCCGGAGTCGAAGTAATCACCATCAGCGCCTCCGAGCTGGGTCGCGGCCGTGGCGGCGGCCACTGCATGACCTGCCCGATCATCCGCGACCCGATTGACTATTAATTCATTCATTAGATTGCTTGCGCCCCGCCCCATAAGGGACGGCGCAAGCCGGTTAACCAGAAACCCAGGAGATCCCCATGGCGTTTAACATGAAAAACCGCAGCTTGCTCAGCCTGATGCATCACACTCCGCGTGAGCTGCACTTCCTGCTGGATCTGTCCCGCGATCTCAAGCGCGCCAAGTACACCGGTACCGAAGAGCCGCACCTGAAAGGCAAAAACATTGCCCTGATCTTCGAGAAAACCTCAACCCGCACCCGTTGCGCGTTTGAAGTGGCCGCCCATGACCAGGGTGCGCACGTGACCTACATTGATCCGGTTTCTTCGCAAATCGGTCACAAAGAAAGCATGAAAGACACGGCCCGGGTTCTGGGGCGCATGTTCGATGCCATCGAATACCGTGGTTTTGCCCAGGAAATCGTTGAAGAGCTGGCCAAGTACGCAGGCGTACCGGTATTCAACGGCCTGACCGCCGAGTTCCACCCGACGCAAATGATCGCTGACGCGCTGACCATGCGCGAACACAGTGACAAGCCGCTGCACAACATCAGCTACGCGTACCTGGGCGATGCCCGCAACAACATGGGCAACTCGCTGCTGATGATCGGCGCCAAGCTGGGCATGGACGTGCGCATCGGCGCGCCGAAAAGCCTGTGGCCAGAAGAGTCATTCGTGAAGCAGTGCCAGGAATTCGCCAAAGAAAGCGGCGCTAAAATCACCCTCACCGAAGACCCTAAAGCGGCGGTCAAAGGCGTGGACTTCATCCACACCGACGTATGGGTATCGATGGGCGAGCCCGTTGAAGCCTGGAACGAACGCATCAAGCTGTTGCTGCCGTATCAGGTCAATGCCGAGATGATCAAAGCGGCAGAAAACCCACGGGTGAAATTCATGCATTGCCTGCCCGCATTCCACAACTGCGAAACCAAAGTTGGCAAGGATGTGGCCGAGCACCATCCAAACCTGAAAAACGGTATTGAAGTGACCGAGGACGTGTTTGAGTCACCGGTGAACATTGCCTTTGAGCAAGCAGAAAACCGCATGCACACCATCAAGGCAATCCTGGTAGCAGCACTGGCTGACATCTAAGGCCCGCTGGTTTCGTGCGGCAGCCGGCTTGCCGGCGATGCCATCACCCCGGAGCAGGACCAATGACCGGGGCGTCTGCATCGCGAGCAAGCTCGGCTCCAGCGGGACTCGAGCCGCTCCCCGTTTTTTATAAGGACATTTTTATGCGTATCGTCGTAGCACTGGGCGGTAACGCCCTTTTGCGTCGCGGTCAGCCCATGACTGCAGAGAACCAGCGTGAAAACATCCGCACCGCTGCTCAGCAAATTGCCCTCATCGCCCCCGGTAACGAACTGGTGGTGGCCCACGGCAATGGCCCGCAAGTAGGCCTGCTGTCGCTGCAGGCGGCGTCTTACACTGCCGTCGACCCGTACCCGCTGGACGTGCTGGGCGCTGAAAGCGAAGGCATGATCGGTTACATGATTGAGCAAGAACTGGGCAACGTATTGCCCAAGGAAACGCCGCTCGCCACCTTGCTGACCCAGGTTCAGGTCGACCCGAAAGACCCGGCGTTCCAGAACCCGACCAAACCGATCGGCCCGGTTTACAGCAAGGCCGAAGCTGAAAGCCTGGCTGCGGAAAAAGGCTGGAGCATCGCCCCGGACGGTGACAAGTTTCGTCGTGTAGTGGCCAGCCCGAAACCCATGCGCATTTTCGAAATCCGTCCGATCAAGTGGATGCTGGAAAAAGGCACCACCGTCATTTGTGCGGGCGGTGGCGGGATCCCGACCATGTATGGCGAGGACGGCAACCTCAAGGGCATCGAGGCCGTCATCGACAAGGACCTGTGCTCGTCGTTGCTGGCCCAGGAGCTGAAAAGTGACTTGCTGGTAATCGCCACTGACGTCGTCGCGGCCTTTATTGACTGGGGCAAGCCTACGCAAAAAGCTATTGCCCAGGCGCACCCGGACGAACTGGAAAAACTCGGCTTCGCCAATGGCTCCATGGGCCCTAAAGTCGAGGCAGCTTGCGAGTTTGCCCGCAAAACCGGCAAGACCGCCGTAATTGGCGCCCTGGCGGATATCGAAGCTATCGTTCAAGGGAAGGCGGGTACCCGGGTCAGTACTGAAAAGCCCGGCATCAGCTATTTTTGAACCTGGGGGCAGACCTGGCGGTCTGCCCTTTACCCCTCATACACTCAGGAGTTGCCCCTATGGCCTCGTTCGAACCCGGTCACCTGCATATCCATCGCGAACCGCTTCAGCCGGGTGACTTCGGGTATGACATCAAGATCGATTACCAGGTCGTTCAAGATCCCAGGGAAGGCAAGTCGATGCAGTTCGACATGCACGGCCGGATCAACCAGAACGACTTCAAGGAGTCGTTCACCCTGCCCAAGGATCAGTGGTTCGACTTCGCCAGAGTCGGCTTTAAAATTGCCGTGGATAACGGCATGCCCACCTCGGCCAACATACTTTCGATGCATAAGTATTACGACCTGATGTTCAAGGATGTCCGCCAGCAGCTGGACGTGCAGCTTGGCGACCCGGTCAAACCCGAACACCTCGAATAATGCATGAACCCTGATCGCCGGCAGCCGGCTCCCACATCGTTCAAGTCAATTTGAAACCTTGTGGGAGCCGGCTTGCCGGCGATGCAACCAACGCCCCCTCGCCCGCCGATTTCACCAATCTCCCGCGCCAAGGCATACTGGCGGCCTCCGCTGGCCAGAAGTGTTCTTTGTTCCCATGCGTATCCACGTCAGTTTTATCGACCGCGTCGGCATCACCCAGGAAGTTCTGGCGTTGCTCGGCGGGCGGAACCTCAACCTGGATGCGGTGGAAATGGTCCCGCCCAACGTTTATATCGACGCTCCGACCCTGAGCCCGCAAGTGCTCGACGAGTTGCGCGAGGCACTGTTCAGCGTCAACGGGGTGCAGGCCGTGACGGTGGTCGACATCCTTCCCGGACAACGCCGCCATCTGCAACTTGATGCGCTGCTCGCGGCCATGACCGACCCGGTACTGGCGCTGGACAGCGATGGCCACGTACTGCTGGCGAACCCGGCGCTGATTGCCCTGTACGGCCATGAACCCACCGGTGAAAGTATCGGCGAGCTGTTCAGTGACCCCGGCCTGCTCGATGTACTGCTGGAGCACGGCTTCCGCCTGCCCCTGCGCGAAGTGACGCTCAACGGCCACCCGCTGATGCTCGACGCCACCCCGATTACCGATGCCGGCGCCCTGCTGACCCTGTACCAGCCAAGCCGCATCGGTGAGCGCCTGGCCGCGCTGCACCACGATCACGCAGAAGGCTTTGACGCCCTGCTCGGTGAGTCACCCGCCATCCGCACCCTCAAGGCCCGGGCCCAGCGTGTAGCGGCCCTGGATGCGCCGTTACTGATCCAGGGCGAGACCGGTACCGGCAAGGAACTGGTGGCCCGTGCCTGCCATGCCATCAGCGACCGTTTTGGCGCCCCCTTTCTGGCCTTGAACTGTGCGGCGCTCCCCGAAAACCTGGCCGAAAGCGAACTCTTCGGCTATGCCCCCGGCGCCTTCACCGGCGCCCAGCGCGGAGGCAAACCGGGGCTGATGGAACTGGCCAACAATGGCACGGTGTTCCTCGACGAAATCGCTGAGATGTCGCCTTACCTGCAAGCCAAGCTGCTGCGCTTTCTGAATGACGGCAGCTTCCGCCGGGTAGGCGGCGAGCGCGAGGTCAAGGTCAATGTACGGATCCTCAGCGCCACCCACCGCAACCTCGAAAAGATGGTCAACGAGGGCACCTTTCGCGAAGACCTGTTCTATCGCCTGAACGTACTCAACATTGAAGTGCCGCCACTGCGCGAACGCGGCCAGGACATATTGTTGCTGGCACGCACTTTCATGCAGCAGGCCTGCACCCAGATCCAGCGCCCCGTTTGCCGCCTGGCGCCCGGCACCTATCCGGCGCTGCTGGGCAATCGCTGGCCCGGTAACGTGCGCCAATTGCAGAACGTGATCTTTCGTGCAGCTGCGATCTGCGAAAGCACCCTGGTCGACATTGGCGACCTCGACATCGCCGGTACCTCGGTTGCACGGCAAAGTGACGGCGAGGTGGAAACCCTGGAGCACGCAGTCGAAACCTTCGAGAAAGCATTGCTGGAAAAGTTGTACGTCAGCTATCCCTCGACCCGTCAGTTGGCCAGCCGCCTGCAAACCAGCCACACCGCCATTGCCCATCGCCTGCGCAAGTATGGTATCCCCGGCAAGGCCTGACCTGTAGCGCCAGCCAGCCGGCTATCACCAAGCCCCCCACCTGTCGTATCGAAATCATTCCACCGGATCGATTTCGATACACCCTGTCTATTCCACTGCTGTGCAAGGCCATGATCCTCATGGATTTTTTTTCTGCCCCAGCACTGTATCGATTTCGCTACAGCACAGTTTTCAATCTGCGCCGCTGAATCACTCAAACCACTGATAAATAACGATATTTATAAACTGGCAACCATTTTGCAATGAACTCTCCCATAAGCTCGTTCCGAGCGAGCAATTACCCGTGACCACCAGACATGTCTGGCCCTGAGGAGTTTCCATGAGCGAATTGCGTTTTACTGAAGACCACGAATGGCTGCGCGCCGAAGCTGATGGCAGCGTGACTGTGGGAATTACCGCGTTTGCGCAAAACGCTCTGGGTGATGTGGTGTTTGTCCAACTGCCTGAATTGCAGTCCTACGACAAAGGCACCGAAGCCGCCACCGTTGAGTCGGTCAAGGCCGCCAGCGGCGTCTACATGCCCCTGGACGGTGAAGTGCTGGAAGTAAACCCGGCGCTCGAAGACAGCCCGGAACTGGTTAACGAAGACCCTCTGGGTCAAGGCTGGTTCTTCCGTTTCAAGCCTGCTGATGCGAATGCCGTCGAGCAATTGCTGGATCAAGATGCCTACGACCGCTTGATCAAAGCTCAAGACGACAACTGAGGAGCCTGTCATGACCATCAATCTCAGCACCGCCAATGAATTTATCGCGCGCCACATAGGCCCGCGTCAGGCCGATGAGCAAGCCATGCTCGCCACCCTCGGTTTTGATTCCCTTGAAGGCCTGAGCGCCAGCGTGATCCCGGAAAGCATCAAGGGCACCAGCGTTCTCAACATGCCGGCCGGGCAAAGCGAAGCCGACGCGCTGGCCTCGATCAAAGCCATCGCCGCCAAGAACCTGCTGTGCAAGACCTATATCGGCCAGGGCTATTACAACTGCCACACCCCTTCGCCGATCCTGCGCAACCTGCTGGAAAATCCGGCCTGGTACACCGCCTACACCCCGTACCAGCCAGAAATCTCCCAGGGCCGCCTCGAAGCCCTGCTCAACTATCAAACCCTGATCAGCGATCTCAGCGGTCTGCCGATTTCCAACGCATCGTTGCTCGATGAGGCCACCGCCGCCGCCGAGGCAATGACGTTCTGCAAGCGCCTGAGCAAGAACAAAACCAGCCGCAGCTTTTTTGCTTCCAGCCACTGCCACCCGCAAACCCTCGACGTGCTGCGCACCCGTGCCGAACCACTGGGCATTGAGGTGGTCGTGGCTGATGAGCGCGATCTGACTGACGTGTCGGCCTTTTTCGGTGCCCTGCTGCAATACCCGGCAAGCAACGGCGACGTGTTTGATTACCGCGACCTGGTTGAACGTTTTCATGCCGCCAATGCACTGGTGGCCGTAGCGGCTGATCTGCTGGCCCTGACCCTGTTGACACCGCCAGGCGAGTTTGGCGCCGACGTGGCCATCGGCAGCGCCCAGCGTTTTGGCGTACCACTGGGCTTCGGCGGCCCCCATGCGGCCTACTTCGCCACCCGCGATGTCTTCAAGCGCGACATGCCGGGGCGTCTGGTCGGTGTTTCGGTTGACCGTCACGGCAAACCGGCATTGCGCCTGGCCATGCAAACCCGCGAGCAACATATCCGCCGCGAGAAGGCCACCAGCAACATCTGCACCGCCCAGGTCCTGCTGGCCAACATCGCCAGCATGTACGCCGTGTACCACGGGCCCAAGGGCCTGAGCCAAATCGCCCGGCGCGTTCACCAACTGACGGCGATCCTGGCCAAAGGCCTGAGCGATCTGGGACTGAAGGTCGAGCAAACCGCCTTCTTCGACACCCTGACCCTGAACACCGGCAGCCACACCGACGCCCTGCATGCCAAGGCCCACGCCCAACGCATCAACCTGCGCCTGATCGATGGCCAGCGTCTGGGCCTGTCGCTGGACGAAACCAGCGGCCAGTCCGATGTTACTGCGCTGTGGGCGTTGCTGGCGGCGGACGGTCAGACCCTGCCTGACTTCGACGCACTGGCCGCGACAGTAACCGGCACCCTGCCGGCGGCACTGCTGCGCCAGTCGCCGATTCTCAGCCACCCGGTATTCAATCGCTACCATTCTGAAACCGAACTGATGCGCTATCTGCGTCGTCTGGCGGACAAGGACCTGGCCCTGGATCGCACCATGATCCCGCTGGGCTCGTGCACCATGAAGCTCAATGCCGCCAGCGAAATGATTCCGGTGACCTGGGCCGAGTTCGGCAACCTGCACCCCTTTGCACCCGCCGGGCAAAGCCTGGGCTACCAGCAATTGACCACCGAACTGGAGGCCATGCTGTGCGCTGCCACCGGTTACGACGCCATCTCGCTGCAACCGAACGCCGGCTCCCAGGGTGAATACGCCGGCCTGCTGGCCATTCGTGCCTATCACCAGAGCCGTGGTGAAGAGCGTCGCGATATCTGCCTGATCCCGTCCTCGGCCCACGGCACCAACCCGGCAACCGCCAACATGGCCGGGATGCGCGTGGTGGTGACGGCATGCGATGCACGGGGCAACGTAGACATCGAAGACCTGCGCGCCAAAGCCATCGAGCACCGCGAGCACCTGGCGGCCCTGATGATCACCTACCCCTCGACCCACGGTGTATTCGAGGAAGGCATCCGCGAAATCTGCGGCATCATTCATGACAACGGCGGCCAGGTGTACATCGACGGCGCCAACATGAACGCCATGGTCGGCCTGTGCGCACCGGGCAAGTTCGGCGGCGACGTGTCCCACCTCAACCTGCACAAAACCTTCTGCATCCCCCATGGCGGCGGCGGCCCGGGTGTCGGCCCGATCGGCGTCAAATCGCACCTCACGCCATTCCTGCCGGGTCACGGCACCATGGAACGCAAGGAAGGCGCGGTGTGCGCGGCACCGTTTGGCAGCGCGAGCATTTTGCCGATTACCTGGATGTATATCCGCATGATGGGGGGCGAAGGCCTCAAGCGTGCTTCGCAGCTGGCGATCCTCAATGCCAACTACATCGCCCGCCGTCTCGAAGAGCATTACCCGGTGCTGTACTCGGGCAGCAACGGTCTGGTGGCACACGAATGCATTCTTGACCTGCGCCCGCTCAAGGACAGCAGCGGCATCAGCGTCGACGACGTGGCCAAGCGCCTGATCGACTTCGGCTTCCATGCGCCGACCATGTCGTTCCCGGTGGCCGGCACGCTGATGATCGAGCCGACCGAGAGTGAATCCAAAGAAGAACTGGACCGCTTCTGCGAAGCCATGATCCGCATCCGCGAAGAAATTCGCGCGGTCGAAAACGGCAGCCTGGACAAGGAAGACAACCCGCTGAAAAACGCCCCGCACACCGCCGCTGAAATGGTCGGTGAATGGACCCACCCGTACAGCCGCGAACAGGCGGTGTATCCGGTGGCGTCCTTGATCGAAGGCAAATACTGGCCGCCGGTTGGCCGGGTCGACAACGTATTCGGTGACCGCAACCTGGTGTGTGCGTGCCCGTCCATCGAAAGCTACCAGGAGGCGTAACCCACCCATCCCTGCAGGAGCGAGCTGTTATGCAACGAGAAGCTCGCGCCTGCAGTGGATGATGTTTTTTGCCAATAAACCTATAAGAAACCGGAGAACCCCATGTCGTTAAGCGTGTTCGACCTGTTCAAGATTGGCATCGGCCCCTCCAGCTCCCATACCGTCGGCCCCATGCGCGCAGCCGCGCGTTTTGCCGAAGGTCTGCGCCGTGATGAACTGCTGCAAGACACAGCCTGCGTGAAAGTTGAACTCTATGGCTCCCTCGGCGCCACCGGTAAAGGCCACGGCAGCGACAAGGCCGTGCTGCTGGGGCTTGAAGGCGAGCATCCGGATACCGTAAACACCGAAACCGTAGCCGAACGTCTGGCCACCATTCGCAGTAGCGGGCGTTTGAACCTGCTGGGCGAACACCCCATCGATTTCAACGAAAAGTCGCATCTGGCGATGATTCGAAAACCCCTGCCCTATCACCCCAATGGCATGATTTTCCGGGCGCTGGATGGCGCCGGGATTCAGATCCGCAGCCGCGAGTATTACTCGGTGGGCGGCGGCTTTGTGGTGGATGAAGGCGCGGCAGGCGCTGATCGCATCGTCGAAGACAGCACCCCCTTGAAATACCCGTTCAAGACTGCCAAAGACTTGCTGCGCCATTGCGTCACCCACGATCTGTCGATCAGCCAGGTGATGATGGCCAATGAAAGCGCCTGGCGCCCTGAAGCACAAACCCGCAGCGGCTTGCTGAATATCTGGCAAGTGATGCAGGACTGCGTGAGTGCGGGCTGTCGTAACGAAGGTATTTTGCCGGGCGGCCTGAAGGTCAAGCGACGGGCGGCAGCGCTGCACCGTCAGTTGTGCGCCAACCCCGAGGCCGCGCTGCGCGATGCGCTGTCAGTGCTGGACTGGGTGAATCTGTACGCCCTGGCCGTCAATGAAGAAAACGCCAACGGCGGCCGGGTGGTCACAGCGCCCACCAATGGTGCCGCGGGGATTATTCCGGCGGTTCTGCATTACTACATGCGTTTTATTGGCGGGGCCAATGAGGACGGCGTGGTGCGCTTCATGCTGACTGCCGCCGCCATCGGCATTTTGTACAAGGAAAATGCCTCGATCTCGGGCGCCGAAGTGGGCTGTCAGGGCGAAGTGGGCGTGGCCTGTTCCATGGCCGCCGGCGCGTTGTGTGAAGTGCTGGGCGGCAGCGTTCAGCAAGTCGAAAACGCCGCCGAAATCGGCATGGAGCACAACCTTGGCCTGACCTGCGACCCCATTGGCGGACTGGTACAGGTGCCCTGCATCGAGCGCAATGCCATGGGTTCGGTCAAGGCCATCAATGCCGTGCGGATGGCCCTGCGCGGCGACGGCCAGCATTTTGTCTCACTGGACAAGGTAATCCGCACCATGCGCCAGACCGGCGCCGACATGAAAAGCAAATACAAAGAGACTGCCCGCGGCGGTCTGGCCGTCAACATTATTGAGTGCTGATTTTCAAGGAGTGACCAATGTCCACCGAACAACTGCTTAAAACCCCGCTGCACGCACTGCACCTTGAACTCGGGGCCCGTATGGTGCCGTTCGCCGGTTATGACATGCCGGTGCAATACCCGTTGGGTGTAATGAAAGAACATCAACATACCCGTGAACATGCCGGGTTGTTCGATGTGTCGCACATGGGGCAAATTCTGCTGAGCGGCGCTGATGCGGCCAGGGCCCTGGAAACCCTGGTCCCGGTAGACATCATTGACCTGCCGGTTGGCATGCAGCGCTATGCCATGTTCACCAATGAACAAGGTGGCATCCTAGATGACCTGATGGTCGCCAATCTGGGCAATGACCAGCTGTTTCTAGTGGTCAACGCCGCCTGCAAGGACCAGGACCTGGCGCATCTGCGCAAACACCTGGGCAAGCACTGCGACATCCAGCCGCTGTTTGAAGAACGCGCCCTGCTCGCCCTGCAAGGTCCGGCAGCGGTTACCGTGCTGCAAGGTCTGGCTCCCGAAGTGGCAAGCATGACCTTTATGCAATTTGCCCCGGTCACCCTGCTGGGAACTGAATGCTACGTCAGTCGTTCGGGCTACACCGGGGAAGACGGTTTTGAAATTTCGGTCCCCGCTCAACACGCAGAGGCACTGGCGCGCCACCTGCTGGCCGATCCGCAAGTGCAAGCCATCGGCCTTGGCGCCCGTGATTCGCTGCGACTGGAGGCCGGTCTGTGCCTGTACGGGCATGACATGAACGACAGCACCACGCCGGTTGAAGCCAGCCTGCTCTGGGCGATCTCGAAAAATCGGCGCGCCGAGGGTTCCCGGGCCGGCGGTTTTCCGGGTGCAGACATCATTTTTGCCCAGCAGCAAAACGGCGTAGCGCGCAAGCGTGTGGGCCTGCTGCCCCAGGAGCGCACACCCGTACGTGAAGGCGCTGAAATCGTTGACGCTGAAGGCACTGTCATCGGCAATGTATGCAGCGGCGGTTTTGGGCCGACTTTGGGTGCGCCTCTGGCCATGGGTTATCTGGATACAGCCTTTACCGCGCTGGACTCAGAGGTGTGGGCAATCGTGCGCGGCAAACCTGTACCGCTGAAAGTTTCGAAGTTGCCATTTGTTCCACAACGTTATTATCGCGGGTGAGCTAAGGAAACTCTGAAAAGGACTTCCAAATCTGGTGAAATACGCCTGTCCCACGAACTGAACGGTTGAGCCCCGATGAAGCAAATGTCTTTCGCTGATGCCGAGTACGCAGGCAAACGTAAGCAG
>NZ_SCFG01000043.1:0-9451 GCF_022496645.1 Pseudomonas sp. TMW22089
CTTTTCGGTCACTTGTTTGACCGCCTGGATTTTGAATTCTTCGGGATATCGCTGGTTGCTCATGGCACCTCCTAATGGGCCTCATTTTAAGGCTTGGAGGTGTCTACGAAACTAGGGGCGATTCAAGGTGTCGACTTGATTCGGGTTCTAGTGGTCGATGACCATGATCTTGTGCGTACAGGCATCACCAGAATGCTGGCCGATATCGAGGGCCTGCAAGTGGTCGGTCAAGCCGAGTCCGGTGAGGAGTCGCTGATCAAGGCGCGTGAGCTAAAACCGGATGTGGTCTTGATGGATGTCAAAATGCCCGGTATTGGCGGCCTCGAAGCTACCCGCAAAATGATGCGCAGCCACCCTGACATCAAAGTGGTTGCAGTGACTGTGTGCGAAGAGGATCCGTTCCCGACGCGGCTGTTACAGGCTGGGGCTGCCGGGTACATGACCAAGGGTGCCGGTCTCGCAGAAATGGTCCAGGCCATTCGCCTGGTGTTCGCCGGCCAGCGCTATATCAGCCCGCAAGTGGCTCAGCAGCTGGCGCTCAAGTCGTTCCAGCCTGCCAGCGACTCGCCGTTCGATGCCTTGTCCGAGCGAGAAATCCAGATTGCCCTGATGATTGTCGGCTGCCAGAAGGTCCAGGTGATTTCCGACAAACTTTGCCTGTCCCCGAAAACGGTCAACACCTATCGCTATCGGATATTCGAGAAGCTGTCAGTCAAAAGTGATGTGGAACTGGCCTTGCTGGCTGTCCGGCACGGCATGGTAGACGCTGGTTGACGATGACTGACAAGTTCGATGCCAGTGCGTTTCTTTCGACCTGCAGCGGTCGGCCCGGCGTGTATCGCATGTTCGATGGCGATGCGCGACTGCTTTACGTGGGCAAAGCCAAGAACCTCAAAAAGCGCTTGGCCAGCTATTTCCGCAAAACCGGCCTGGCGCCCAAAACAGCGGCGCTGGTGGGGCGTATCGCGCAAATTGAAACCACCATTACGGCTAACGAAACCGAGGCGCTGCTACTTGAGCAGACCCTGATCAAAGAGTGGCGGCCGCCGTATAACATCCTGTTGCGCGACGACAAGTCCTATCCCTACGTATTTCTGTCGGACGGCCAGTACCCGCGCCTGAGCATTCATCGCGGCGCCAAAAAACTGAAGGGCAAGTATTTCGGACCTTACCCCAGCGCCGGGGCCATTCGTGAAAGCCTGAGCATCCTGCAAAAAACCTTTATGGTGCGCCAGTGCGAAGACAGCTACTTCAAAAACCGCACCCGTCCTTGCTTGCAGTATCAGATCAAGCGCTGCAAGGGGCCTTGCGTCGGGCTGGTTGACCCCCAGGTGTATGCCGAAGATGTGCGCCACTCAGTGATGTTCCTTGAAGGCCGCAGCAGTGCGCTGACCGACGAGTTGAACAGCGAGATGGAGCAGGCCGCCAGCACCCTGGACTTTGAACGCGCTGCCGAAGTGCGTGACCAGATATCGTTGCTGCGCCGGGTTCAGGATCAGCAAAGCATGGAGGGCGGCACCGGCGATGTGGATGTCATCGCCGCGTTCGTCAACCCGGGCGGTGCCTGTGTGCATTTAATCAATGTGCGCGGCGGGCGAGTGCTGGGCAGCAAGAACTTCTTCCCCCAGGTCGGTATCGAGGAGGACGTTGCCGAAGTCATGGCCGCCTTCCTCGGGCAGTACTACATCAGCAGCCCTGAGCGCGATCTGCCGAGCGAATTGATCGTTAACGTCGAGCATGAAAGTTTCGACGCAATCATCGATGCCATCGAGGCCCTGCGTGGACGGGAACTGGCCATCAGTTACCGTGTGCGCGGCACCCGTGCCCGCTGGCAGCAATTGGCGGTGACCAATGCCGAGCAGGCTCTGGGGGCCCGCCTGGCCAACCGTCTGCATGTGGCGGCGCGCTTTGAAGCCCTGGCTCAAGTGCTCAAACTCGATGAGATCCCGCAACGGCTGGAGTGCTATGACATCAGTCACTCCAGTGGCGAAGCAACGGTTGCGTCCTGCGTGGTATTTGGCCCTGAAGGTCCGATCAAGTCCGACTACCGGCGTTTCAACATCGAGGGTGTCACCCCTGGCGATGACTATGGCGCCATGCATCAGGCACTGATGCGCCGTTTTAGCCGGCTAAAAGAGGGCGAGGGCAAGCTGCCGGACATTCTGCTGGTGGATGGCGGCAAGGGGCAGTTGTCGATGGCCCGGGATGTGCTCAATGAACTGGCAATCCCGGACCTGGTGTTGCTCGGTGTGGCCAAGGGCACCACCCGCAAGGCAGGCTTCGAAACCCTCTACCTGAACGACGCGGCCCATGAGTTCACGCTCAAAGGTGATTCGCCGGCCTTGCATCTGATCCAGCAGATCCGCGACGAAGCTCACCGCTTTGCCATTACCGGGCATCGTGCCCGGCGTGGCAAAACCCGGCGCACCTCAACCCTGGAAGGCATCGCCGGGGTAGGGCCGACCCGCCGTCGCGACTTGCTGAAGCATTTTGGCGGGCTGCAGGAGCTGACCCGTGCCAGCATCGAAGAAATCGCCAAGGCGCCGGGGATCAGCAAAAAACTCGCAGAGCTGATTTATGCGAATCTGCACAGCGAATAAATAACCCTTGGCCCCGGGTTCTCTTCACAAGACCTCAAACCTGCCCCTGTCGCTTAAACTGGCTGCTCAGCAGGGCAGCCGATTCTGGTATGGTTGGGGTCTGTCACATTATCCGACTTGTGTGGGAACTCCGTTAGACATGCACCGGGAATGCTCCTAGAATTTGTCTCTCAGACCGCAACACCGAGTAGACTGCCCCCCTCACCTCGTAGCCAGTTGTGCCGATGAATATCCCTAATTTGATCACCGTACTACGCGTTCTGCTGATTCCTTTCTTTATTCTGTTGTTCTATCTCCCCTATAGCTGGAGCTATGTGGCCTCCAGTTCAGTCTTCGCATTTGCGGCGGCGACGGACTGGCTCGACGGATACCTGGCCCGGCGGCTGGAGCAAAGCACCCCGTTTGGCGCTTTCCTGGACCCGGTTGCCGACAAGCTGATGGTCGCTGTAGCCCTGGTTTTGCTGGTGCAGGAACATCACAACGTGTGGCTGACCCTGCCTGCCGCAGTGATCATTGGCCGTGAAATCGTAATCTCTGCGCTCCGTGAATGGATGGCAGAGCTGGGCGCGCGGGCACAAGTTGCCGTGTCCAACATGGGCAAGTGGAAGACCGCGGCACAAATGCTGGCGTTGATCATCCTGCTGGCCAATCCGTCCGATTTCAGCTTCTGGGTAGTGGTGGGTTATGCACTGCTGCTGGTCGCTGCGGGGCTTACCCTGTGGTCGATGGTGCAGTATTTGCGGGCTGCCTGGCCGCATTTGAAGACCACCTCGACCAAATAAATAAAACTTTTTGAATCAAGGGCTTGACGCATTTTTTGATTCATATAGAATGCCGGCACCAAGACGCGGGAATAGCTCAGTTGGTAGAGCACGACCTTGCCAAGGTCGGGGTCGCGAGTTCGAGTCTCGTTTCCCGCTCCAAATTATGATCTACAGAGTTCCATTGAAGTCTGTAAGTCATTGAAATCAGGACCTTTGGGTCCTTTTTTCGTTCCAGTGAAATCTGCTGAAAACCACCGCCAGCAAGTCTTTTTAAGTCCATTTTTGAGTCCAGAGTAAAAACGGCGGGGTTGACATCGGTTTTTTGCTGGAGGAGCGCACGCGGCGAGCGAAACATCAGGTCCTGACCTTACGTTCAGGAGCTCGATCATGGCGCTTTCAGACCTCACTATCCGGCAAGCCAAAGCCACTGGTAGCCACTACACCATCAACGATATCGATGGCCTGTCCCTCGCGGTTTCCGGTGTGGGCGGTAAGTCCTGGCACTTTCGCTACTACTGGGCCGACAAGCAAAAGCGGATGTCTCTTGGAACCTATCCAGAGGTGAGCTTGCGGGAGGCTCGTGCACTACGCGATGGTGCACGTGTGCTTCTCAGCAAGGGCGTGAACCCGCGGCTTGATCGCAAGCAGAAACGTCAAGCCGTCCAGCTTGCCGATCAGAACACCTTCAAAATCGTGTATGAAAAATGGCTCGATCATCGATGCCTGGTGCTCAAGGAAGGGCGTCAGAGCACCCTGTCGCAGATTCGTCGCGTCTTTACCAAGGATGTTCTGCCGATGATCGGCCGCAGGTCCATCTACGAGCTGCAGCGCCCCGACCTTCTTGATGTTGTCGCACAGATTGAGCGTCGAGGCGCACTGACGGCGGCGGAGAAGGTCCGCACCTGGTTTCGCCAGCTGTTCCGCTATTCGCTCGTCATTGTGCCAGGCCTGCAGCAGAATCCTGCGTTTGATCTGGATGTGGTAGCGCTGCCTCAGCCGCCCGTTCGCCACAATCCGTTTCTTCGGATGGAAGAATTGCCGGGCATGCTGCAGCAGTTGCGCAACTACCCGGGTCGGCTGCAGACGCAGTTGGGACTTCGGCTTCTGCTGTTGACCGGCGTGCGTACGGGGGAGCTCCGACTCGCCACGCCGGATCAGTTTGATCTGGCGGCGGCTCTGTGGATCATCCCGCCGGAGGTAGTGAAGCAGCTGCAGCTTGGGATGCGTAAGGCTGGCAAGCGCGCTAGTGATATTCCTCCCTACATCGTTCCGCTGTCTGAACAGGCCTTGGAGGTGGTGCGTTACCTCCTGGATCATCTGAGGCCGGCACAGCGGTATCTATTGGCGCACAACAGCAATCTCACCAAGCGCATCAGTGAGAACACCCTGAACGCCGCGCTGAAGCGGATTGGCTATGCGGATCAGCTAACGGGGCATGGCATTCGTGGAACCCTATCGACGGCGCTGAACGAAATTGGGTATCCGAAGATTTGGGTGGATGCGCAGTTGTCACACGCGGACCCAAACAAGGTTAGCGCTGCCTACAATCACGCCGAGTATGTGGGCCAACGGCGGCGCATGATGCAGGATTGGGCTGATCGGCTCGATCTGTTCGAGCAGAATCAGTTTGAGGTCGCGAGCAGGCATCTGACGGTTCGAATCGAGGCGGTACCGCGGACTGCTGGAGGAGAGGGCAATCTCGCCTCGGCAGCAGAAGCTGGAGATATGCTCGTGCCGGCCAAATTCGGGGCCGCTCCCATGCCGAAACCGGTTGCGGAGAAACAACGTATCTCGGCTATCACAGGGCCAATGGCGAGCAATCTCAGTACGATTTCGGATCAACGAGAGAAGCTTAAGATCTACAACTCACCACACAATTTGCCGGCCGAAGTTTTCGCTAAGCTATCGGGCAGGTCGCGCCGCTGGATCAGCTACGAGATCAAAGCGAAAAGGGTGTTGGCACTGGCTTTTGGTAATCTTGGCCACCGGATTCCCGACTGGCACTTGGATCCCACCAAGCATATGCTCGTGCAAAAGGTCTTGAGCGAATTTCCGGAGGCTGATGCGTGGGAGTTGTACAAGGCTCTAACGCGCTCGGAGGTTGCTCTCGACGGGCAGTCAGCTGTCAGTGTGGTGACCGCAGCGACTATCAGCTCAGTGTTTGCAGTCCTCTCTCAAAGCCTAGGAGAATCGCCAGGTCTGCATTAGAGGAACCAGGTCGCTCGACCCCATGTATGGGGTGCAAGGGGTAGAGTGTTCGAATCACTCCGTCCCGACCATCTATTCTCAAGAAATCCAGGAGCTTAGCGGTTCTTGGATTTTTTTATGGGCACGTGTTTTGTCCCGCCCGAGATTTTGTCCCCACTTTTTGCCCCACCCAGATTTTCGGTCCTCGAATGGCACTCTTATGCGTTTCATCGCGGGCTGCGAGGTGAATCTGGTGCTCGGCACCAACCTGGTGGCGCAATGCCAGCCTTCAAGGTAGCATTTGCTCCACGAAAACACAGGGATGTAGCCAATGGAATTGCTAGCCGCTTTTGCGGGGATCGTGGCGTTTGTTTTTTTGGTAAAGAACACCAAGGCTCAGGGTGTTATTAGCCAGCTTCGCCTCGAGCTCGGCGCTAGGAAAAATGATCTGTCTGCGATGGAGGACGAGAAAGTCGAACTGACCCGTCAACTCCAGCAAGCACTTCACGAGCTCAAACGCTTTGAAGGAATTATTGACGCCGAAGCCGAGGCGGAGCGCGTCTCCGAAGAGACTAAGTCAGAGCGCGCGCGTTTATTGCAGCTTGCACAGTCCAGGGTCGAGCAGGCAGAAATGCGATTAGCGCAGGCAATCGCAGATGCCGACAAGATCGTGGGCAACGCCAAGACGCAAGCACTGGAAGTTGCGGGTGACGCGCTCGAGGCGCAGGGGAAGGCCAAGCAATATACGGAAGCCGCCCAAGCGATGAAAAACATCATCGAAGGTTACGGCGACGCCTATATCGTTCCGACCTATAACCTCCTTGATGAGCTTGCCGAAGAGTTCGGCTTCACCGAAGCGGGCCAGCAGCTGAAAGCGGCTCGTGATTATAGTCGGCTGATGGTGAAGACTGGTCGGGCCGCCAACTGCGCGTATGTCGAAGCCAATCGACGAGAGATTGCCATCCGATTTGTAATCGACGCATTCAACGGCAAAGTTGATTCCATCTTGTCTCGCTCGAAGTCTGATAATCACGGCAAGCTAGAGCAGGAGATTCGAGATGCCGCTGCGCTGGTGAATCTCAATGGCGCATCGTTTCGTAATGCGCGAATCAGTGATGACTATCTGAAATCCCGCTTAGAGGAGCTGCGCTGGGCCGTCACAGCGAAGCTCCTCAAAGAGCAAGAGCGTGAGGAGCAGCGTCAGCTCCGAGAGCAAATTCGTGAAGAAGAAAAGGCTCGCCGAGAGTTCGAGCGGGCAATCAAGGATGCCGCCAAGGAAGAGAGCACACTCCGAAAAGCTCTCGAGAAGGCCCAGGAACAGGTTGCCGCTGCAACCGCTGCGGAGCGGGCGACCTTCGAATTCAAGCTTGCGGAACTTCAGGAGCAATTAAAGGCTGCCGAGGATAAGAACCAGCGAGCTTTATCGATGGCCCAGCAAACCCGTGCTGGCCATGTGTATGTGATTTCGAACATCGGATCGTTCGGTGAGCAGGTCTTTAAGATTGGTATGACGCGCCGACTCGAACCGCTTGATCGAGTACGTGAACTGGGGGACGCGAGCGTGCCATTTGAATTTGACGTGCACGCCTTGATATTCAGTGACAATGCGCCGGGGCTCGAAAAGCAGCTCCATCGCCACTTTCTTCGGGAGCAGGTAAACAAGGTAAATCCACGCAAAGAATTTTTCCGGATAGGTTTACCTGCCATTCGACAAGAGCTTGAGGCGCTGGGGGTAGAAACGCAGTGGACGATGAGCGCGAAAGCGAGAGAGTATCGAGAAAGTCTGCGAATCGAAGAGCAGATTCTAGATAATCCCGCCATCGCTGCTGAGTGGACACGCCACCAGTTGGAAGTGGAGGAATCCATTGAGCAGGCTGAGGAGGAGATTGTCGCTTAAGTGTTTGCACGCATGGGGCGGTTGAGCTTGTGACTGAGCTTAGTAACTGACTCCGACAGCAATGGTAATTGTGATGGCGTAATGTCAGCAGTGCACAAAACAACTGGTTGATCCCGGGCAATGGCAGGTGACACCCATCGCTACGTTTCGATCAAACTGAGAAATGGATTGTTTGTAAGCCCGTCTTGGCTGAGTTCTAGTGGATCTTTTATTAGATAGCCGTTCAGTTTTCCGCGCTTACGGGGACCTTGCACGTGGCAGGCCCAGATGTTCTCGCCGTTTGGCCTACGCCGGTGGATGTTCATTTTTTCGAATCCTTTTTGCACGCTTGGCCATGTTTCTGTCCTATCCAGGTGAGCTGCTCGCTCATGACACTCCATCGCGTAGCGTTGGAATATTCCCGGTGTTACTAGGAAGTAAGTATCGGTGACTGTATGCACCTTGGCCTGGCTGTCATTGATGATCAGCACATGGTCCCGAAGGCCGGCCCGCAACCACTCCAGGAAGTGTTTTCCAAGATCGTTGTTTTGCTCCGTGGTGTTCCGTGCGTTGGCCGGTGCGACACCCTGATCGGAATCTGGCATCTCAAACAGTTCCAGTAATGGCCCCAGATAGTCGCTGTCATCCGCTTCGGGTGGATAGATTCCTGGCGGCTCCGAACTCCGCGGATTGTGTGTCGAGGGCTGGCCTAGCGCGGGCGGGGAGGGGCAGTTTGGACCACTTGATGCTGATGGGTGAGTTTGGTCAGGTTCAGTATCAAGAACGGGGTCTACCGCCCCTAAAAATTCCGGTGGCCGGGTTTCATCCCGCCAAATGAGCGACGGTTGCAGTCGCAGGAAGGTGAATTGTTGCTGCCAATCACCGTCGACGACTGCCGCTCTCCAAACTGCCTTGCCTTCGCTGTTGGCCTCAACCAGTCCATGGGACTGGAGCTCGTCGAAGAGTGCGATGTTGGATGAAGGCACGCCATCAATGGACTGTGCCAGCAGGTAGGCTCTGACCTTGTCTGCGGCTACCTTACTGACCAGCCACAGGGCGTCCGCTGTGAGCCAGCCAGCAGCGCCGACCTGGTTGAGCTTCAACTCATTCTTCAGTAGATGGCGCAGTGCGCTAAGCAGATGATGCTGCAGCGACGTCACAGGCGCCAGCAGCGCTTTGGCGGGATTGCCGCCGATGTTCTGAGCGGTCGATATGCGGTCAGCCTGGGTGACCAGTTCGCCGAGTGTGCCGGCATGTTCGTACTGACCGGCTAGCATGTAGAGCAGGCTACTCCATAGCGCTGGGTAACCGCTGAGCCAGTCCAGAATGTCCCAATCGAGAATCTGAGTGAAGACCAGTCCTGCGGCCGCGTTGTGCAGTTTGTAGTCGCGACCGCTGACATAGCGAAAGCGGTAGGGATGTTCCAAGGGACCATGCCACGGATGCCAGCGCTGGCCGTTGAGGTACTCCACCTCTAAGTCGACGGCCACTTTGCCGATGTCGTGCAGGAGTGCCCCGTAGCCGATGGCTGCCGACCAGGCATCCGCTTGCACGGCCTGATCCTCGGGTGCGGCCGTGGCAGGCAGGAGGTGGGACTGACGCAACTTCAGTGCGGTGGCCACCAGTTCCAGGCCATGATCGAGCATGCCGCCGGCATAGGCGTGGTGATGGCTTTCACTGGCGGGGAGCAGTTGGACGTATTCGGCATAGCGTAACAGCGGCTGTCGGTAGAGCTGCTCGAACTGTTCCGGTGACAACGCGGTGTACTGCCAGATGCGTTCCATCAGCCGTTGACGGTGTGGTTCAGCCAACAAATGGGTGGGAGGGTGCACCGGCGTCCAGCCTACCGGTACCCCAGGAGCAGGCTCTGACGGTATAGGGCCCTTTTTCCGTTCAAACTGAATCGCCCCGGGTTTCCTAGACACTCTCCAGGCTCGCTGCGTAACGCTTTTCAAACTCTACCGGTGACAGCTGATTGTTGAAACTGTGGCGTCGTTTTGGGTTGTAAAACATCTCGATGTAAT
>NZ_SCFG01000044.1:0-9431 GCF_022496645.1 Pseudomonas sp. TMW22089
CGGTACGTCTGGGGGTCAAACCCGAGATCAACGCCGTGGCCAGCCTGATTCTGCTGGCGGTGTCGCTGGTGACCTTCCTGGTGTGGTTCTTCAGCCGCCGCGCCGAAGAACACCGCAAAAAGGCGATTCAGCAAGCCATCGACGAAGCCTCGGCCGAGTCCTGGAAACAACCCGATGTACGCCGTCCGAAATCGCTGACAGCGGTTTAAGCCAGCGCCATAAAAACCTCGCCTCCTGTGCACAGGAGGCGAGGTTTTTTTATGCCTGGCCAACGCTGCAATCAAACTGTCGGCGCAAGCTCCCCCCCCGGCGGGGCTGATCCGGTATCACATGGGCATCAGGCTGTATCCCTGGTGCTCCAGGGTCGTAATGGTGGTCAGCGCCGAGAGCGCAGTGGTGACCGATTTGTCGACTTCGCTGTAGGCAAAGTGGTGTTCGGCCACCGCCTGACCACACACCGCCACATCTACTCCGGCGTGCCGCAGAGCTGCGATCAGGGGCAAGTTGGGGTTGGCCGTCTTGAATCGGGAGCGATAGGTCGCGTCGTCGAGCGCGAGCGCCGTTGCGTCACCGGAGGCAACGGCAACAAATTTCAATTGCGTCAGGGGCACACCTGCTGCCACATAGAGATTGACGGTGCGGGCTACGTGGTCCAGTGCCGGGTTGACGTCTGCGGGGGTTTTAGGCCCCTTGGTCAGGGCAAAAACCACCTTGTAGGTGGCGGTCTTGTCGGGCTGGTAGGCAGCATCTGCCAGCGGATGGATCTTGCCGTAACCCACAATGGTCGGCGTGGTCCAGAACCCGGGCGCGGTATCGGCCTGCTCGGCCAGCAACTGGCTGCTGGCCAGAGTCAGAAATGTGAAAGAGACGATTTTGACAACATGGCGCATGGCAATATTCCTCTGTCCGGTTCGGTCTTGTTGTTGATAGCATCGCGCGCTTTAGTCAACGCCGCCAAGAGAATCGAACAACATGAATAGAGAGCAGGTTCGTACCGCCATTGGGTTCGCACTGATCACATCAGTGATTGCACTGCTTTCGGCGTACGCCCAGACCAATCCCTATAGCGCGGCAGGATGGTTGCTGGAGTCGAAGCTGCTGGCATCGCTCTGGCTTGAGGCATTGCCGCTCGCAGCCATTCTGGTGCTGATTCTTGCCACACCCTGGTATCTGGTGAAGCTTTTCAGGCGTCTGCGCAGCAAATAACTGCGCCAACCCGGCCTGATCGATCATTGAGCCGAAGCAAACTGCCGCACAGCCGATATTGCGCGTTAAAGTCGTAGCGGTCAGCACCAACAGGAACCACCCATGTCAGACAAACCGCCCGCACAGACAGTCACCGCGGCAGATATAGAAAAATCGATCCAGGCCCTCAACAAAATGGCCGAGCGTCTGTGGGGGGATGGCAGAGAAGCCGAGGCCAAAGCCCTGCTCGATGCGCTGGATGCCCTGAACCGGGCTCTGGACAGGATCCGGATTGGTGAAAATCGGCGCACGCTGCACTGAGGGGGCACGCAACCCTGGACAGCAAACAGGCGGGGCAGGATCACCCCCCCGCCGCTGCCGCTAATGACCCTTTTGCGCGTTCACTACATCCTGCAGGGCTTTGTTGGTGAGGTTGATGCACTTCTGGGTATCACCTGCAGCCTGCGCCTCTTGTGCCGCAACTCTCGCGTCATGGATCTGCCCGAGCAGTGGCTGGCCGATAGTGCCGGAGCTGGCTTTGTAATCGGCCAATTTCTGCAGGTTTATGGTGCACAAATCATCGGCTGCAAAAATCGGAGTGGCGACCAGGGCCGCCAGAACCAACAAAACTGAGCGTTTCATAAGACTCTCGATTATTTAAGGACTGGAGTTTGACTATAGACCCGGTTTGACCCGGGCATCGAGCTCCACCCAATGACAGGTTGAGCCCCTGCAAAGAGCCGAACCGGCGGTACTAAACGTGGCACCGCCATCGGGCCCGGTGTTTTAAACTGATATCATTGAGGAATGTACAAGCTGAGTAGAAAAGCATGAACCGTCGTAAAAAGATCAAGCAGTTGCTCAAGGCCCACGCAAAAAAGGCCAGTGCCAAACTGGCCCCGCAAAACAAGAGCAAATACATTTGTAAAGCTGACCGTTTGAAGCTGGCTGCAGAGTCCGCCCAGGACGACGTCACCACCTCTGAAAGCTGATCCATACAACCCCCGGCAGATTCCCCCGCCCCATCCTGATCAGCACTGGATCATGCTCGAGCCCGGTCGGTATCCCGCCAAGCCGGGCATGTCTGTCCTGCTTCGGTATCAATTTCATCTCACTGCAGGCGGCGGCTGACAAAGGGCTCCAGCCTGTTCGAGCCGGGGCGCCAGAAGCCAGTTACAGAACAGAAGGTCAACTTCTCGGAGGGGGGGTGCCGCCGCTCATCACACCCATGGGTGCCAGCGGGATCCAGCAAACTGCACCAATCAAAACGCCGCTTGAAAAGCGGCGTTTTGCGTATCGTGGAACGCGGGCGTGAGGATCACCTGTTATTCAGGTGTCTCAGGCATTGCGATTCCAGGGACGATCACCATTCTCGTCCTTGATCCGGGTCGGCAGACCCATCACGTCCAGCGCGTTGAGGAACGGCTCGGCCGGCAGTTCTTCGACGTTGACCATGCGCTGCACGTCCCACTCGCCACGGGCGACCAGAAGCGCCGCGGCCACGGGCGGCACGCCAGCCGTATAGGAGATGCCCTGGCTGTCAGTTTCTGCGTAGGCGTCTTCATGATCGGCGACGTTGTAGATGAACACCTCGCGCGCCTGACCATCCTTGGTACCCTTGACCAGATCACCGATGCAGGTCTTGCCGGTGTATCCGGGAGCCAGCGAGCTCGGGTCAGGCAGTACGGCCTTGACCAGCTTCAACGGCACCACTTCCAGGCCCTCGGCGGTCTTGACCGGCTGCTCGGAGAGCAGGCCGAGGTTTTTCAGCACGGTGAACACGTTGATGTAGTGTTCGCCAAAGCTCATCCAGAACCTTACGTTGGGCACGTCAAGATTCTTCGACAGGGAATGAACTTCGTCATGGCCGGTCAGGTACAGGTTCTGCTCTCCGACAACCGGCAGGTCGTCGGTGCGCTTGACTTCGAACATGGTGTTGCTTGTCCACTGGCTGTTCTGCCAGCTCCACACCTGTCCGGTAAATTCACGGAAGTTGATTTCAGGGTCGAAATTGGTAGCGAAATACTTGCCATGTGAACCGGCATTGACATCAAGAATATCGATTGAATCAATGCGGTCGAAATACTGTTGCTTGGCCAGTGCTGCATAGGCGTTGACCACGCCCGGATCGAAACCTACACCGAGGATGGCGGTGATGTTTTTCTCTTTGCACTCCTCGATATGGTTCCACTCGTAGTTGCCATACCAGGGCGGCGTCTCGCAGACTTTGCCCGGCTCTTCATGGATGGCGGTGTCCAGGTAAGCCACGCCGGTATCGATGCAGGCACGCAGCACCGACATGTTGAGAAACGCGGAACCGACGTTGATCACGATCTGCGATTCGGTTTCGAGAATAAGAGCCTTGGTCGCTTCCACGTCCAGGGCGTTTAGCGTGAAAGCCTTGATTTCGGCAGGCAGTTTGAGGCTGCCCTTGGCCTTGACGCTATCGATGATGGCCTGGCATTTGGAGATGTTGCGCGACGCGATAGCAATCCGACCGAGTTCGTCGTTGTGCTGCGCGCATTTGTGGGCCACCACCTTGGCGACACCTCCTGCACCAATGATAAGAACGTTCTTTTTCAATTGCTTTATCTCTCCTTTATCCGCCAGCTTACGAAAGGCTGGACAGGTAATCTTCGTAACCAAATTCACGAACCACTTCGACTGTACCGTCGAGTTGTTTCACTACGATGGACGGCATTTTCAGGCCGTTGAACCAGTTTTTCTTGACCATGGTGTAGCCCGCGGTGTCGATGAACGACAGCCGATCGCCGATGGTCAACGGACGATCAAATTGGTATTCGCCAAAAATGTCCCCGGCCAGGCAGGATTTTCCGCACACCATGTAGGTGTATTCGCCGTCGCTTGGCGCCAGCTTGGCGTTGAGGCGATAGATCAGCAGGTCCAGCAGGTGGGCTTCGATGGAGCTGTCTACCACGGCCAGGTGCTTGCCGTTGTAAAGGGTGTCGAGCACTGTGACTTCCAGCGAGGCGCTGTTGGTGATAGCGGCTTCGCCCGGCTCCAGGTAAACCTGCACGCCATACTTGTGCGAGAACGCTTTGAGGCGAGCGCAGAACGCGTCCAGGGCATAGCCTTCACCGGTAAAGTGAATGCCGCCACCGAGGCTGACCCACGTGACCTTGTGCAGCAGCTCGCCGAAGCGTTCTTCGATGGTGCACAGCATCTGGTCGAACAGCTCAAAGTCACCGTTCTCGCAGTTGTTGTGGAACATGAAACCGGAAATCTGATCGATGACGCCTTCGATCTTCACCGGGTCCCATTCACCCAGGCGGCTGAACGGGCGCGCCGGATCGGCCAGCAGGTAGTCGGAGCTGCTGACTTGCGGGTTGACCCGCAGGCCGCGGATCTTGCCTTCGGAGCGCTCGGCAAAACGCTGCAGCTGACCAATGGAGTTGAAGATGATCTTGTCGCAATTGGCGAGCATCTCTTCAATTTCATCATCGGCCCAGGCCACGCTATAGGCGTGGGCTTCGCCTTCGAACTTCTGGCGACCGAGCTTCAACTCGTACAGCGACGACGATGTGGTGCCGTCCATGTATTGCTGCATCAAGTCGAACACCGACCAGGTGGCAAAGCACTTGAGTGCCAGCAGGGCCTTGGCCCCGGACTGCTCGCGCACATAGGCGATCTTCTGCATGTTCTTGAGCAGTTTCTGTTTATCGATCAGGTAGTACGGCGTTTTGATCATTTCGAGGCGACTCCAGCAAGGCCAGCCAAAAAAGGATGCGCATTGTGCCTTCACTAACCGGATATCGAAAGAGCAAAAGCCCAGTTCCAAATGTCGCCCGCCCGAGCGGTACTGCAACCCTGTTGGCAAACCCCGGGCAATCCTGGTGGCTCAGAGGGTCGTAGCGCTGGATTCATATGATTGACGGTGCAGGGTTCAATCCGTTGATTGCATCCCGTATATGTCGTAGCCGATCTGTAACCGATATGTCCCCCTCAAGCTTCAACACAGTACAGGCAAGCCCGGACAGCCATTGCCGATGCCTGGCCAGGCTACGCCCCGGAACACTTCCTTGATCATACTGAGCTGCCCAGGCCAGAAACTCCGGCTTCGCCTCACCGAAGCGCTTTACCTCGCGACGTTTCGGCCTCTCTAATCTGAGTTCAACTGGAACATAAAGGAACACCACAAGATCAAATTCGCTCTCAAGGGGTTGACCCCAACCCATGACTGATCCCGCAACGACTGCACGGCCATGGCAGTGCATTTGTTGTAACAAGCGCTCTGCTCGTTGCGTCTTGTCTGCCAACTGCTGATAGGGCGGATTACCGGGCAGCCACAAAAAATCATCCGCTTCCAGGTGGGTCGTATTCAGTTCCTTTGCCAAAGCATCTGCCAGGGTCGTGGTGCCGCTACCAGCCGCGCCTGTAATCAGGATGTAACGTGGCGTATCTTTTGTCATTTCACTTCCAGCCTGTCTGAAACAAGTTTGCCAGCGCCCATACATCACCAGTGTCCAGACGATTTGACAGATTGGCGCAGATATTATCGAGCCACTGAGTTTCTGATTGATTTGTCCCCTGCCCATAAGTCAGGATTCCGCCCTTTTGATTGAGCGGGGAACACATATGGAGCGTCTATTCGTCTATGGGACCTTGGGGCCAGGAAGGCCAAATGAGCACGTGATGTCAAACATTGGCGGCGTATGGGAGTCCGCCTCGCTCAAGGGACGCTTGGTACAGGCAGGCTGGGGAGCAGACCTGGGATTCCCTGGTCTGGTTATTGCCGAGGATGGCGATGATATTCATGGCCATCTCTTCTGCTCTGAAAATTTCGCCCGCCACTGGCCGGCACTGGACGATTTTGAAGGGGCCGAGTATCAACGTGTCCTGACCAGCGTGACTCTGGATAATGGTGCTCAAGTGAGTGCTTATGTCTATGCCCTGCGTTAACCATTGAAAGCCAGGGCGCTGCTTCATGACTGCTTTGCTGGCCAATAGCTGCCCTTTGCGCGCCTAAGCCCCGCTGGTCTTTTGCTCAAGCCATAAAGGATAAAGCAGCGCAAACCTCTGGCTCACCCAGTCGACAAATGCATGCACCTGCGGGGCAAGGTACGTTCTGCTGGGGTACAACACGGACACCGGGCGCGGTCTTGGCCGATAGTTCTCGAGTACCTCCACCAAAGAACCATCAGCCAGATACCGCTCCAGCGCGATCCCCGGCGCCTGAAGAATGCCAAAACCGGCCACGCCACATTGCACATAAGTGCTGGACTCATTGACGACGATGCCACGGTGGCTGACGTAGCCCCTGTCGATGCCGCCATTGGAGAACTGCCAGGGGAGCGGTCGCTGGTTCTGACCGGACAGAAAACTGATGCAACGGTGAGAATCCAGCTCCTGCAGAGTATGCGGCGCGCCGAACTCCTGGATATATCCAGGCGCCGCGCACGTCACCATGGTTGCCATGCCGATACGCCGGGCCACCAGACTGGAGTCCGGTAACTCTCCGATCCTGAGCGCGCAATCCACCCCTTCGGCGACCAAATCCACGGTACGGTCGGTAACCCCCAATGCCATTTCGATTTGCGGATGACGGTTGCTGAACTCTCTCAGACTTGTGATGAATGCAGGCTGGGAAAGCGCCGATGGAATATCAACCCGCAGTTTTCCTCGAAGGGATGCCCCGGCAACATCGAACATCGACGTTGCCTGAGCGAGGCGACCGAGAATATCCATGACCCGTTCGTAAAACTGCTCCCCCTCTGTCGTCAGTCGCACTTGTCGGGTTGTGCGCTGAAAAAGTCTCACGCCAAGAGATGCTTCCAGCTCCTGTATGGCCCGGGTGACCTGAGGGCGTCCCAATTGTGTGGCATCAGCGGCTTTGGTGAAGCTTCCAAGCTCGGCAACACGCACAAAAACTTGCATTGATTGCAGCAGTTCCATACACCCTCGCTCAGATTTTGTTGCTGCTTAAGGTATCAACCCTAGGCCATTGTTGCCGTTAGAGACAACAGTCTTGTCCTGGCTGAAGCATTTATTGCCACTGACTCAGGGGTAACAATGGCCGCACTCCACCAGATCTGACTGGTGCCCTTTAAGGAGAAACAATATGAAAGCCTGGCTTCTGAATGATTTTGGTCTCGACAATTTAGTCCTTGGTGACACCCCCACGCCGGAACCCAAGGCCGGAGAGTTGCTGGTCAAGGTTGGCGCCGTTTCCCTCAACTTCCGCGACAAAGCCATCGTCGACGGTATTTACGAACCACATAAAGTGCCCAAACCGCTGATTCCCGTGAGCGATGCAGCAGGAACCGTAGTCGCTGTGGGTGAAGGTGTCAGCCGATTCAAACTTGGCGACCGGGTAAACTCGCATTTGTATTCACGCTGGATTGATGGCGCCCCTGCTTCGGACGAACCCGATTACTGCTTTGGCTCGCCCCTGCCTGGGGGCCTGGCCGAGTACATGATCATTCAAGAGGATAGCGCTGTGCGCGCACCCGATAACATGTCGGACGAAGAAGCCTCGACACTGCCTATCGCCGCGCTTACTGCCTGGTATTCACTGGTGGACTACGGCCAGATCAAACCCGGAGAAACCGTACTCGTGCAGGGTACTGGCGGCGTGTCGATCTTCGCCGTTCAACTGGCTGCTGCGCTGGGTGCCAAAGTGATAGTCACGTCGAGCAATGACGCCAATCTGCAGGCTGCCATGCAACTGGGTGCAGTCAGCGGGGTGAACTACAGGACCCACCCGCAATGGCATGAGCAAGTGCTCAAGCTCACCGACGGCAAGGGGGTCGATCTGCTTCTGGACGTTGCCGGTGGCAATGGTTTGAATCAGTCCATCGCAGCGACCAAGGCCGCAGGCAAGATCGCACAAATCGGCTTCCTGACAGGGCAGACCACCGAGCTTGGCCTGATGCCGTTGATTTTCCGGCAGACCACCATACGCGGCATCGCAGTCGCGCCGCGCTCGTCCTTCGACCGTATGAACGCCTTCCTCAATGAAAACCAAATCCGGCCAGTCATCGATAAGGTCTACCCCTTTGAAGAGGCACTCCAGGCGTACGAACACTTGGCGAGGGGCGCTTTCGGCAAGGTAGTGATCAAGATTGCTTGAGGGGGTGAATTGATATTGCCGGAGAGAAACCGGCGCACTTCCTTGCAGCCCTGAACCGGAAAAGCGACCGGGCTGCGCGCTGGTTTGTAGCCGGGCATGTCGCATGCCCGGCCTCCTCGCTACCTTCCGCTGGCCCGACATGCTTGCTCTGCGGGTGGACTTGCGTCCCTTCACCGATCAGCCATCTTTTGCCTGTAACTGTTGCTGACGTCAGTGGGTTTGCGTGCTCTGATCGTGGCCATATCACAGGCTGTACCTATAAACTCGAGGCGCTTCATTCAATAGCTGCTGGAGCAAAGCTGAGCGTGAGTCGGCCCACCAGGATGAGCAGAATCAGAAAGGGATCTCAGATGAAGGTCAGAGCGTTTGCTGTAAGCATTTTTTCTTTTGCCGTGCTCAATTGCGCATATGCGGAGGCGGATAGATCCCGAGTCCTGATTGAAACTCGCGGGTACACACAGGCCTATGTAAAACAGAGTCTGGGCAACAGCAATCCGCGCTTGTTGGCATCCGTATTCCCCAATAACGTTGCCTATGTTTTAGCTGCGGATGCCCCTGGATTTCAGCCAGAAGGCGAGAATTTGTTAAGGCATGTGAAGGATGGCACTTCGACTCGACAGGGTGAATTTATTCGGGAGGAGAAAGGCAAAATTCTCACGATGCAGTTCGATGAGATGTGCGCGAAACTGATTGGCCTGGGACTCAGGTCGTTGGGGCAAGGAACAAAGCAGCGTTTGTCGGCATGGACGAAAAAGCCGATTGTGATTGCCCAAATCATGTCCGGAGAGCTGGCATCTGCACCATTGGACCTGGACAGGACTGCGGGAAGGAAGATCAAGGTCATTGCTGAGGAGAACAGCAACATGCGCTGCAACATCTACAAATCACTGAGAAATCACAAGGTAACCTACGATATTTCCGTGGCACTTGTTGCAAGATCCGCTTACTGGGGAGGTCGCTAGATCTTTTAACTGCTACTGATTTCCCTGCAATTCAAGCTCCAATAGCCGCGTCTGCGTAATTGCATGGTGGACTTGCCCCTACCAAACCGGACACCAACTCCCCGTTAAATTGATGCTGCTGCCAAACGCCTAAACTCTCTCGGCGACCTATATTTCAAAGCACTGTGCGGATGCTGCTCGTTGTAATGCTCGAA
>NZ_SCFG01000045.1:0-8433 GCF_022496645.1 Pseudomonas sp. TMW22089
GATTACATCGAGATGTTTTACAACCCAAAACGACGCCACAGTTTCAACAATCAGCTGTCACCGGTAGAGTTTGAAAAGCGTTACGCAGCGAGCCTGGAGAGTGTCTAGGAAACCCGGGGCGATTCACGCTGCTTTCAAGCCGGAGCGAGCGGATTTGTGAGCAAACACGAACCTATTAGCCAACTGATCAAGGCGATCAAGACCATCGCCGATGGCTATGTGTTATTTCCAAGGGATGCCATGCCGATCTACTCTGGCGGTGCTCAAACAGTTGCCGCGGGCGACCTGGGCAATCTTACGGATCGCGAGATGCAGATCCTGAAGTTGCTGGCCGAGGGCTACTCCAACCGTGACATCGCAGCCAAACTCAACCTTAGTAGCAAGACGGTAAGCGGCCACAAGGTCAACCTTCTGATGAAGCTCAGCGTGACCTCAGTGGTCGAGTTGGCGAACATTGCCAAACAGCACAACCTTATTTGACCTTGACGTGAAATCGACAATCTCCCGACTCGGCGCCTTCGTTCTACTCACTATTTTGTCCTGTATGCCGGTCAGGTCCGAGACGGGCGATCTACAGCCCACCGCGCGACAACAACTGGATAACATTAAAGTCCAGCCCGACGATGTTGAGCGGGCCTGGCTCGATCAAAAGCAAGCGCTGATAGTCGGCGTGACCAGTGATTCCTTGCCGCCCTACCGCATCTTTAGTGAACACAATAGCTTTGAAGGACTCACCGCGGATTACCTGGCTGCTTTGCAGAGCGAACTGGCGATCGAGATCAAGGTGCGCCCGTTCACCACGGCCAATGCCGCCTTTGACGCCCTGCGTCAGGGGCAGATAGATCTGGTGGCCACCGCCACCTCGCAGGAGGCCAGCCATTTTGGCGTGCAACTTACGCCACCTTACGGGCAGTCAGAGCTGGCCCTCTTCGCAGACGGGGGGGATCTTCACGAATACAGCATCAGTGACCCCAAATTGCGCATCGCTGTGGCCAACAGCGCTGCGCTCTCGATGTACAGGCGCAACGGCGGCCAGGGGGCTTTCATCATGTATGCCACCCCCCTTGCCGCGATGGCATCGGTACTGACCGGTGATAATGACGTCTACCTCGGTGACACGCTCTCGACCTACTACTTGTCCAGCCAGCTATTCAGTGTGCAGTTTGAAATCAACCAGAGCACGCGCCTGCCCAAGGTGGATCTTTCTTTTGCCCTTGCAGCCAACAATCCGGTACTGGCTGGCCTCCTGAACCGCGGGCTGGGAAGTATCACGCATCGCCAGATGAGCAATGCCCAGTATTTCTGGGGCGACTTTGAGAGTGGTGATCTAAGTGATTTTCGACTGCACCTCAGCAACGCGGAACGCACCTGGATCAGCAATGCCGGGGTAGTCAACATTGCGATCAGTGAAGATCTTGCCCCTTACGCTTTTTTCAACAGCAATGGTCGCTTGAATGGCATTGCTTCAGATTTATTGGGCATCATTCGGCGAAAGACCGATATTCACCTCAAGATTATCCGTGTCAGCTCGTTGAGCGAAGTCAACGCTTTGCTGAACACTGGCAAGGCAAGTCTTGGCATCTTGACAGAGCCCAGTGAGTCTTCACTGTCATATCTGCATACACGAACTCTGGCCGTCGCGCCCTACCTGTTTGTGATGCGCCGCAATGATCAAGCTCAGCTGGAAGCACAAAGCACTGCACCCGTAGCAGTTGCAAAAGGCTATCTGCAAAATGCGCTGATTGCCCGGCAATATCCCCATGTACGGATAGTCAATACCGAAACCATGGGCGAGGCGTTCAATCTTGTCCGTGACGGTAAAGCTGATTTTGTCCTGGCACCTGCCAACGTAGCGCGCTACTACCTCTCCTACAAATACGAATCAAGCCTGAAAATCGGCGGCATCCTCAATGTTGAGGATGCAAAAATCGTGTTCGCCGCCCCTGGAAACCATCCGGAACTGATCTCGATCATCAACAAGGCCATGATTGAAATCCCTCCGCGCAAGAACCTGCAGATCATCGGACTCTGGCGCGCCAATTCAGCTACCGATGAAAAGTACTGGGAAGGAATCGCCTCTAGTATCTGGCGATCTTTCGAGGTATTGGGCGCCCTGCTGGTGGTAGCCGGCCTGCTGATTGTGGTTCAACGCCGTCGCATTCTGAGAAAACGTCACGACCTTGAGCAGCGACAATTACTGCTGGACGAACTGCAGGTCGCCAAGGAGTCCGCGGAAAAGGCCAGCCGAAGCAAATCAGTCTTCCTGGCCACCATGAGCCACGAAATCCGCACCCCCCTCAACGCTATCATCGGCATGCTGGAACTGGTGCTCACTCGCAAGGACAACGCCGAACTCAACACGCAGTCCGTACACATAGCCTACGAGTCAGCGAATCACCTGTTAGCCCTGATCGGCAGCATTCTGGACATATCGCGCATCGAATCGGGAAAGCTGAGCCTGTCGCCTGAACCCACCCGCATCAAGGAACTACTGGAATCGACAAGCAATGTGTTTTCCGGCCTGGCCCGGCAGAAACGCTTGTACTTGCGCCTGGACATCGCCCCGCTGGCCACGGAACTGGTTTGGGTGGACGCGCTGAAGGTCAAACAAATCATCTCCAACCTCCTGAGCAATGCGATCAAGTTCACCGAACAGGGTGGCATCGAAATTCGTTGCCAGGTCAGCCCCGCGAGCAAAACCTCTCTACAGGTTGTTATAAGCGTGAGCGACACCGGGGTTGGCATCCCGGCGGCGCAAATTGATCAGATATTCAACCCCTTCTTTATTACCCGGGATGCGATCAACGATCCCAATGCTGGCGCTGGCCTGGGCCTGGCAATCTGTAAAGAGCTAAGCAACTTTATGGGGGGGCATCTGGAGGTAGAAAGCGATACGAAGTTCGGCACTCAGATGACATTCAGCATAGTGCTTGAGTGCGTCAGTGCCGAGACCCATGTCACTTCCCCGGTGTCCGGGTCGACTGCGGACAAAAGCCTCGATGTAGCCTTGACCCTATTGATTGTCGAGGACCACCTGCCGAGCCAGTACCTGTTGTACCAGCAACTCTCCTACCTGGGTCATCGTGTGGTAACCGCCAGCAATGGCCTTGAAGGCCTGGCGATGTGGCAAGAAAATGAAATCGACATTGTGCTCACCGATGCCAACATGCCGCAGATGAGCGGTATCGAAATGACCCAAAGCATCCGCCGGCTGGAGCAATCCCGGGGCGTTCGCCCGTGCATCATCATTGGACTGACCGCCGATGCCCAACGCGAAGCGCTTGAGCGCTGCCTGGCCAGCGGTATGGATCATGCGCTGACCAAGCCAATCACCCTGGCCGACCTGAACCGCTGGATCCCCAAGCTCGACACAGACGAGCAACAACTCAAAAATTTGCCGTCGTCGACGAGCACTATCCACGCGGCCTTGGCCGAACAGGTGATCGAAAGCAACAACAGCGAACTCGAAGCCTTGCAACGTGCATTGGACAAGGAAGACCTGAAGGAAATGGAACGCGTTGCGCACAAGCTCAAAGGCACCGCGTACATGCTCAACCACTCAGGACTACTGGAACAATGCATTGAGGTCGAAGAACTGTGCGCTGATGGAATGATGTCCATTAATACACTTGAAGCTGTGACGATCCTGATGCAGTCACTGGAGGCAATCAACCAGGCACTGCGACCGAGCTGATGTTCCGGGCTGGCGCCGAGAGTTATCTGCGCGCAGTTCCAGAAAAATCTCGGCAAAAATACAGATTCGTCTTTCGTGTCGCCAGGGTGGGGTCGCTTAGGCTCAGAGGCATACCCATTCAGGCTGCCCCACCATGCAAAAAACCTCATTGCACGCGCTCGTTGCGAGCCACACCTACCAACCAAAGCAAGCTCTGCAAAACCGGCCGGACAGTTCAAGCGCTCCGAAAAAACCAGCCCGACTGCCCAGTGCCGGGGAGGTAAAACGTGGTCTTCTACGCAGAGAGTTCAATGCGTACCTACAACCCAAATTCGATTTACACACTGGTCAGGTCGACTCGGTGGAAGTCCTGGCACGCTGGCATCACCCTCTGTATGGCGTACTCAATCCAGCAACCTTCATTGCACTGATGGCCCGTGAAAAATGGCTCGATACACTGCTATTCGAATTGTTGGAGCAGAGCCTGGCCTTTCAGCTAAAGCTACTGGAACAAGGCAGATTCATAGGCATGGCATTCAACCTGTCTCTTGATCAATTGATGAGTGATGCACTCATCGAATGCCTGGAGACCCGCTTGCGCCAGCACGCGCTGCCACTCTCGTCCCTCACCTTCGAAATCACCGAGGACGGGGTCGGCGAAGCTTGCGCTGCCAGCGTTAAACAGCTGATTCGCCTGCATCATTTAGGTGTACGGCTGTCAATTGATGACTTCGGAACGGGCTATTCGTCACTCTTGCGCCTTTGCCAGATACCGTTCAGTGAAATCAAACTGGCTGAAGAATTCACCCGATTTATCGATGGTCCCGGCCGGTACATTGCAGCCATTCGCCACACTGTAGCGCTGGCCGCCGAAATGGGCATGCATCTGGTAGTGGAGGGTATTGAAACCGCAGCTCAGCACGATCAGCTGTATGGGATGGGAGTCCAGTTTGGTCAGGGGTTTTTGTGTGCTAAACCGATGCCGATCGCTGTATTCGAAAACTGGATACAAAACCCATGCCCATGCTCCCGGTCAACCGCAAGAACCTGATTCAGGACAGCCCTGACTTTCGGGCAGGTGTCAGCAGGCACAGCGAAATTCTGCTGTGACAAGGCGCTATGTTGGTGAAAGGAAGCTCATGTATCTATCAATCCTGAATGCCGTATTAATCATGCTGCTGCTCGCCCCTCTACAGTCAACGGCAGCTATCATTCGGGTGTCTGAAACTGGGCCTGGGTGTGGAAAACCAATGAGAGCAGGTTTATGTACCGGAACCATCTTATCCATCGACATCATGAGTGGTGAGATCAGGGATATTAATAGTAACAATCCCGTGCCGGGTTATCAGTTCTTCAGACTTTCGCGCCCCTACGCTTATTTTGAATGCAACACGGCTGGCACATCAGGTTGCCCTCGTCTTAATTTCATATGCCGTACTGAAGCAGAGGCAAGAGCCACACTTCAAAGCCTGGTGGGTGCTTCCATAAATCGGGTCAGTGCACCTGTGACAACTCGTGAATCTCTCGACTTCCGTTGTTTGAAGCCCGGAAGCTATGGTTGGTTCCAGCTCTCATACGATATCGCGACGACCCCTCCCATATCACCGCCAGTCACATGCTCAGCAACTGCGACCAGCATATATTTAAGGGGTACAACCACTGAAGTTAATGCAGGCGGGGCTTACACTTATATCGAGTGCAGCGAAAACACTACCGTCAGCCTGCAGATCCCCAATCAGGGAGAAGTAGATTTGACAGGCGCGGGTACAGTTGTACTGGGTATCGCCGACGGCGGCTCTTCTGCAACACTCGATGTTCGAGGTTCCAGCCCGGTATGGATAAAGGCTTCTTACAAGGGACGTAAACCGCCTGGAACATATAGTGGATCGACAATACTTCAACTTAATGTTCTTTGATTCATTTAGTGAATTGGCGGACAAATTCTTTCTGAGGGTTTTGCACAACGCGACACATCGCCGGCAGGTCGCCGGCAGGTCGCCGTTACTACCATTAAGTATTTCCATCGAATGCAGTAAATACAGTGCTCGGCCGCCTGCGGTCTTAGACGCGGCATTCGCAGGGTGGAAAAATGGCGATGTCGGCCTTTGGAAATCTCCAGGCAATAAAAACCCCGCTCGAGGCGGGGTTCAATCAAAGGGTCAGCGCTGGATCTACTGCCGTGCCTGCGAACGATTGCCCACAGGTTCAAGGGTCAGGAAACAGCTTCCAGCGCAGCTTTTTGCGCCTTGGCAATGGAGCGGCTGCGTAGCCAGTTAAAGCAAATAGCGAGAATCAGGGCGAAGCCGACATAGCCCAACAGTGGGTAGACAGTGCCTACCAGCTTGCTGAAGCCACCCAGGCTCAAGGCCAGGCCTATGCATACCGTGACTGCGCTAATCAACTTGAAGCGGCTGGTTTCAGGCTTGGCGAAGCGGGCGCTGAATGCAAAGAACATCCCCACCGCTGTGCTGTAGACCATGCAAACCAGTGCCACCGACATCACCACCGAAAGGATCGGCGAGATACGCCCTGCCAGTGCCAGGGAAGGCATTTCGATGCCTTCCAGCTGGTTGATGTTGGCAAACAGGCCGATGTTCAACAGCAGGATCAACGCACCCAGACCGAGACCACCGAGTACGCCACCCAGTGCGGCAGCCTTGGGTTGCTTGGTCATGCCACCAATGACAGCCAGCATCGGGAAGCCTACGGCGATGTTGAAAGACGCGTACAGCAAGGCGCCCACAAACCAATTGCCAGAAACTGTTTCGTTGTTCTCACGGGCAACCGCGTCGAGGGTCTCGATCGGGGCGTTGTAACTGAAGATCGAGTAAGTGGTGATGATAAGCACCATCGCCAACAGGAAAGGCATTACCGCGCTGATCAGGTCGATGATGCGCTTCACGTTCATGCACAACGTGGCGATCACCAATACCGTCATCAATACGCCACCGAACAAGGGCGGCAGATCGTACTGCTGGGCAAAGATCGAACCGCTGCCGGCCAGCATCACTACACCGACGCCGTACAGGAAGAAGGACAGCACCACATCGACGACCAGGCCGATGCGCGCACCGAACAGAATGTAGAGAACCTCCTTGTGCGAGCTCGCCTGCATCTTCGAGCTCATTCGAGCGATCTGCATGCCGAGGAAGGCAAACATCAGACCGCTTACCAGAGTGCCGACAATACCTATAAGCCCATAGCCGGTGAAAAACTGGAGTACCTCCTGCCCGGAGGCAAAACCACCACCAATCACGACGGACATGTAAGCAAGGGCAATCTGGATCGATTGTTTATTCATTAAACTATTTCTCATTCTTAGACTTATTAGATGCATGGGAATAGAGATGCAGTGCCGGCCTCTTCTTTCCATGGAACGACTCGCTCTGGGCAGCAGCGCAAATCAGTGCGATTTGTTGTGCTGCCTGGGTGTACGGACGCCGCCCGCAGTATAAGAACTGTCTGGCAGCTTTTTTCACCATATAAGCCGATATATCCAGTGATAAACCTCGGTAAAAATACGATTAGCACCACTAATCTCTCAAACATGGCGATAATGACCGCACAACCACCTGAAACATTCAGAAACAAGTAGTGATTTATAAATCAACGACTTAGCGCACGACCACAGAATGCGCGGCCAGAGACTTGGCGCCCGCAGGCGAAAGGGCCGGTCAGGCACCGCGCGTACCTGTTCTGGATCAGACCTTGAATACCGTTGTCGCAGGCGGGGTTAAGCATGCGATCGCTGCGGCTGCGCGAGTGCAACCCAGTAATGCCGACAAGCCCGGATCCCCTCCCCGCAGAGGCGACTCGCCAATGCCGAGTGAGCGACTGGCTTGGGTGAAGCTGTAATTTTGCTTGAGTACGAGGTCAGCGGCAGAGGGTTGAAGATGTCCAGGTGCTCTGGGCAGCGTTTCATGATTGGCCAGAGATGAAGGCTTTGGGTCGACTGGCCCTCCGGGGCAGGCTGCCACCCAGTTATCGTGAGACACTCTCTATTTGCTCAACACAGGAGAAGGCAGCGTGCTGAACATTGGAATTCTGGGTGTTGGCGAACTGACGGAGAAGATCGTTATTGGTTTGCGCCGAAGCGGATTTTCCGGGAGGGTTTTGCTTTCACCGCGCAATAATGATCGTGCCCGAGAGCTATCCAGGCTCTGGGCCTGTGAGATTGCGCAGAACAACCAGGGTGTGGTCGATGACAGCGACCTGTTATTTCTGGGCGTGCGACCCGATGCTGTTGAGCAACTTGCCAATGAGGTACGACTCAAGCCCGAACAGACGCTGGTTTCACTCGTAGCGGGTATGAGTATCAACGAGCTGGAACAAAGCTTTCCCAAAGCTCGGCACGTGCGGGCGATGCTGTCCTATGCCGCTCAGATCAACCAATCAACTGTTGTCTTGACCCCAGGCGGCCAGCCTCATGAGAGCTTGCTCGGCGCCCTTGGATCATTGGTCGTGATCGACCAGGAGGACGCATTTGAGCTCGCCACCGTTGCGGCGTGCATGAACGGCTGGTTTTATTTCTTCCTCGGTGATATTCAGGAGTGGTTTACCGGGAAGGGCCTCTCCCATGAACAGGCAGCACAGTTGGTGATGGGCAATATGCAGGATTGTCTGTCCAGTGCACGGTGGACTTGCCCCTACCAAACCGGACACCAACTCCCCGTTAAATTGATGCTGCTGCCAAACGCCTAAACTCTCTCGGCGACCTATATTTCAAAGCACTGTGCGGATGCTGCTCGTTGTAATGCTCG
>NZ_SCFG01000046.1:0-6481 GCF_022496645.1 Pseudomonas sp. TMW22089
GGCCAGGCCAACGCTCAAGCGGTACTCGGCAACAGATATGCGTCGGGCGAAGGCGTTGCGCAGGACGACAAACAGGCGGTCGCCTGGTACCGCAAGGCTGCCGAGCAGGGCAATGCTCTGGCTCAGTTCAGTCTAGGATTCAGTTACACCCACGGTAAAGGCGTTGCGCAGGACGACAAACAGGCGGTCGCCTGGTACCGCAAGGCTGCCGAGCAGGGCAATGCTCTGGCTCAGTCCCATCTAGGATCTTTTTACTTTCAAGGCAGAGGACTGTCACAGGACAATAGCCATGCGTATGTCTGGTTATCTGTCGCTGTTGCAAATGGAAGAGTAGACGCCACAGAGCTTCGAGATTTGGCGGCTAAAAAACTGTCAAACGGCCAGCTTGAGGTCTCGCAGAGACTAGCAGGGCAATACTTTGAAAAATACCAACCACTCCGTTAATGCAGAGTTCAGATTTTTAGTTCTTTTGTTGCGTAACTCCTAAGTTATGCGACACGCTCAAAAACCCTGGATCTGCGGGCTTTTGGATGTCGCATAAATCTGTCGCACGTTATAAATTACTTGCGACAACAAATGCGACAGGTGCTTTATGGAGAATGCAGGACAGCAGATTGGTTACGCTCGGGTTTCGACGCAAGGTCAGGATCTGGAGCAGCAACGGATTGCCCTAGGGCAAAACGGTTGTCAGAGAATTTTTGAAGAGAAGGTCAGTGGGGCTAAGCAAGACCGTCCAGAACTCAGTCGGCTGCTCGATCATTTGCGACCAGGTGATGTGCTGACCGTAACGCGGTTGGATCGCTTGGCCAGGTCAACAACCGACCTCCTCCACATTGCAGAACAACTCAAAACCTTAGGTGCAGGTCTGCGTTCACTTGCAGAACCATGGGCCGACACCACCTCCCCAGCTGGGCGCATGGTTTTAACAATCTTTGCCGGAATCGCTGACTTCGAGCGATCTCTTATTGGGGAGCGCACCAGTGCTGGCCGAGCTGCCGCGAAAGCCAAAGGCGTTCGATTTGGGCCAAAGCCTGTTTTGACTTCTGAGCAGATAATCCATGCCCGGAAGTTGATTGATGAGGGTCAATCAGTGGCTGAAGTTGCACGTCTTTTAGGTGTACATCGAGCCACGCTATACCGTGCGTTACCTCAATAGATAGAACGCCGCTTATGTTCAAAAGGCCCCCACACTTGAGAGAGTCGTGGGGGCCTTTTTTTCTGGGCACGGAAACCACACCCCTCCTACACTGGTACGCCAGACCCCACCTCTGTGGTTTTACGCACGGTGGGCCACTGACTCGGATAAGGACACCCCTGCCATGCCGTTACCCGTCACGCCCTATTATGAGCGCCGTCTGCGCGACCTGCGCACGCTATCCCCTGCGGCTGCCGCACTGGCCGAGCGCATCGCCTTGGACCTGCAGCCGCAAATGCTGGCCACCTCGACCGAGACGTTGGAGGCGCAGTTACTGGATCACCTGCAGGAAGTGGCTGAGCAACAGACGCGTTGTGTGACTCGACTCTGGGACTGGTTAAACGCCGTGGTCAGCGCCGGAGCGCTGACCCCACCACAGGCGGCAGCGTTTGCCTGTGAAGCGGCCACCTTGGGCGGCCCGTCTGGCGTAATACCAGAATGAGCAGCCGTGACGGTTCCACTGCTCACTACGGCTTAGAGCTCGGGCTAACGTGTTGGCATATTCAATGGGTTCTGGAGTATGAAGGCGTGACGTGCACGCTTTGCGGTGTCTGCCAAAGCGTCCAAGAGGCAGACATTCCTTTTGCTCATGTGGCAGGTTGCATCGGCGCAGCGGAAGTGGCACAGCACCCTTGGCGCGAGCTAGCAGCGGTTCTACGCCATTTGCCGGTCGTACTCGATAAATGATTGGCGAAGGAATTCACGAAGACGCGCTGCAGCACCTGGTGCAACAGAGCGCGGTCAGGGAGTTTGTCGCCGGCCGTGATACCACCCGTACCAAGTGGACGTTTTCGGTACGCCTCGGCGGGCCGCACTCGCGGCTGATTCCAGTACGGTCGAGGCGGGAGGTGATTCGTACCTGGGCCAGCCTGACGGCGGTGGGTCGCTTTGCCGAAAGGCTTGGTGTGCGAGGCTTTGCGGTGGAACTGTGAAGTTTCGCGCCCGCGAAACTGGCCACGGCTTTTAGTTATCGAGAGCGTCGAGCAAATTTGCCCAAGTAGGGGCTTCCCCTGGCTTCGTGTTGTGAGGCAATGCAGGTTTAGGCTCGGGTTTATGCTCGATCAGCCGAAGTGATTGTTGCAGCTCTTGTATCTCTGCACGCAGCAATCGAACCTCTTCAACCAGCGAGTGTAGGGCTGGGTGTAGGGCGTCCATTTCAGGTGTAGGGGAAGTGTAGGGTGAGGGTGTCGGGTCAAGTGTAGGGCGGTGTAGGGTGATCCCCTGTGGTTCGCCATAAACACGGATCATTTCTGATAGGTCGATAACCTTTTGCCCTTTACCGTCTAGGCCAGCAGTTACGCGGCCTTTAGACACGGCCTCATGCAATGTTGAACGGTGTAAACCGTAGAGTTTTGCCATGCGGCCGATGGTTAATTTTGCCATGTAGGGCAGTGTCGGGTTCTGTCTGTAGGGTGCCCTACAGTCTACTGCTATTTATGAGACTTAACCGACCATTCCCTAACGCGGTCCGGTGGACCTTGTTGGCTACCGTGCTGGTAGGCAGCACAGCTGCCAGACCCACACGGCAGCTTGTGAAAGACACAGGGTTTGCGCTGAGCGAGCAAACGCAATATCTTTGGGTAATAGATACATAGCATTAAAACGAAAAAACCCTGCCAAGGCAGGGTTTCATTCGGGCCAGCGGCGACGGCAATCGCTCTGGCCAAGGTCTCGGGGAATCTCTGCTTTTCGGTGCGGGGAACGAGACCTGGTAAGCCAATTCTGTCGGGAAAACTCCCGTCTGTCCAGCTTCCAGCCTCCCCCGACACCTCTTCCCGACGCTTGGAATCAAGATGCTTTGGGCCCGGGAAGTAATAGCTGCCGATCAAGGGGATCTCTTCACGGCAGCCGGTATAGCCGGTTAGGTGCGACCCGCAAGGGCGAGAAGGCAATGGCAGGGCAGCGTAAAAACCCAACCACGGGCGCTGTCACTGTCCTAAAACCCACCAACCGCCAGACGCCGAAGAGGGCAGGGGGCGCAGTGGTAAACAATCCCCGAAAGTCTGGAACGCCTGTTGGGAGTGGGAGCCGGGTGGTCGCACCTGGAACAAAATCCTCACTGCGTGGAGTCATGCGAGACGCTTTTTTTAAAAGCCGATCGTAGGGGCTCCCACGCCAGTGGGAGCCATCAAGTGCGTCGCGCAGCCATCATTATTGCCGCCAGTGGGCGGCCTTAGACTGGCGTCAGCCATCATTGCTCGTGCTCTTGTCTCTCAGGGTTATTACCCGCTTTGGATCTTTCCCAGCGAGTGGGGGTCCCCCTTTAGGGGGTCGAGCTGGTGAGCGCGTAGCGCGAATGCTCTTGGCTTTTTGCCCTTTTGTACCTTTTCACCTTTATACCTCTCCTATTGGCGTTCTATTGCTGAAGCAATAGCCAACGCAATAGAACGACCAATAGAACGCCACATAGATAATCCAAGACAAAAGCAGAGCAACAGCGCGCCATCCCTACGGTCTGTCGTGGCCGCCCTGCGGGACGCCCAAACCTTCCGGGGGAGCGCCCCGTCAGGCTTTCAGGGTTCCGACTCGCTGCGCGAGCCTCCACCCTCTTTCCTCCCCTGCGCCCTGGACGGGCTTGTCTCGAAAATTCACCCGCGTGCGCGCCCGGCAAAGCCGGACCAACCTGCATTCTGCAATTGCGCGACGTCTCGTTGCGGTCCTTTGTCCCTTTCTCGACTGCTACATCGCGAATCCAGGTTGGTCCGGTTTCACCTGACGCGCACGCAAGCGGTGCGGCCGGATGCTTCGCACCCTGGTTACGCCCTGAACGGGCTTCACCAGGGCAGACCGGAAAAATTTGGCCTGGGGGCCATTTTTCCTCCCCCCCCTCGTGGGCTCGGGAGGCGTCTGTCAGGCTGTTCACGCCACCAGAGGTGGCGGTTTATCCGAGCAGCTTTTGGCTGCTCGGGATGCGCTACCATGCGATTTTTTAAGGAGCCATCTCATGCAGCGTTTGGTAAAGCCGTCGGATTACGTCCTGCAGGACGTACTTGGCCAATCGATGTATCAGATTCCCTGGGAGCCCAGGCTCTGCCCGGGCAACCCTGCAGAAGATCCCGAGGCTGGCGCACTTCTTTACAACGCATTCGTCCAGGATCAGGCCAAAGGTGTTGTGCCGCGGACACCCGCCGAGCAGATGAGTGACATTCTGGATTGGGTTTTCGAAACGGCAGGCGAACCCGCCCGCAGCCTGGCCGCTGACTTGGCGGCAGCGTACCTAGGCAATCACGCCTTCCTGATCGATGATCTGGATGATTGGGACGCGGAAACCAAGTCGCATCGGGCGCACATGGTTTTTCATGGCGAGGACATTAGGGGACTTTCAGCGCGAACCGTCATGAAATTGCGGGCTCGAGCTGCCGCCGGATTTTAGCCGCGAAAATATCGTTAGACCGGTTGTTGCTACTAGCAACACGGGAGCGCATAACGAATAGAAAGGAACCCGCCCGGACGGGCCAAGAAGGTGTCGCAATGCGTATGACGTTTGGCAGTGCCTGCCGTAACGCGGGCCTTATGGCGGTGGTGTATTTCCTGTACGTGGGCTTCCAGAAGGGACACTTTGATGTCTTCGGCTGGTACGGGGTTGGGTGGTCGTGGGGGGACTGGCTAGTGTTGGCGGTGCTGACGGGGGTTTTTGGGGTCATTCTGTTTGAAGAATGGTGGGGGCAGCGCAAGCGTGCGAAGGCGAAGGCCCGCGAGCAGGGCGAAGACTTCCAATAACGCCGCGTATGTAAGTCGGACACAAAAAATCCCGCCAAAAGGCAGGATTTTTTGCTTCCGAACTCACCAATCTTCAGGGCGTTCCGCGTGCTGATGGAGAATTCGATATATCAGGATGGTATCCCCCTTCCGCGTGTAAATAGATCGATAGGGGTATTTCGAAATAATCAGTTCTCGGCAATCAGGAATATCCGAGGCTTTCCCTAACTGAGGAAAGGTCTCCAGTCGGGTTATGGCTTCCAGCACTTGGGAAATGACTTCCTCGGCCTTTTCAGCACCTAGACGCGGTTCGTAATGCTCGTAGATACCTTCGAGGTCACTGTCCGCTTTGCTGGTTAATGCGATTTTCGGCACGAGCCACCCACTTAGCCTTCACGGCATCCAAGTCGATTAGATTGCCTGCCTCAGCATCAGCGATCCCTTCGGCTACCGCTCGAAAATGCCAGGACTCTGACTCTACATAACGTGCCAATGCACGTTTGAGATGGTACTGACGATCCCGATCAGTTGCTTCAGCGAGCTGATCGAGCTGGTTAATCAGCTCCGATTCCACACGAAAAGACAGGACAGGCGAGGCCATGTTATCACTCCACACGATTTTGTCTACGATGTAGACGTTGTCTACTCATATTTGAGTATTCCACTATCAGTGGAATATCGCAACTATTTGCTAATCATTTATGAGCACTCACTATCATCGACCCAGTGCGAATAACGGGATTTATGGTAAATCCTCGGCTCTATGACTTCGGGAAGACCAAAGCATCCTGCTTCAGGAGGACGGTTAAGGCCGTAGCAACGGCGACAACAAAAGCGCACTCCATGTTGATCCGTTAAGCTCTACTTCTTTTGGATTAAGTGAGCGCAGGGATGTGATCGGATTCATCGCAAAAAACCGTTGTAAGAGCTATACCTGCGCGTTATTTCTTGCGCTGGGATTACTGCAGTTGCCTAGCTATGTGCAGGCTGCTCAGGATTTTACGACTATCCAGAGCATGGCTGAACAAGGCGATGTCACGGCCCAGTTCAACCTCGGCCTCCTCTATTTCAAAGGTGAAGGTGTCGCGCAGGACGCCAAACAAGCGCTCTTCTGGTTCCGCCAGGCCGCCGAACAGGGCCAGGTTAACGCTCAAGCGGTACTCGGCAACCTCTATTCCAAAGGTGAAGGTGTCGCGCAGGACGATAAACAGGCGGTCATCTGGTACCGCAAGGCTGCCGAACAAGGGAATGCCAACGCTCAAGCGTTACTCGGCAACAGATATGCGACGGGCGAAGGCGTTGCGCAGGACGACAAACAGGCGGTCATCTGGTACCGCAAGGCTGCCGAACAAGGGAATGCCGACTGCCAGTTCCTTCTCGGAGACAGCTATTCTACAGGCACCGGCGTTGCGCAGGACGCCAAACAAGCACTCTTCTGGTTCCGCCAAGCTGCCGAACAGGGCCAGGCCAACGCTCAAGCGGTACTCGGCAACAGATATGCGTCGGGCGAAGGCGTTGCGCAGGACGACAAACAGGCGGTCGCCTGGTACCGCAAGGCTGCCGAGCAGGGCAATGCTCTGGCTCAGT
>NZ_SCFG01000047.1:0-2565 GCF_022496645.1 Pseudomonas sp. TMW22089
TTTTTATTAGCCTTCGTCTTTGCGGATGAAGGTACGGAGCTTGGTCTGTTCGTCTATCAGATCCATCTGCGCCAAATTGGCACCATGCACAGCTTCAAGCATCGAGCGCTGCATGATTTCCAAGGCTCTTGCGGGCTCTGCCTTTGCCAAACGTGCGGCATTGGCAATTCCCAAAATCATTGGAATGTTGCCTTCGATGATTTCCCCGACGAAGGAGGCAGCAGCGACGCCGGTAGCTTCGTTCAGCTCATCCAAGGCGCTCTTGAGTTCAGGCGAGATCGATAGTGTCAGGCGATGACGTGCCATGGGTCAGTTCCAAATATGTGCCAATGGCACAACTCTATTCGCTAAGTTGAGATACGTCAACATCCCCTCCGGGGGCGTTCGGCACGTGCCAGGGGTGCATGGGGTGAAACGCCCCATGAACCCCGGGCGGAGCGTGTTTTTAAATTGGGGTAGGTAAAGGGTTCGCTGCGCCCGTGCTTCCGTTTGCCGGGAAGGAGGGACGATTTCCCGACAAGCCGGGAGCGCGGCCCTTGACCTGGTGAAGTATGCAGGGTTGCTGAGAGGTGTCTGAGTGGATGTTTCCGATTCGAAAACTGCACCCCCTTGAGCCGGGAGGAGAATGGGCAAGGTGGTGGGGGGAAACAGGCGAAGCCTGTGGGCCCACAACACACATCTTGCCGTCTGTAATTTGGCAATTGTGTGCAATTCAAGGCAATTTTAGGCAACTGCCAATATGCAATTTAACGCGATTCTATGCGATCTAGCGTCAGTTCAAACAACCACGCCAAGTTCATAAAGGTTGTACCAAATTGGCTTGAATTCGCCGTTCAAGTAGCCACAACTCCCGCATACAGCTTTAAGCGTGTAGCAGGTGCTACCGTCGGCATTCAGGCTGTTTTTTTTGACCCCTGTAATTTCCATTGCCCCATGCAAATCACAGCTGATACAGGTTCGAGATAATTTATGTCCGCGCTTGGGTGTTTCTTGCATCGTTTCCCCCTTTAGGAAATCGTTGAGACAGGTCTAGAAATTGAGCAAGGGCGCACTTACGCAAACTACGTTTGCAGGCGGTCCGTTGGACGTGTTTAGACGTTGAAGTTAAACGGGCAGGCCTGCCCGGCACTGCTAGCGCTACGCTAAGCAGTGTCAGGCAGGTCAGCCCGTTCCAGTAGCAAGCTTTTTGGCTCTTTCCAGAATGGACGCAAGCAAAGCAGGAAGTGCCTCAGGGTGAGTTTCGGCCATATCCAAAACGATGGATTCCGACTTAGTGCGCAAAATGGCTCGCCATTGCTCGTCGGTCAGTTCGGCCAGCATGAGTGAGCTGTCTTCCTGAACCGCTGCAATTTCCTCGTCTGATGCCTGTTCGCCCATGGCGAGCAAATCACGTAAGCCGTTTGACCAGTAGAGCTGACGTTTTCCCTTGAACGCTTCGGCATAGGTGCGAAACAGGATTGCAGACTGTTGCCACCCCTCAGACTTATCGAGGACGGCCCTCAAGAAGTCCCACGGCGTGCGTGAGCCGTTACGACCCTTCTTGGTGTGGCTTTTGGTCAGTTCGCTCTCTAAGCCCCATTTGGAAGCGTAGGCAGCGGCATAGGTGCCATCATCGACCCGGCAACCATGTTCATCAGAAGGACGCGGCAAACCGGCCCGCTCACAAGCTTGTTGCCAGAGCGGACTGAATGCGTGGTGTACGGATTGAGGCGAAAAGCCCTGATCAAGAAAGAGCAAGACGTGAAGATGCGGGTGAAAGCCATTTTGGCCATGGGTGACTTCCAGAGCCCGGATGGTTCCACGAATACCCAAGAGCTTTCTGAGCTTCTGCCCAGCACGGCTGGTTGTAGTGCTGCGCCATGCTGCATGGATTTGTTTCAAGAGTGCCGGCAAATCGTCGCCAAGCCCGTGCGGCACTGTCAGGGTCAGCATGAAAACATCCCACTCACGGGCTTTGGCGAGAGCCAGAGCAGTGGTCAGTTCGGCACGACGACGCTCGCTGATTTTGGCGGCACAAACCGGGCAAGCCCATACGGAAGCGCAGATCTGGAGGCCGGTGTAGAACGCCTTGTTGTGTTCCTTGCTCTTGAGTACCTGGAGAGATTGATTTGGCACTCTCCAACGCATGCACTTGGACGTTCGGGAAGTTGGTAATAACCGATTGGCCACGCTTTTCAACGCAAATCGCTCACACCGAAAAAGCCTTGGATCTACAGGCAATCCAGCGGTGATTTCACCCGTGCTTTGGTCAACCGTGAGGTTAGCGGAGTCAGTTTTCGCGTATATACCAAGGGGGACACCCCGAGCCTCGGTATTTCGTTCCGGCGATGTAGTGTTATTCTTGCTCATGCAGATCCTAAGCCCCTGCAAAACCGGGGACAAACGCAGCGTCAACTGCGGCCCCAACAGAACCCCCTACAGCGTCAACTGGAGGGGGTTTTTTATTAGCCTTCGTCTTTGCGGATGAAGGTACGGAGCTTGGTCTGTTCGTCTATCAGATCCATCTGCGCCAAATTGGCACCATGCACAGCTTCAAGCATCGAGCGCTGCATGATTTCCAAGGCT
>NZ_SCFG01000048.1:0-1954 GCF_022496645.1 Pseudomonas sp. TMW22089
GTCTGCTTACGTTTGCCTGCGTACTCGGCATCAGCGAAAGACATTTGCTTCATCGGGGCTCAACCGTTCAGTTCGTGGGACAGGCGTATTTCACCAGATTTGGAAGTCCTTTTCAGAGTTTCCCTAAGCCTTTCCAAGGCATCTTCTCTTTGTCTCCATTTTGTTCTTTCATACCTTTCGCTCGACGCTCATTGTATTTTCTATTCTTTGCTCTCTCTTTAACCTCCTCTTTGTCGATGATAGTTTTCAAGTGCGCTTGCTCGTCTTTTGTAATATTTAGTTTGGTTATGAGCGTTTGGCTAGTAGGGGTATATAAAGGTATCGTCTCGAATTTATTGAAATCTTGCGGATTCTTGGCTCTTCTTAGATTGTACTCTTCTAGTTTATTTCTTAATGTAGATAAATCATCAAGGCCAAAATCATCACCATTAAATATTTTATTGCCCATTTTTAATGCTTCTTCATCAAAATTACCAATATGTACAGCCCCGGCAATACATTTGAAATTCAAAATCCAAAGCAAGAAATTCATTCTCTGCCCTTCTTGAACAACCCCACCACGCAACTTAATAAGTTTCAACAAATCCTTATAACGTTCAATTGCTAATGAAAGTCTGTTTTTGGGGATGAAGTTTTTATGAGGGGTATTCTTTAGGCTTTTTTCAACTGACTCAAATTTTACAACCTCCAAAGCCGGTTTCTTTTTTTCTTTTTCGGACTTTATTTTTGGCAAAGGAGAGAGGCTATTAATGTCATCGCTGGTGGTATGAGGCTTTAAAATTTCGAGCATTTCTTCATAGGAGACTTTTTCGTTGAACTCTAACAACTCAGCCATTTTCCCGGTTTTGCTGTTTATAGTTCCGCACATTCTCAAAACCCTTGAAGCATCGAGAGCATTAGTGTCAGACCCGAAATCAGTAAAAATTCTATTTATTGCTATTTGAGCAGCCTTCCAAACATCGATTGGCGTTACAATCTGAAATTCGCGTTTCTTTTTATCAATTTTCGACACATAACTGTTTGGATTGACTTTAACCTTGCTGATAAAAAACCATTTTAAATAATAACCATTACCTGAGTAGACAATACTCGGGTAAGGCAGACAGAAAGAAACACACACAGCCTTAACATCTGTGATTAGACGCTCATGTGATGTGCTGTGATATTTTTCTGATTTGTATGTATCTAAGTCGCAAGTCAGCATTGTTAAAGCGTTTACGTCTGCTTCACGTCGTTTAAAAGTTGATTCATTCGTAGATACATAGCAATCAATCAATCCTTTATGTGCTTCTAACACGGCCCTTGCGTCTGAGACGGGATATGACCACTGACGAAAACCTTTTGCCAGGCTTGGGTCTTTTTGAAAGATATGAAACTTAGAATATTTAGGGTTTTTTTCAGTTCCGTCTAAATAGTGATAATTCAGAGGTTCTAAAATATCTGAAAAAAATTGTGTGCTAGTGTTGTTTTGCGAAATGCAAATGTTATAATTTGATTGTGGAGACATTGTTATAATTGGTTGTGGTGATTTAATTATAACTTTTTTTAAAGAAAAAGAAGGGCCTAACGGCTCTTTTTTATTTTATCGAGTACTTAAAGGTTTTTCAGGCTTATGGCTTATCTGCTTTGAGTTTCGTTAAAGCATCTTTTATGTTTTGGTCCATGTCCGCATTAGCAAATAGTTTTTCCGCATTTGAGTCATTCGGTGCTTTTGTATCATCATGTTTTTTCGTCTTGATAGGTTCGTCATTTAAACTTACGTTTTTACCAAGATACATATGTGTTTCACGACGTCCGGGTTTATTTCTTTCTGCGATTAATTTTGCTTTAAGGAAACTCTGAAAAGGACTTCCAAATCTGGTGAAATACGCCTGTCCCACGAACTGAACGGTTGAGCCCCGATGAAGCAAATGTCTTTCGCTGATGCCGAGTACGCAGGCAAACGTAAGCAGAC
>NZ_SCFG01000005.1:0-245963 GCF_022496645.1 Pseudomonas sp. TMW22089
TTCGAGCATTACAACGAGCAGCATCCGCACAGTGCTTTGAAATATAGGTCGCCGAGAGAGTTTAGGCGTTTGGCAGCAGCATCAATTTAACGGGGAGTTGGTGTCCGGTTTGGTAGGGGCAAGTCCAATGTTCAAAGAGTTACCTTAAGGTTGATCGTCAAGACCTTGGGTCTACCACTGGTCACACACACACACCCGTCGCTGGGCCAACAATCACGAAAGACTTTCTGTTTGCTCTCTGTGCCATCGGTGGACCCTTGTCGGGGACTTTCGGCTGCCCGTGGGAGCGAACTCAGAGAGCAAACAAAAAGGATGCGACAACTATGTTTACCAACAACCAAACCGACTTGCTACCCATTGTCATCGAGGGTCAAACCTTCATCGCAAACACGGAGGGGATGTGGAGCCTCAATGAGATCCATCAAACCTTGGGTCTGCCTGAGGCAAAACGTCCGGGCCAATGGAACAACGAGATTCGAACTGCGCTCGACCAAGGTGGAAATTTCCATCTTGCTTATGGTGGCGCCAATCCGGGGACGTGGGCTACAGAAGCTGGGACCATCGCCTACGCAATGTGGGTCTCGCCAGCCTTTTATCTTATGGTAGTCAACGCTTTCCTCGCCATGCGTAACAGTGCCGTCCGTGAACTGCGCCAGAAAGATGCTCTCTTGGACGCCAACATGCCCAAGGCATCGACCCTCGATATGAAAGCCCGTGGTGCGGGGCTGACATGGACCGAGGCGTGTCGGGTCGCTGGCATTCAGCAGCCTCGACTTGCTCTTGAGTTTCTCGCTAAGGGTCCGATGTTTGTCCACGTCTGTGATGACTTCGGTGGCCGTACTGGTCAGATTCGACCGAAGCAGCAAGGATTCTCATCTGGCGCCTTTGTGGCGGCCTCATCGAATTTCGGTAACCGTGAAGGCTGGCGGGTCAAGCCGAGTGGCCTCGATTGGCTGCGTGGGAAAACTGAGATCATCAACGGCGGCGTAGCTGAAGCCAAGGCCGCTCTGGTTAAAGCCAAGAAAGCGGCTCAAGCCTCCCGTGTGGATCGCTGGGGCCGTGCGGTTAAGGGAGTGACCCTGTGAGCTTCCTTGACCAGCTCAACGCATTCTTTGTGTCCCCAGCAAGTCGGACCAAACTGATCACGCTGCGCGCCATCTGGCGTGATCGGTACATCCGCGAACAGGTCACCTCCCGCAATCAGCATGGGGTGGATTACGAGAAACTTATGGGGCATCTGAAGGCTACCAGTCCTGCCTTGGTCGCAGTTGTTGAGTCAATCACCACCCAAACCAGCATGAGCCTCGATGCAGTCATGCGCGCCCCTGTGAGCATCCCACTGACCCGCCAACCGATCACCATCCCGCTTTAAATCACATCGCCGTCCGCCATCGGCAAACAACCCCACCTTTTAAATCCAGAAAACATCGACAAGCCTCGAAGGCCGCCGGGTGACGTACTCCTTCGTCTCTGGTCCCTGTGCGCCTATAACGGCAAGGCTTGATCAATGTTTCCGAATAGGAGACACACCCCATGCAACTGAATATCCAAAACGTAACCCCTGAAACTGCTGAAGTACAAGGTCAGACCGTGACCCGTGCTTTTGCTGAAGGTGTGATGCTGTCTGGTCTGATTGCCGGTGCAGGCAAGAACGATGCAAAGCAGGGCGCCATTATTGAGCAGTACCTAAACGCTGGTCTCGATACTTCGGCTTTTCCTGAAGCGACCTCCAAGGTCCTCAGGGCTCGTGCAGCCGCTGAACGTCATCGTCAAGAGCAGATTGCAGAGTCGCAACGTCACGCTGAGCGCTTTGCCTCCTACAGCATGCCAAGTGAGCTTGAGGTCGCCCGCCGCCGTGCTAAGCGCGAAGCCCTTGAAGCCAAGATGCGTGCCCAAGGCGCTGCCATCCGTGCTGCCAACGGTCGGTCAACTTGGTCCTCGTGGGATTGAGTCCACACCAGCTCGCTGATCCATACCTTCTTGCCTGTCGGGCGCTGGCACTTGCTGGTGTCTCGCTGACCTCATTCCGATAAATTTCAGGAGATACTTACTCATGACTACTCGCATACAGAACGCTTTTAAATCCACTGACCACCGTGAAGGCACTGACCGTCACATCACCCCGACTGCCTACGAGGCTGCCGTATGGGGTAATGGTGGCAGCCTTCAGTTCAACACTCTGGCTTCTACCTCAGCCCCGTTGAGCGATTCCAGTGTGGCCGCTGAGGGCATTACGGACACCCTTCAGGAATACTTCAATGGTGGCGAATGGCACGCCGCTGCAATGGATGCTATCCCCTGTGAGTTCCGCCCGAAAGGCACCGAGCCGACCCCTGTGCAATTGGTCAACATGGTCAATCGCAACATCGAATTCGATCCTCGCCGCTCTATCTATGACACCTCGACAATCACCAAGGGCGAGGCAGTTGCCGGTGACGTGATTTTTACGGAGCCAACCGATACTGCTGCGTTCTTTTCGCACCGTATGACCTTGATGGACGCTCACCTGATTGCAGGCTTCACGAGCAACTCTATTGGTCAAATGATGGACAAGGCCATGCAGGACTTCGAAAAGGCTTGCGGCTCCACCATCGTGGACATCCTCATTAAATCCCCGAGCGTTGAAGCCAAGGAGGTCACAATCACCAGTACCGGCCCCCGTGATCGTTCTGAGGATTGGATTGACCAACTGACCTTGAGCATTAACCACTCGGTTGGCAACTCCCTGAGTGACTTTGTGCTGCTCATGCACATGACCGAACAGGCGATTCTTGAGCGCGCAGCTCAGCGGGCAGGCGTAGCCGAGATTGAGGACCTCTTGGGCTGCCGTACTCAGTTCTACTCAGGCAGTAACCGTGGCGTCTTCATGCTCCCTAAAGGATTCGCCTCCCTGTCGTTTCGTGAGGGCAATGACGGTGAAGTGTGGTCGATCCTCGCCAGCCGTAACGCTTCTGTACAGGGCTGGGACATTGAGATCACAGGTATTGCTGACGTGATGGCTCAAGCCAAGGTCAAGCTGAAGCTGGCAAACCCAGCGGATCCTACCGAGAAACTTCAGGTTGAGACCGTAGCGTTCCCGTTGATTACCCGTGTGGTCGTCAAGCCGTAACATCCGCTGTATCCATGAGGTCCGTAATGGGCCTCGTGGGTTGATCTGAGCGTCTATCTAAATGGTGGACCTTCAGATGAACCCATGTGGAATGCGTTGCTATGCAAAATGTGCAGGGCAATGCCCCACATTCTTTATCAGACTTCACGTAGGAGCCCGCTATGGCCGCCAAGAAACAATGGTTGGCCGTCCTCAAGGCTATCGCTATGTCGAAAGCCACATGGAAGCTGTTCGGCATCGTAGCGGTTCTTTATGGCTGCGCTCATGGCGAGCTAATCGCTGGACTGGTCGGAGAGGTCATAGCGGATGTGTCTGGAGCCCTTTAAGGATCTGACAGAAATTTCTTAGTGACCACCTGTAACTACTAACCTGCGCGCTTACCCCCTTAGGCCCCCGCACGCTCGCTCAGGCGCACGATAGGGACCCCTGCGGGCAGGCGATAAGGACCCCAGCGTTGGGACAAATGTGCGCCAAAGCTGTTACAAAACGGGGTCCTATGGTGCTACGCTATTGGCTCCTAACGTGCCTCATCAGGTCGGTGTAAGGATCGTATCCTTCGCCTCTGGCAGTAACCCTGGATAGTCCAGCGTGTAGTGCAGACCCCGAGATTCCTTACGTTCCATGGCAGACCTGATCATCAGTTCCGCTACTTGAGCAAGGTTCCTCAACTCAATCAGGTCTCTGCTTACGCGATAGTTGCTGTAGAACTGATTGATCTCGGCCACGGCCTCCTCGGCTGTATGGACCAGGCGCATCAACTTCAAATCATTGGGCAGAATGTACTGGTGGGCCTCCAGTTGATTGCGAATGAAGTCCAGGGCGCTTTGCCAGAATGTTCCACCGGGCATATCCAGTAACACCACGGGTACCAGGGGTGTTTTGCCGGTTTGCATCAATGTCAGTACTTCCAACACTTCATCCAGGGTGCCAAAGCCGCCCGGGCACATGACCAGCGCATCTGCTTCTTTTATGAAAAACAGCTTGCGGGTAAAGAAGAAGTGAAATGCCAGCAGGTTGGCCGTGCCGTTGATGGTGGGGTTGGCCCGTTGCTCAAACGGCAGGGTGATATTGAAGCCCAGGCTGTGTTCCAGCCCTGCGCCTTCATGGGCCGCCGCCATGATGCCGGCACCGCCTCCGGTAATCACCATGAAATCTGACTTTGCCAGGGTTGCGCCCACCTGGCGGGCCAGTGCATACAGCGGGTGCTCAACGGGTGTGCGAGCCGAGCCGAAGACTGTCACTTTACGCTGGCCCTTGAACTGCTCCAGCACGCGGAAGGTTTTTTCGAGTTCGCGAATGGCTTGCAGGGTGATCTTGGCATTCCAGCGATCAAAGTCGTCGTGGGCCATGCGCAATATGGTCAGGATCATCTCGCGATAAAGCGGGCGATTCGGACTATTTGACGCAATCTGCTGCAATTGTTCATCGACCTGTCGCGCAAGGTCCAGGCCCTGGCTTTCGAGAAGCGCGAGTGGCTCATTGGGTTGATCAGGCATGTACTTCTCCTTGTGTACAACATCCAGGATGGCGCCGCAAACGGGGCTGGTGCGCAGACACTTAGTGTCCAGCTGATGGCTTGATCATGGTCTTGCCGCATCCTGACTGGCAATAGCTAATTGCCTGATGTGCATGAAGAATGGTCGCTGCAGTGCAAGGGGGAGGAGGCAGGGATCACACGCCGTATGGAGTTACGGCGTGTTGACGCAATGAAGAGAAAATCAGTTTTTCCGCTGGCAATTGTCAGCGCCGATGTCCTGGACCAAGACCGACTTGCCGGTTTTATATTCCGTGATAGCGAAGCGCATTGTGGCGCCCTTGGCCATCAGTTTGCGGAAGTTCGGGTTGCTGCACACGCTGCGGCCCAGTTGTGGCACTGCGGCTTCCGGGGCGGAACGCATTTGTGCAGCCAGGGTCGGGCTGGCTTCCAGATTATTGATCAATACCGTGCCATCGACGGTAAAACCTTTATCCAGAAGGTCGGCATTGATTGCGCGCGGCTTTCCTTCATTACTTTTTTCAGCCACCTGCTGCAGGTTTTTATTCAGATTGAATTCTGCAAGAGAGGCCGCTTGTGCGCCCAATGGCAGTGCAAGCAATAGAGCTACGGCTGGAATAATGGTGCGCAACATGAATCTCTCCTGATTGACGTGACGCAGGGTTTGACCCGTCATAGATCTGTGCGTTCAGTGGCGCAGGAGTATAAGGCCAGCATGAGCTGACAGGAAATGCCAAAGGTCATGGGGGCGAGTGCCGGCGCTCTGCCTCTGTTAGACTTCGCGCCTTTCTATTGTTTATCTGCTTGTGCGCCACTCATGGCGAATAAGCGGTTGGCGCCTTAAGTAAAAAACCATGACCCAGATGACCTTTTCCCCTAATGCAGTGGCCCGTTTACGAGACGAGCGTGAAGAGGAGAGCACCAAACCCTATTTGTCGCGGGGGTCACGGGCACCGCGTTGCCATACCTGTCGCGTGATAGAAAGCCATTGCCTGTGCAGTTGGCGGCCCAGGGTTAACGCGCGCTCGGGTGTGTGCCTGATCATGACCAAAAAGGAAGTGTTCAAGCCCAGCAATACAGGCTGGCTGATCGCTGATGTGGTGAGTGACAACTTCGCCTTTATCTGGTCGCGAACCGAGACCGATGAGGCGTTGCTCGCTTTGTTGTCTGATCCGCAGTGGCAACCCTATCTGGTATTCCCCGGAGAATATGTCGAGCCAGGACGTGTGACCCACACGGTGGATATCGACAGCAGCAAGCGCCCGCTGTTTATCTTGCTCGACGCTACCTGGACTGAAGCGCGCAAGATATTTCGCAAGAGTCCGTACTTCGATGCCTTGCCTATTTTAAGCCTGCTGCCGGAGAAACTCTCACGCTACCGTTTGCGCAGATCCACCCGCAGTGAGCACCTGTGTACCGCCGAAGTGGCCAGTTTGTGCCTCGATCTTGCGGGCGATAGCGACGCATCCACGGCGCTGGACGCGTATTTCGATGTCTTCAGCCAGCATTATCTGGATGCCCGGAATCAACTGCCGATGAATGAGTCCAGCGCGGCGCATCTGGAACTGGGTACTTTTTGTAAAAGACCTTCCCAGGAATCGGTCTCAATAGACTAAAGAAGTAGCGCTACAATTTTCGCGCAAATGCAGTTGAGTGCCCGAGAGGGTGAGGATGATAGCGTCGTGATGGCTTCAGTTTGGATCTGGACCTCAAGTTTTCAACTTGACCACCCCAGTCGTGCTGGGCATGCTTGGCGCCGATTCGGCTGCAACTGCTGCTAAAGCGCCCATATTTTCCGACGTTTAGCGTAAATCGCGCCCTTTGATGCACAGTATTTGCGCTGTTGCTCGAATTGCCTTAGCGAGTACTGGAATACATCAGGGCTCGCCTGAAAAACAGGATCATTTAAAAAATGGCCACATACGAAATCCTGATAGCCGACGACCATCCACTGTTTCGCAGTGCCTTGCATCAAGCCGTGACTATGGGGCTGGGTTCTGATGTTCGTCTGGTTGAAGTCGCCAGTATTGCCGAGCTTGAAACACAGCTGGCAGTAAAGGCCGATTGGGATCTGGTACTGCTCGACTTGAACATGCCCGGCGCCTATGGTTTTTCCGGGCTGGTATTGCTGCGTGGCCAGTACCCGCAAATTCCGGTGGTGATGGTTTCAGCCCAGGAGGAAGCCTCGATCATGGTGCGCTCCCGTGAGTTTGGAGCCAGTGGCTTTATCCCCAAGTCCAGCTCGCTGGAAGACATTCAGAAGTCGGTACGGGCTGTGCTGGATGGCGATGTGTGCTGGCCGCCCCAGGCGTTTGAGGATGTACAGGTGTCAGCCGAGGCCAAGGCTGCGAGTGAGGGCCTTGCCAGTCTCACGCCCCAGCAGTTCCGGGTGCTGACCATGGTCTGCGAGGGTCTGCTGAACAAGCAGATCGCCTATGAGCTGAGTGTTTCCGAAGCGACCATCAAGGCGCACGTAACCGCCATTTTCCGTAAACTGGGGGTTCGTACCCGGACCCAGGCCGCGTTACTCTTGCAGCAACTTGAATCAATTTCGAGCCATTAAACTTGCCGCTCTTCACGTTTTTTTGACAAAGCGTGAACTAGCGTTCCCCTCTCATTTTTTACGCAGTTGCCTCTCTATGTCGCCTTTTAAAGGTAAAACCGGATTTAAACGGATTTTGAATGCCGGCGGCTACTCGCTGGACGGTTTGCGCGCGGCCTTTACCGGTGAAGCCGCTTTTCGCCAGTTGGTACTGCTCAATGTCGTGTTGATCCCGCTGAGCTTCTTTCTGAATGTCAGCCGGGTAGAGCGCGCCTTGTTGATCGCGGTATGCCTGCTGGCACTGATCGTTGAATTGCTGAACTCGGCGATCGAAGCGGCCATCGACCGCATCTCGCTCGATCTGCACCCGCTGTCCAAAAACGCCAAGGACATGGGCAGCGCCGCCCAGTTTGTGGTGCTGACCATGATTGCCGTGGTGTGGGCAGTGATTCTGCTTTAAGCGATTGTCGGCAATACGATCTCGTCGCTGCGCTGCACCCCCGCGGTGAAAGCGCGGCACAGTTCCAGAAATTCGCGCATGGCCGAGGTCTGATACTTCTTCTTGTGCCAGATAAAGAAGAACTGCCGGGCCAGATCCAGGTCGGGGGTCTCTACAGCGACCAGACTGCCGCGTCGAAAGGCGTCACGTAATGCCAGGCGAGAGATGCAGCCTATCCCCAGGCCTGACTCCACGGCGCGTTTGATTGCTTCGGTATGTTCCAGTTCGAGACGGATATTGAGCGTGCTTTGGTGATGGCGCATCGCCTGATCAAATGTCAGACGGGTGCCGGAGCCTTGTTCGCGCAGAATCCAGGCTTCATGGGCCAGCTCTTGCAGGGAGGCATGGCCGCGCGCAGCCAGTGGATGTTGTGGGGCGCAAAACACCACCAGTTCATCTTCAACCCAACTCTGGACTTCGATGTCGGGGTGGCTGCAATCGCCTTCAATCAGACCCAGATCAATTTCATAATGCGCAACTTGCTGCACGATATGCGCAGTGTTTTGCACAATCAGTTTCACCTGGCTTTCCGGGTGAGCCTGCATGAAGCTGCCGATCAGCAAGGTGGCCAGGTAATTGCCAATGGTCAGGGTCGCGCCCACGGTCAATGAACCAAAGCCGGACTTGCCGTTGAGCAGGTCTTCGATTTCCTTGGCCTGATCCAGCAGGGCGACTGCCTGTGGCAGCAGTTGGCGGCCCAGCGCGTTGAGGCTTAAGCGTTTGCCTGCGCGATCGAACAACTGGCAGCTGGTCTGGCGCTCGAGTTCGGTGATTGAAGTACTGGCAGCAGATTGAGATAGGGCCAACAAGCCGGCAGCGCGAGACACGCTCTCCTGCTGGGCGACGGCAACGAATACCTGGAGTTGTCTGAGAGTAAATCGCATATCGATATAACCGATAACCCTTATCTTAATAATTCAGTTAACAGATATTGTCGTCGCCATTAGAATGTTATGCAATCGCGCCCATAGTCAGCGCTGGCGAATTTAGGAGCCCCGTACATGAGCAACATGAACCACGAACGTGTCCTCAGTGTTCATCACTGGAACGACACCCTGTTCAGCTTCAAGTGCACCCGTGACCCGGGCCTGCGCTTTGAGAACGGTCAGTTCGTGATGATCGGCCTGCAACAGCCCAATGGCCGTCCGCTTATGCGTGCCTATTCGATTGCCAGCCCGAACTGGGAAGAGCATCTGGAGTTCTTCAGCATCAAGGTGCCGGATGGCCCGCTGACTTCCCAGTTGCAGCACTTGAAGGAAGGCGACGAGATCATCATCAGCAAAAAACCGACAGGCACCCTGGTGCTTGACGATTTGAAGCCGGGCAAGCATTTGTATCTGCTGAGCACCGGTACGGGCCTGGCGCCATTCATGAGCGTCATCCAGGATCCGGAAACCTACGAGCGTTTCGAAAAAGTGATCCTGTGCCACGGTGTCCGTTACGTCAACGAAGTTGCTTATCGCGAGTTCATCACCGAGCACTTGCCACAGAACGAGTTCTTCGGCGAAGCGCTGCGTGACAAGTTGATCTACTACCCGACCGTGACCCGTGAGCCATTCGAAAACGAAGGCCGCCTGACCGATCTGATGCGCAGCGGCAAGCTGTTCAGCGATATTGGTTTGCCACCGATCAACCCGCAGGACGACCGCGCCATGTTGTGCGGCAGCCCGAGCATGCTTGATGAAACCAGCGAAGTGCTCAACAGCTTCGGGCTGAAAGTTTCGCCGCGTATGCGCGAGCCGGGTGACTACCTGATCGAGCGCGCCTTCGTCGAGAAGTAAGCGTCGCCGATTGAAAAATGTGGGAGCTGGTTTGCCAGACTCCCACATTTTGTTTGCGGCTACTGCTTCGGGATCACTTCCAGCACACGTATCACATCCGGCTGCGGGTAATGCCAGCGTACGTCCAGATCCCAAAAGCGGGCACCGTATTCGCGCTCTGGAGCAGGAATCTGGTAGGCCGGGCGTGGGTCCTGGGCCAGGCATTGCTCAATCAGCTCCACCAGCGGCTCTTGCAGGCGCAGGGCCTGGCTGTGTGCCTGTTGCAGGGCAGAGTCAGTCCAGTGCACGGGAATCAGCACCGGCGCGGCGCTGGCCATGCTGTTGCTGGCACTATCGATGATATCGGCGTAGGGCACGTACGGTTTGATGTCGAGAATCGGCGTCCCGTCCAGCAAGTCAATTCCCGAGATAAACAGCCGACCGGCTTCAACCCTGTCCAGCTTCACCACGGACTGGCCTATGCCATTGGGGCGATGGGTGGCGCGGGTGGCAAACACCCCCAGCGACTTGTTGCCCCCCAGGCGCGGCGGACGCACCTTGAGCCGGGGTTTGTCTTCCAGTGCCTGATGGAACACAAACAGCAGCCAGACATGGCTGACCTGCTCCAGGCCCTGCACGGCATCGCCTTGATCGAAGGGCGCGACCAGCTCCAGCACGCCACGGGCGGCCGGGGCCAGTTGCGGCTGGCGCGGAATGGCGAATTTCTCTTTGAAGCAAGAGCGCACAAAACCGATCGGGGAGACGCTGTAGGTCAAAAGTCATGCCTCTGTAGGAGCGAGCTTGCTCGCGATCGCATCACTGCGGTTATCCAGAACAATCGGGTTGTCTGCATTGCAGGCAAGCCAGTTCCTACAGGATTTATGGCGCCTGAAGGCCGAGTATCAGCCGCGAATGCGCAGGGTCAGACCCTTGAGGAAGTTGCGCAGCAACTGGTCGCCACAGGTGCGGTAGTTGGTGTGGCCGAATTTACGGAACAGGGCGCTCAGCTCGGGCTTGGAGACTGGAAACTCCGAAGCCTTGAGGATGGCGTGCATGTCGTCTTCCTTGAGTTCAAAAGCGACGCGCAGTTTTTTCAGGATCACGTTGTTGGTCACCGGCACTTCAATCTTGACCGCTGGACGGCTGTCATCCTTGCCGCGCTTGAAAATCACCAGACCATCAAGGAAGTGCGCCATCACTTCGTCAGGGCAGCGCACAAAACCTTCTTCTTCGTCTTTTTTCAGGTAGGTCAGGACGTCTTCTTTAGTGACGTCCAGGCCACCCAGTTTGATGATTTCCACGACCTTGTTGTCGCTGATGTCGAGCATGTAGCGCACGCTGCGCAGTACGTCGTTATGAATCATTTGGTCAATCCTGATATTCAGCAGTGAGCACCGCAGGCGTTGCTGCGGTGTCGAAATGTTCGGGGCGGTGCGCTATTTAGAACTTTTCTTTGGTCGTCATGTAGCGCCATTGGCCTGTAGGCAGCTTGCCCATCGAGACCCCGCCAATGCGAATCCGGCGCATGGAAATGACGGTAAGGCCTACAGCCTGACAGAACAGTGCAATAACGCCCGGCTGAGGGTTTTTCATTGCAAAGCGTAGGCGGTTTTCACTCTGCCAGCTGGCTTTAACCGCAGGCAGCTCGCGACCTTTGTAGGTCATGCCGTGATTGAGCCGGTTCAAACCGTGGGGAGCCATCTCGCCAGAGACTTCGACCACGTATTCCTGCTCGATTTTGTTGGCGTCGGCGGTCAGCTTGCGGACGATTTTCCAGTCCTGGGTAAACACCAGCAGGCCGCTGGCGTTGGCCTGGAGTTCGTTGCCAACGCTCAGGCGCAGAAAGTGGCCCTTGAGCGGACGCTTGCCGTAGCGGTGCTCTTCGCTCAGTGACTCGGGGCCGATCAGGGCCATGGCGCTGTCAGTATCAAGGCCTGGCGGAGCGTTCAGCAAAATGGTCACAGGCTCGGGGGCCGTGGCCTTGGCTTGCGGGTCCAGCTCGACTTTTTGGTTGTCGACCTTGAATTGCGGCTCGTCGATGACTTCGCCATCTACCGTGACCCAGCCACCTTCAATGAACAGTTCGGCCTCACGGCGGGAGCAGCCGACGAGTTCGATGAGGCGTTTGGAGAGACGTATCGGTTCAGACATGACAGGGGCCGTAAAGGAATTGGGCGGCTATTGTACCCGCCTGGCGCCGGTTAAGCCCGGCAACATTTGCCTTATGCGCGTGTTGGGCGCTTATACCGCAGGTGCAGTAGCGGATAAGGCTGGCCCATGCCGTCTTTTTCGCTGCGTCCGACCACCTCAAAGCCCTGCTTGAGGTAAAAGCCGATGGCTTGCGGGTTTTGCTGATTGACGTCCAGTGCCTGTGCATTCAGTTCGTCGATGGCGAATTTGAGCAGGCACTTGCCAATGCCCTGGCCCCGGAAGTGCGGGTGGATGAAGAGCATTTCAACCTTGCCCGCAGCTACTCCGGCAAAACCGCTGATGCGTTTGCTGACAGGATCCTTGCAGCAGATCAGCATCACGGCGTCCAGATACTGGTCTTTGACCAGTTGGCGCAGTTGTTGAATATAACTGTCGGGCAAAAAGTCATGGGTGGCGCGAACCGAGGCTTCCCACACGTCGGTCAATTCTTCGAAGTCCGTAAGGCGGGGTGTATGGATAGCCCATTTCTGTTGCATCGTGCATGTCTCCTGACGATGGAAGCGACAGGTTTACGATAGCCGTAAAAAAAGCCCTGACGCCAGGGCGGCAGGGCTTTTTGAGACGCGGTCGCTGTTTAGATGACTTCAGCCCACAAGTCATACTCGTCAGCATCGGTCACACGGCACATGATCTTGTCGCCGGGCTTGATGTCTTTTTCGGTGGCGATAAATACGTTGCCGTCGATTTCCGGAGCGTCGAAGAAGCAACGGCCAACAGCGCCTTGCTCGTCTACTTCGTCAATCAGGACTTCGATTTCCTTGCCGATTTTCATCTGCAGGCGGGCCGCGCTGATGGCCTGCTGGTGGGCCATGAAGCGGTCCCAGCGGTCCTGCTTGATGTCATCCGGCACGATGGCCGCGTCCAGCAAATTGGCCGGAGCACCTTCCACAGGGGAGTACTGGAAGCAGCCTACGCGATCCAGTTGTGCTTCTGTCAGCCAGTCGAGCAGGTACTGGAAGTCCTCTTCGGTCTCGCCCGGGAAGCCGACAATGAAGGTCGAGCGGATGATCAGGTCCGGGCAGATGACGCGCCAGTTCTTGATGCGGGCCAGGGTCTTGTCTTCAAATGCCGGGCGCTTCATGGCCTTGAGCACTTTCGGGCTGGCGTGCTGGAACGGGATGTCCAGGTACGGCAGGATCTTGCCGGCGGCCATCAGCGGAATCAGCTCGTCAACGTGCGGGTACGGGTAAACGTAGTGCAGGCGTACCCAGACACCCAGCGAGCTCAGCGCTTCGCAGAGTTCGGTCATGCGGGTCTTGACCGGCGCGCCGTTCCAGAAACCGGTACGGTATTTCACGTCTACGCCATAGGCGCTGGTGTCCTGGGAAATCACCAGCAGCTCTTTGACGCCGGCCTTGACCAGGCGCTGGGCTTCGTCGAGGACGTCGCCTACCGGGCGGCTGACCAGTTTGCCGCGCATCGACGGGATGATGCAGAAGCTGCAGCTGTGGTTGCAGCCTTCGGATATCTTCAGGTACGCGTAGTGCCGCGGCGTCAGTTTGACACCTTGAGGCGGCACCAGGTCGATCAGCGGGTTGTGGTTCAGGTTGGGCGGCACGGCGTCGTGCACGGCGTTGACCACTTGCTCGTACTGCTGCGGGCCGGTGACGGCCAGCACGCTCGGGTGAACATTGCGGATGGCGCTTTCTTCCACGCCCATGCAGCCGGTCACGATAACCTTGCCGTTTTCCTTGATGGCTTCACCAATCACTTCCAGTGATTCAGCCTTGGCGCTGTCGATGAAACCGCAGGTGTTGACCACCACGACATCGGCGTCCTGGTAGGTAGAGACGACATCGTAGCCTTCCATACGCAGCTGCGTGAGGATGCGTTCGGAGTCGACCAGGGCTTTGGGGCAACCCAGGGAGACGAAGCCGACCTTGGGGGCGGCTGGCGTGGTAACGGTGGACATGGCGAACCTCGGTATGTAGTGACGTTACATGCCCGTAAAGGCTGCACGACGAACGGGCGCTTGATGCGCCTCTGATCAAAAAAAGTGCGCAATTTTAGCTATGGTCAACGCAGTTGACCAGCGTTATACAGGGATTTACGACGAGTGCTGCGCTATGCTGCGCGCCGTTGCGAAAATAGGGTTTTTAAACAGCGCGATTTCGTCAATGTGAGTCGGAAAATCAGCGCATGCTGCTGATCAAAAGTGGCGCAAACCATTAAGAAGCACGGTCCGTGATCGTAGGAGTGGTTGATGGGGCAGGTAAGTAGTCAGGCTGCAGAAGACGGTCACGCAAAGGTAAAGCCCATCGGGATGCTGGTTGCTGCAGTTGGCGTGGTGTACGGCGATATCGGCACCAGTCCGCTGTACACCCTTAAAGAGGTGTTTTCGGGCGGCTACGGAGTACAGGTCAGCCACGATGGCGTGTTCGGCATTTTGGCGTTGATCCTGTGGTCGCTGATCTGGGTCGTGTCGATCAAGTACGTTCTGTTTATCCTGCGGGCCGACAACGAGGGCGAGGGCGGGATCATGGCCCTTACCGCGTTGGCGCGACGGGCTGCTGCGCCTTATCCCAGGCTGCGCTCGGTGCTGGTCATTCTGGGCTTGATCGGGGCTTCGCTGTTTTACGGCGACAGCATGATCACTCCGGCGATCTCGGTACTGTCTGCCGTCGAAGGGCTTGAGCTGGCGTTCACCGGGCTGGAGCGCTGGGTGGTGCCCCTGTCCCTGGTCATCCTGATTGCGCTGTTTTTGATCCAGCGCCGGGGTACCGCCATGCTGGGCAAGCTGTTTGGCCCGATCATGGTGCTGTGGTTTGTGGTGCTGGGCGGACTCGGGATACACGGTATCTTGCAGCATCCTGAAGTGTTGAACGCGCTGAACCCGGTATGGGGTGTACGTTTCTTTGTCTCTCACCCGGGCATGGGCGTTGCCATTCTGGGCGCCGTGGTGCTGGCTTTGACGGGGGCCGAAGCGCTGTATGCCGACATGGGGCACTTCGGGCGCAAGCCGATTGCCCGGGCCTGGTTCATTCTGGTATTGCCGGCGCTGGTGCTGAACTACTTCGGCCAGGGGGCTTTGTTGCTGGAAAACCCGGAGGCGGCCCGCAACCCTTTCTATCTGTTGGCACCCAGCTGGGCACTGATCCCGCTGGTGGGCCTGGCTACGCTGGCGACCGTGATTGCATCCCAGGCCGTGATTTCCGGTGCGTTCTCCTTGACCCATCAGGCCATTCAGCTGGGTTATGTACCGCGTATGCATATCCAGCACACCTCCAGTGCCGAGCAGGGGCAGATTTATATCGGAGCAGTGAACTGGTCCTTGATGGTCGGGGTTATTTTGCTGGTGCTGGGCTTTGAGTCCTCCGGCGCTCTGGCTTCGGCCTATGGTGTGGCCGTGACCGGGACCATGCTGATCACCAGTATTCTGGTATCGGCGGTGATGCTGCTGCTGTGGAAGTGGCCGCCAGTTCTGGCGGTCCCGGTGTTGATCGGCTTTCTCCTGGTGGACGGCCTGTTCTTTGCCGCCAACGTGCCGAAAATTGTCCAGGGCGGTGCATTCCCGGTACTGGCGGGGATTGTGCTGTTCATCCTGATGACCACCTGGCGGCGCGGTAAACAGCTATTGGTCGACCGTCTTGATGAAAGCGCGTTGCCGCTACCGCTGTTCATCAGCAGCATTCGGGTGCAGCCGCCGCATCGGGTACAGGGTACGGCCGTGTTTCTGACCGCCCGGCCAGATGCCGTGCCCCACGCGCTGCTGCACAACCTGTTGCACAATCAGGTGCTGCATGAGCAGGTGGTGTTGCTGACCGTGGTCAACGAAGATTCGCCGCGGGTACCTGCCCAGAGGCGTTTCGAGGTGGACTCCTATGGCGACGGCTTCTTCCGGGTGATCCTGCACTTCGGCTTTATGGATGAGCCGGATGTGCCTGAGGCGTTGAAACTGTGCCATCTCGACGAGCTGGATTTCAGTCCGATGCGCACCACCTACTTCCTGAGCCGGGAAACGGTGATTGCCTCCAAGATTGTGGGCATGGCGCGTTGGCGCGAGACGCTGTTTGCCTTCATGCTGAAGAACGCCAACGGCAACCTGCGATTCTTCAGGCTGCCCGTCAACCGGGTAATTGAGCTGGGAACCCAGGTCGAGATGTAGCCCTGTCGAGATGACCAAAAAAAGCCCCGGTTCGTGAGAACCGGGGCTTTTTTGTTGCTGACTGCTGCAGGGTTGCGGGGGGGGGGATTACGGTGCGGTTGCCTGATGCTTCTTGATGACGTCTACCAGGCGCTGGGCCAGAGCCGGGTAGTTCTCGTCAAAGTGATGGCCCCCTGGCAGCTTCATGCTTTCACCGACGGCGGTCTTGGCAGTGCAGCCGCTTTCATCGACTTCTTCCGCGCCATAAATGCACACCACTTTGGCGGCAGGCAGCCTGGACATCTCTTCGCCGGTATCGGCTTCAGCGCCGGCTTTGCCAAGCCAGCCGTCGACGTGGATTTCAAAGCTGCCGCTACGGGCAAAAGCCAGCAGGATGATGGCATCAACGCGCTTTTGCTCGGCTTCAGGCAGGCGGTTGAAGGTGGCAGGCAACACGTCGGCACCAAATGAATAGCCGACCAGTACAAAGCGCTGGGTACCCCACTTTTGCCGGTAGTGCTGCATCAGCTCGGTCAGATCGGTAGCGCTTTGCTCCGGGGTCTTGTGCTGCCAGTAGTAGCGCAGCATGTCGATGCCGACCACCGGGTAGCCGATCTTCGCCATCTCGCCGGCCACGTCGCGATCCAGGTCGCGCCAGCCGCCGTCACCGGACAGGAACAGGGTCACGGTGCTGTTTTGCTGGCCGGCCGGTACTTCGACCACAGGCATGTTCAGCCCGCCGTTTTCATCCCCCACCAGTATTTTGCGCAGCTCATTGCTGAGTACTTGGGGGTAGTGAATGTCGTAGTCGCTGATGCTGGTCTGAGCATTCGGCTGATCGCGTACGAAGGCGGCGCTCGGGTCGTCAGGGTTGTCGTTCCAGGCCACCAGCCAATTGCCGTGTGCCGCCGACTTGGGCAAGGGCAGGGTGCAGCCGGGTTGTTCGAGCATGAAACCGACTGACACGGCTTGTGCCTTGTCATCGGTTTGCCCGGCCAGCCAGCGCCAGGCCAGGGTTGCGCCAGGACCTATGCCACTGACCAGCGTGGCAGGGCCGTCAAGCTGTTGCAGTGCGTTCTGCAGGGCCTGTTGCTGCAGGGTGCAATCTTCCTTGGGCAGGATCACCTGCACCAGTTGTGCTTTGCCGCCACGGCTCAAGGCCATCAGCTGGGTGTCGCTCAGTGCTTCTTCGACCGGAGTGGCTATTACGATCCGGGCCCTGGCTTTCTGGCCGGGTATCACTTTGGTCAGGGTTGAGCCGTCGGTTTGGCTCAGGTGTTTTATCGTCGGTTCCGGGGCAGGACGATTCCAGAACCAGTAGCCGCCTGCTGCAAGCGCGACCAGAACTATCAAGGTAAGCAATAAAAACCGCCAGGAACGATGTTTCATTAACGTTTCACCAATCCAGTCAAGCCGCCTGCAATCAGGGCGGCGGTATCAGCCAGTGCCACCAGCGGATCAAGTCCTGCGGGCACGGCCATATAACGAGGTTCCCAGTCAGGCTGGAATTTGTCTTTAAAGCGACGCAAACCCTGGAAGTTGTACAGGTGTTCGCCGCGCTGGAACAACATCGACCCCAGACGCTGGGTCAAAGGCGCTCCGCGACGCGGTTGCAGACCGGACAGGGGTACCATTCCCAGGCTGAAACGTGCGTATCCATGCTTTTTATAATGTTGAATCAGGCCGACCATCATGAATTCCATGGTCAGTTTTGGGGCCTCCGGGTGGGCGCGCATCAGGTCGAGGCTCGACAGTTCATGACTGTGGGTCTCAAGCAGGTTGGCGAAAGCCACCGGTTTGCCTTCAAAGCGGATAATGGCCACGCGAAAGTGCTTGATGTACTCGGTGCTGAATCTTCCGAGGGAAAAGCCTTTTTCGCGCACGTTCTTGCCCGTCAGCCAGGCATCGGAAATCACCTTGAGCTCATCCATCGGCGCCTCTCCCGGCTCATGGATTTCCAGTGACAGGCCATCACGTGTGCCGCGATTCCAGGTGTAGCGCAGGTCTTTCATCTCTTTGCCTTTGGCTTCGAGATCAAAACGGTGCAAGTCGACCCGGGCTTCTTCGCCGAGTTTGATCGCGGTCAGGCCAATGTCCATATAGAACGGCAGGTTCTCGGCGCGCACTTGATAAAACACCGGCCGGGCGTGGTAGATATCGCACAGGTCACGGAACTGCCAGATCAGCTCGGCCCGGGGCTGGTTAGGCCCGATGGGGTCATACAGCGCTACCAGGCTGCGGCCTCGGCGGGCGTACATCAGGAAGGCGTTGTCGTCCGGATGGAACAGCAGGGCCTTGTCGCCGGTCAGGGCCAGGCCGCCATCGGGCTGGTCGGAGGCCAGGAGGATTTTCTCGGCCCTTTCCAGCTCCCCGGCGTCCGGCAAGTGGATTACCGGGCGCGCGGTGCGCAGCAGGCAGGTCAGCGAAACAATCACCAGCAGCACTGCCGCGCCCATCAGTGAGCGCAGGCCCCGCGGGGCGTCAGAATCAAGGGTGAACTGCCACCATAGCTGATGGCTATAAGGAACGTCTTGATAGGCGAACAGCAGCAGCCAGATAGAGGCACCCAGGACGCAAATGCTGGCCACCAGATACAGTGGCGAAAAGGGTAGTTCGGTCAGGCGGCTCGGGCGGTAGAACGAGCGGCGAAACAGTCCCAGCAGGCTGGCGGTGAGAACCAGAATGGAGGCTTCCTCCCAGTCAAAGCCTTTGAGCAGGGAAAGCACGGCGCCCACCAGCAGCAAAATGGTGGTCAGCATCCAGGCTGCCGACAAGCGCCGGCGCAGGCCCTGGGCCAGTAGCAGGCACAGAACCCCGATCAGGCTGGCGCCGAAGTGCGAGGCGTCAATCAGGCGATGGGGGATCAGGAAGCCGATGTGTTCCAGGCGGGTGTCGATCTCGGGAGTGGCGCCCGAGAACAGCAAAACCACCCCGGACATAAACACAAGCACAGCCAGGACCGGTGCCGCGAGGCCTGAGGCCACCCGCAGGCTTTGGCGGGTATGAATCAGTCGTTGGGCTTCGTTGATCAGCAGCATCAGGCATGCGACCAGCAGCGGCATGATCACATAGATCATGCGATACAGCAGCAGGGCCGCAGCCAGAGGTGCGGCACCCAGCTGGTTGGCAAAGGCGGCAAGCAGGATGGCTTCAAAGACCCCGACGCCGCCCGGCACATGGCTGAGTACGCCGGCAGCCAGCGCCAGCAGATAAACCAGCAGGAATGGACCAAAAGGCGGTGCTTCAGGCAGCAATAAATACAGGACTGTGGCCGCAGCGGCGACATCCAGTGCCGTAATGACCAGCTGCAACAGGGTCAGGCGCGGGCTTGGCAGACGCAGCGTGCGGCGTCCGGCCTTTACCAGCAGGTTGTCGGGGATCGGCTGCTCGGGCAGGCGACGTCGATAAATACCCAGCGCCAACAAGCCGAATAACGCCAGAACCGCAAAAGCGATCGCCCCCAATAGATAGGCGGGAATATGCAAGGCGGCGGAGGCCGCAGGCAGGTTGCTCAGGGTTGCCAGCGCCGCGAGGGGCGGTAGTGCGCAGCCCAGGGACAGGCTGGCAAACAGCGTCATATGGGCGACTTCGGAGGCGCCAACACCATGTCGTGCATACAGGCGATAACGCACAGAGCCGCCGGACAACAGTGACAGGCCGATGGCGTTGCCAATGGCAAAGGCGGTAAAGCCCCCTAGGGCCAGGGTTTTGGGGGGTAGCTTGACCCCTGCATAACGACTGGCGGACCACTCGTAGCCGAGCAAAATCACGAATCCTACGGCCGTCGCAGCCAGGGCGCCGAGGAGGGCGGGCTTGGGGACTTCCAGAATTGAGTCTTGCAGGGCATATAGATCAAGCTCGCTGAGCAGATGCCGGCACGCGATCAGCGCAATCGCAAACAACAGTAAAGTGAGTGCAAGGCCAATGGGTTGACGGTATTTGCTCAACAAATCCAGCCAGCGCAAACGGGTCGCGGCAATCGGGTGGGCTGCTGTAACGGCTTCTTTAAGTTCTGGCGAGTTATCGGGCATCAATCACCTCGTGGATCGTGCGCGACAGGATGGGGGCATAAACTCAAGTTACCAATCCTTTTGGCTAAAGTTTTTCAAAATATTGCCAGTTGTTTGTCTGAGGTTCAGGTTTGGCGTTTGAAAAAAAGGTAATTGCCGGCCCACAGCATAGTCGAACGGATTTTCAGAAATATGATGTTTATTTTTCGCTGGTCGTCTATTGCAGACTTTTCGAGCACGCACAAAAAAGGCCACTCTTTCGAGTAGCCTTTTTTGATATTTGGTTGCGGGAGCCGGATTTGAACCGACGACCTTCGGGTTATGAGCCCGACGAGCTACCAGACTGCTCCATCCCGCGTCTGTGGGGTGGATTCTACAGCGAATCGCCGGGCTGTCAACCCCTGAATCTCGTAAGCGATTGAAATGTCCGGATTTAATCCTGCTCCTCCGGTCGGGGAGGGGGAGCAAAAACACCCGGGCACAAAAAAGGCCACTCTTTCGAGCAGCCTTTTTATGTTTGGTTGCGGGAGCCGGATTTGAACCGACGACCTTCGGGTTATGAGCCCGACGAGCTACCAGACTGCTCCATCCCGCGTCTGTGGAGCGCACTCTACAGTGATGCGGTGGGGAGTCAACCTTTAATGCGAAAATGCACTAAATAAGATCAATGCAGCTGGTTTTCAGGCGACGGCCTGATCCTGGTCGGCTCGATCCTGCAGGAGAGCTCTCCGGTCTTCAAGATTGTTCCGCTGTGCAAGGGGAGAGGTTGTCGCGAGCAGATCGCTCTTTGTGCGGCGGGTCATAAAACAGGCGCGCACAAAAAAGGCCACTCTTTCGAGTAGCCTTCTTTGATGTTTGGTTGCGGGAGCCGGATTTGAACCGACGACCTTCGGGTTATGAGCCCGACGAGCTACCAGACTGCTCCATCCCGCGTCTGTGGGGTGGATTCTACAGCGATACGCTGGGCTGTCAAACCTTAATTTAGAAAAAAGTGTTCTGGTTCAATCGCTTAGATAAAAGTGCGGGTTATAAAAACGGCTACAGGGCAGGTAGCGTATGGGGTCCAGCTCTATTAGAGGGTGTAATTCGATTAGAAAAACAAATTCATGAGCGGTATTTTCCACGCCTGTCGGGGAGAATCCACACTACTGGTGCTATATACAGTTCCCGGTGACATACTGACCTTCTGTATTGCCTACCCTATAAAGAACACCGCCCTACATGACTCAGCGCAAAATCATCCATGTCGACTGTGACTGTTTCTACGCCGCTATTGAAATGCGTGATGATCCGAGTCTGGCGAACAAGCCCATGGCAGTCGGCGGCTCGGCTGACCATCGTGGGGTTATTTCTACCTGTAACTATGAAGCGCGGGCTTTTGGCGTGCGTTCGGCGATGGCGTCCAGACATGCACTGAAATTGTGTCCGGATCTGGTCATCGTCAATGGCAGGATGGATGCCTATAAAGAAGCCTCCAGAGAGATACACGGCATCCTGCGTGATTACACCGAGCTGATTGAGCCGCTGTCGCTGGATGAGGCCTATCTGGATGTGTCTGACAGTCCGCATTTTGCCGGCAGCGCTACGCGTATCGCCCAGGATATCCGGCGCCGTGTGTCCAACCAGTTGCACATCACCGTGTCTGCCGGTGTGGCGCCCAATAAATTCCTGGCCAAGATCGCCAGTGACTGGAAGAAACCCAACGGACTATTCGTGATCACTCCGGATCAGGTCGAGGATTTTGTCTCGGCGTTGCCGGTCAATAAGCTGCATGGGGTGGGCAAAGTCACGGCCGACAAGCTTGGACGGCTGGGGATTGAAACCTGCCTGCAATTGCGGGACTGGAACAAGCTGGCGCTGGTGCGTGAATTCGGTAGTTTCGGTGAGCGATTGTGGGGCTTGGCACGCGGGATAGATGAGCGTCTGGTGCAGAGCGACAGCCGACGTCAGTCGGTCAGTGTTGAAAATACCTACGATACGGATTTGCCTGATCTGGCCAGCTGTCTAAGCAAACTCCCCGAGCTGCTCGCGACCCTTAATGGACGCATTGCCCGCATCGACAGCAGTTATCGTCCCGGCAAGCCGTTCGTTAAAGTGAAATTTCACGATTTCACCCAGACCACACTGGAGCAGTCCGGTGCGGGGCTTGATCTTGAGAGTTACCAGGATTTATTGAGTCAGGCATTTGCACGCGGTTCCAAGCCCGTTCGATTGCTCGGGCTTGGTGTGCGTTTGCAGGACTTGAACAACGGGTTTGAACAGCTGGAGCTGTTCAGGCGTTAGCTGATCCCGGGATCAGCTACCAGCCGACCGGCATTTTTGGTCAAGGATTGAAGGAATTCACGTTGTAACTCGGGATCGTTACGGGTGAGTTCGATCAGGCTTTGTTCCAGTTCGCTGGCTTCTTCTTCCAGACCCAGTTCCGACAGGCGCTTGACCCGATGCACCCATTGGTTGACGTCGTCACCCTCAAGGTCGTCGTAGATCAAGTTGTGCGCTTCCAGCAGCTTTCCGCGCAGGCCACTGCTGATCGACAGGGTCGAGTCCGAGTGGGTCTCGTCCTGGGCATCCTCAACCATGATGGTCAATTTGCCGATGTGATTCAGGTCCTGCTCGGCAAAAGGGCTGTCCAGCAGGTTGAGGCGCAACACGCCATTGCGGTCGGTGGTGAGTTCGTGGGTCTGTTTGCCGGCTTTTACCACCACCGGACGCTCAGCCCATGGCAGGCTCGAATATTCCAGGCGCTTGTCGCGCTGATTATCCTCGATCCCTGCCAGGTTCTGCTCGGCGCGACCGTGGGACTGTACGTTCATCGCCGGGTTCACGCCGGCGAAACCGTAGTTGATCCAGTCTTTGGTCACGCTGTCAGGCAGTTGCCCAAACATGAACACGTTCAGCACATTGGCGCCCACCCCGGCGACAATCGCCACCGCACCCAGTGGCACTTCATAGATCTCGCGCCAGGGCTGATAGGGCGTGTAGCGGTCGTAATGACGGGTGACATCGAACTCAGTGACTTCAAAAGTCTTTTGTTCGTTGATGCGCACACGGCGTTGCGGCAGCTCCAGCACCGAAGGTGAACCGACATCAATCTGCAGGCTGTGGGCCAGTAGTTTGCGCTCGATGCGCTCCTCGTGTTCGCTGCGTTGCGACATGTGATTGGCACAGCCGCTCAGCAGCAGGGCGCCGCACATGGCGGCGCCCCCGAGGGTCAGGGTGTTTCGATTGAACATGACGTCTCTATCTGGAGTCAGCGGCTGATGCGCGCCTGAAGGAATGCAAGGACATCGGCAACGGGCAGGGCTTGCGCTTCTGCTTCGGTACGGCTCTTGTATTCCAGGTTGCCTTCGGCCAGGCCACGGTCACTGACGACGATCCGGTGCGGAATACCGATCAGTTCCATGTCGGCGAACTTGATGCCAGGGCTGGTTTTCTTGTCGCGGTCGTCCAGCAGAACTTCAAAACCGGCGGCCGTGAGTTGGGCGTAAAGGTTGTCAGTCGCTTCGCGAACGGCTTCGGTTTCATAGCGCAGTGGTACCAGTGCCACCTGGAAAGGTGCCAGGGCATCGCTCCAGATAATGCCGCGCTCGTCGTTGTTCTGCTCGATGGCAGCAGCGACCACACGGGAAACCCCAATGCCGTAGCAGCCCATTGCCAATGTCACGGGCTTGCCGTTCTCGCCCAGTACCTGGCACTTCATCGCTTCGCTGTACTTGGTGCCCAGCTGGAAGATGTGACCGACTTCGATACCGCGTTTGATTTCCAGCGTGCCTTTGCCGTCCGGGCTCGGGTCGCCAGCCACCACGTTGCGCAGGTCGGCAACGGTAGGTACAGGCAGATCGCGCTCCCAGTTCACGCCGAAGTAGTGCTTGTCATCGATGTTGGCACCGACGCCGAAGTCGCTCATCAGCTCGACCGAACGATCAATGATGCATGGCAGTGGCAGGTTCAACGGGCCCAGGGAGCCTGCGCCTGCGCCAATGGCGTCACGCAATTCTGCGTCCGAAGCCATGGTCAGCGGGCTGGCCACCAGCGGATGGTTACCGGCCTTGATTTCGTTCAGCTCGTGATCGCCGCGAATGACCAGTGCGATCAGTTTGCCTTCTTCGGCAGCGTGAACGATCAGGGTCTTGACGGTTTTCTCGATCGCCAGGTTGTAGCCTTCAACCAGTTGAGCAATGGTCTTGGCGTCAGGCGTGTCGACCAGGCGCAGTTCTTCGGTGGCTGCCGCGCGCGAGGTTTCAGTCGGGATGGCTTCGGCTTTTTCAATGTTGGCCGCGTAGTCCGAAGCATTGCTGAACACGATGTCATCTTCGCCAGACTCGGCCAGCACGTGGAATTCGTGGGAGCCGGCACCGCCGATGGAGCCGTTGTCAGCCTCGACCGGGCGGAAGTTCAGGCCCAGACGGGTGAATACATTGCAGTAGGCCTGGTGCATGCGGTCATAGGTGACCTGCAGCGAAGCGTTGTCGGCATGGAACGAGTAGGCGTCCTTCATGATGAATTCGCGGCCGCGCATCAAACCGAAGCGCGGACGGATTTCGTCACGGAACTTGGTCTGGATCTGGTACAGGTTGATCGGCAACTGTTTATAGCTGTTCAGCTCGTTGCGGCACAGATCGGTGATGACTTCTTCGTGGGTCGGGCCCACGCAGAATTCGCGGCCGTGGCGATCCTTGAGGCGCAGCAACTCGGGACCGTACTCTTCCCAGCGGCCGGATTCCTGCCACAACTCAGCCGGTTGAATGCTCGGCATCAGCACTTCGAGAGCGCCGGCTGCGTTCATTTCTTCGCGAACAATGGCTTCGGCCTTGCGCATGATCCGCAGGCCCATGGGCAGCCAGGTGTACAGGCCGGAAGCAAGTTTGCGAATCATGCCGGCGCGCAGCATCAGCTGATGGCTGATAACGACCGCGTCGGAAGGCGTTTCTTTCTGTGTGGCGAGCAAATATTGACTGGTGCGCATGGTTAGTCGTTGCCGTGCTGATGACTAGAAATGACTGGGCATTGTACGGCCGAGATGGGTTGGCGTACAGGGCGGACGGGGGAGCTGGAATCCCCCGGGCTGTTACGGGACTTTTTCGAGATTTACCGGGGGGTTGAGGCGTGCCCGGCGGCTTTCCTGATACCAGTGCAGACTGATCAGCAGCAGGGTGGGGACCCCCATGACGGCAGTGATGATGAAGAAGTTGTGATAACCGAACTTTTCCACCAGGACCCCTGAATAACCGCCCATCAGACGCGGTAGCAGCAGCATGATTGAGCTGAGCAGGGCGTATTGGGTGGCGGAAAACTTGAGGTTGGTCAGGCTCGACAGGTACGCCACGAATGCCGAAGTCGCCAGGCCGGAGCTGAAGTTGTCCAGTGAAATGGTGACAACCAGCATCTGCAGGTTGGGGCCCATGTCGGCCAGCAGCATAAACAGCAGGTTGGTGCCTGCCGAAGCCGCACCGCCAATCAGCAGGATCGGCAAGATGCCGAACCGCACGATCAGCAAGCCGCCCATGCCGGCGCCAACCAGGGTCATGATCAGGCCGAAAATCTTGCTCACGCCTGCGATCTGATCCTTGGTGAACCCTTGGTCGATGTAGAAAACGTTGGCCATGACCCCCATGACGGTGTCCGACATGCGATAGGTGGCGATCAGCCCAAGCAGCAGAAAGGCTTGCCAGCGATACCGCAGGATAAAGTCGTTGACCGGTGTCAGCACCGGCGCGAGTCCGCGCCGGCCTATGGACGACAGGCAGAGCACAGTGAGCAGGGTGTAGAGGATGGCACGCAGGAAAGCCCGGTCTTCGAGTACCAGGTTGATCGGGCTCACGCCTTCAAACAATACCCCGGCAAAGTCGGTGTTATAGAGCTGGGTGAACATCGCCGGAACCGAGACCAGGAGCACGATCAGGACAAAAACCGACGCCAGCTGGTGACCAAAGCTATAACGTCCTGCCTGCAGCTGGGTGCGTAGTGGTACCGGTGGTTCGCGCATGAAAAAGGTGGTCAGCAGCGCCGGAACCATCAGCAGGCCGAAGAGCACATAGGTGCCGGTCCAGGCGGAGTGCTTATAGTTGAAGCCCGTTGAACCGAAACCTTCGGCAAAAAACAGGGCGCCAGCAGTGGCCAGCAAGGCCGCCACCCGGTAACCGGACATGTAGCTGGCTGCCAGCGCGGCCTGACGGCTGTCGTCGGCAATTTCCAGGCGGTAGGCGTCCACGGCAATGTCTTGGGTGGCAGACGCGAACGACACGACAACAGCAATGGCAATCAGCCAGGAAAGATGTTTTTGCGGGTCGCAAAAGCCCATGCCGATCAGGCCGAGGATCACCAGGGTCTGGGACAACACCAGCCATGAGCGGCGTCGGCCAAGTTTTCCGAGGAGCGGCAGGCGCCATTGATCGAGCAGCGGCGACCACACCCATTTAAAGGCGTATGCCAGACCGATCAGGCTTGCATAGCCAATAGTTTCCCGAGCCACACCGGCTTCGCGCAACCAGACAGAAAGCGTTGAAAACACCAGCATGTACGGTAAACCGGCGGCAAAACCGAGCAGCAACAGTACAAGGGTTGAGGGGCTGGAATAGGCAGCTAGCGCTTCGCGCCAGGTTTTACGGGGCATGGACTCGAGTCTGCCTCTGATTGCGGAATCAAAGGGCGCACTCTAACCGTAGTGCTCTATCGGGCGCCAGCCATGGCGTTGTAAATCCACCCGACTATTCACAATCATCAGGCCTTCGCTGCGCAAACGCGCCCGCTGCTCATCACCTGAGGGGCTACCTGCTGGCAAACTGATGCGCCCCCCGGCGGCCAGTACCCGGTGCCAGGGCAGGCGGGAACCTTCGGGCAGCTGGCTGAGCGTGCGCCCCACCCAGCGTGCCGCCCGGCCCAGGCCCGCCAGTTCGGCGAGCTGGCCATAGGTCACCACATAACCCGGGGGAACCTGCATGAGTGTCGAATACAACGCCGTACGGCGGATTTCGGCGGGGGATGGCTGGTGGCTGGTGGCTGTACTCATAGGTGAACCGGATTCAGTGACAGGACCTTAAAAAATAAAGCAGATGCTTTGTTCATCGATCCCGGGAAATGAACTACAGGGGATACATCCGGTCTTTCTTTGCCTGGGGTGTGTCCATCAGGATAATGCCGGCACTTTTTCGCAAATCTGAGTTTCGCATCTGCTTATGTTGTCCAGAACCCTGTTATGCCTTGCTGTCTTGAATGTGTCTACGCCTTTGCTTGCCGATACAGTGTGGTTGAAAAATGGTGACCGCCTGAGCGGCAAGATCAAAGTGTTTGATGGTGGCAAGTTGCTCATTCAGACCGAATACGCAGGGACTATTCCCGTTGACTGGAAGCAAGTCAAAACCCTGGAAAGCGATCAGGAATTGCTGGTCAAGCAGGATGCTTATGTTGGCGAGAAGGCCAAGTCGCTAACGGCGGCAGGGGACGGCAAGGTCACCCTGGCCAACGGAGAAGCTCCGAAAACGGTAGAACTGTCCAGCATCGAGCAGATCATCAAGCCCAAGCCAGTGATTGAAGATCTGGTCTGGAAGGGTAACGTCGATGTCGCGCTGGACTACAAGCGTGCCGAGAAAAAGACCGACGACTACGACATCGACTTCAAGACCACTGCCCGCCATGGGGCCTGGCGTCACCATGCCGAAGGTGAGTACAACCGCGAGTTCCAGAACGACGTGGTGACCACCGATAACTGGAGCGCCGAATATGCCCTTGACCATTTCATTGACGAAAAATGGTACTGGCAAGGCCGGCTGACCTACAAAAGAGACAAAGTGGAAGACATTTCCCGCCAGCGCACTGTGGGTACTGGCCCGGGCTACCAGTTCTGGGATGACGAGCTGGGGTCTTTCTCCCTGGGTTCACTGTTGAACCGCACTGACTATGAATACTCCGACGGTCAAAAGGACAACTTCTACTCATTGGCCATGAAGTGGGACTACAACCGCTTTCTGTTGGGCAAAACGGTTTCGCTCTTCACCAACGGAGAGTTGGGCAAGCCTCTGGAAGGCGCTTCGGATTACAGCCTGGATGCCGAAATCGGCCTGCGTTACAAAGTCACCGAGTGGGCTTCGTTAAACCTCAAGGCTGAAAAAGATCTGATCGGTAGCGGTGGGGGCAATGACAATACGCTCAACAAAACCCGCTACAGCGCGGGTTTTGGCGTGACCTGGTGATTGTCTGAGCGCTGGGCCAGGCAGTGGGCGCCGGCTTGCCGGCGATACGGATAACCCGCTTGCTCTAATGCCTGAGCGAGCAAGCGGGCCTCCTGCAGCAGGCGGAGCAAGTTAGATGCGCAGACCGCCATCGAGCTCCAGAATCCGCCCGCTGTAATAGTCGTTCTCAAAGATGTAGGCCGCCGAATGGGCGATTTCTTCGACTTTGCCCATGCGCTTGAGGGGAATGCCGGCAGTCATTTTTTCCAGGGCTTCGGGTTTCATGCCCAGGGTCATTTCGGTTTCGATGAAGCCGGGGGCAATTCCGGCAACGCGAATGCCGTACCGCGCCAGTTCCTTGGCCCAGGTGACTGTCGCAGCCGCTACCCCGGCCTTGGCCGCAGAGTAGTTGGTTTGCCCGACGTTACCTGCGCGCGAGATCGACGAGATATTGATGATCACGCCCTGCTGGTTCAGCTCGATCATTTTTGCCGCCACCTCACGGGTGCACAGGAAAACCCCGGTCAGGTTGACGTCGATTACCGCCTGCCATTGCGCCAGACTCATCTTGGTCATGACGCCGTCCTTGACCTTCAGCAACAGGCCGTCGCGCAAGATCCCGGCGTTATTGATCAGGCCGTTGATCGCACCAAAGTCTTCTGCAATCTGGGTAACGGTCCGGGTAACCTGCTCTTCGTCCGCGACATTGCACAGGTAGGCCCGGGCCTCGACGCCCTGAGCCTGGCAAGCTGCCACGGCCAGTTCGAGTTTTTCCGGGTTCAGGTCAACCAGCGCCAGTCTGGCGCCCTTGGCCGCCAGATACTCGGCCATGGCACGACCAAGTCCTTGGCAACCGCCAGTGATAATGATTACTTTGTCTTTCAGTTGCATAACAGCCCTCGGCAGCAAATCAGAGTGAGTCCTCGCAGGCCTTTGAAATGCGCCCTGAACTCGTCCGTTTTCGGCGGATTTTTTATTAAGGAGTCACAAGTTGAGCGTTCAAGCTGCCAAGCATGCCCGAGAATTACTGCTCAAGGAATACCGTGGCGCCTTGTCCACCCTCTCCAAAGCCATGCCGGGATTTCCCTTCGGGTCAGTGGTGCCTTACTGCCTGGACGAACAGGGCCGGCCGCTGATCCTGATCAGCCGGATTGCCCAGCACACCCACAACTTGCGCAAGGATCCCAAGTGCTCGCTGATGGTGGGCGAGCGGGGCGCTGAAGACGTTCAGGCGGTCGGTCGACTGACCTGTTTGGCCGAAGCCGAGCAATTGACCGGGGCCGAGGCCATTGAAGCCGCCGCCGAGCGTTACTACCGCTACTTCCCCGAGTCGCGCAGCTATGACACCGCTCACGCTTTCGACTTTTGGGTGTTGAACCCGGTACGCCACCGTTATATCGGCGGTTTTGGCGCCATTCACTGGCTCGACCAGGTGACTTTGCCCAACCCCTTTGCCGGAGCCGCCGAGCAACGGATGATTGAGCATATGAACAGTGACCATGCCAGTGCCATTGCGCATTACGTCGAACTGGCAGGGCTGCCCCGCACCGAACCGGCGCAGATGGTCGGTATCGACAGCGAAGGCATGCACTTGCGTATTGGTGACGGCCTTTACTGGCTGGGCTTTGCAGAAACCTGCAATACTTCGACACAAGTACGCGAAGCCTTGGTTTTTCTGGCCCGCGCGCAGGAGTGGCCGAAAAAACAGACGGCATAGCCTTGAATTCAGGAAGGCGCGCCGTCATCTAAGCTGGGTTGGAAGATATTCTTCCGGAGAGGAATCATTCGATGCGCGCTTTTCTATTGCTCTTTCTGTTGTTTCCAGTGCTAGAGCTGTACGTCTTTTTCAAGGTCAGCACCGCTATAGGGTTTTTCCCGGCGTTGTTGCTGATCATTGCCGGCTCCATGCTGGGTGTTCTGGTGGTACGCGTTGCAGGTTTGGCCACAGCCCTGAGGGCCCGTGAAAGCCTGAGTCGTGGCGAGTTGCCGGCCCAGCAAATGCTGGAAGGCCTGATGCTGGCTCTGGGTGGCGGCCTGATGGTGCTCCCGGGCTTCATCAGTGACATCGCGGGTCTGTTGCTGCTGTTCCCGCCGGTGCGTCGTTTTCTGGTTAACCGTCTGCGCAAGCGTGCAGAGGAACAGGCCATCCGTCAGCGTGCATTTGCCGATGAATTTGCAGCGCAGAGCCGACCCGGTACACACCAGCCCCTGGGCCGTGAGCCGAACGTGATTGAAGGCGAGTTCGAACATCGCGACAAGTAAGGTTTTGACGTTTTCCACACGGCACCCTGGGTGCCGTGTTTGTTTTCAGGGATTACACAGGGCTAAAAATTTCATTGGCGTGCCCTTGTAATCAGTTGATACGCCCTTATGTAACGGACACCGCAGGGTTTTGCTGGCAACAGCAGGCACCTTTGAGCGAATCGCACCCGGCATTTCCGGACTTGCAAACCCCGCCGGTTTTAACATCGGCCGATGAACACCACAATTAGGAGAGATCGACAATGAAGCTTCGTCCTCTGCATGACCGCGTCGTAATCCGTCGCAGCGAAGAAGAAAAGAAAACCGCTGGCGGTATCGTTCTGCCGGGTTCAGCTGCCGAAAAAGCCAACAGCGGTGAAATCATTGCCGTGGGTACTGGTCGCGTTCTGGACAACGGTGAAGTACGTGCGCTGGCTGTGAAAGTGGGTGACAAGGTTGTGTTCGGCCCTTACTCCGGCAGCAACACTGTAAAAGTCGACGGCGAAGACCTGCTGGTTATGGCTGAGAACGAGATTCTCGCTGTAATCGAAGGCTGATCTCCCGCTCCTTTTCCCGTTACTACAAAGTATTTAAGGAAGAACGAACATGGCTGCTAAAGAAGTTAAATTTGGTGATTCCGCCCGCAAAAAAATGCTCGCCGGTGTAAACGTCCTGGCTGACGCAGTAAAAGCGACCCTGGGTCCTAAAGGCCGTAACGTGATCATCGAGAAGAGCTTCGGCGCTCCGACCATCACCAAGGACGGCGTTTCTGTTGCCAAAGAAATCGAACTCAAAGACCGTTTCGAAAACATGGGCGCGCAGCTGGTTAAAGACGTTGCTTCCCGTGCTAACGATGACGCAGGCGACGGTACTACCACTGCAACCGTTCTGGCTCAGTCGATCGTCAACGAAGGCCTGAAAGCCGTCGCTGCCGGCATGAACCCGATGGACCTGAAACGCGGCATCGACAAGGCGACCATCGCCATTGTCAAAGAGCTGAAAACCCTGGCCAAGCCATGCGCTGACAGCAAGGCAATCGCTCAGGTAGGTACCATCTCTGCCAACTCCGACAGCTCCATCGGCGACATCATTGCCGAAGCCATGGAAAAAGTCGGTAAAGAAGGCGTGATCACTGTTGAAGAAGGCTCGGGCCTGGAAAACGAACTGTCTGTAGTCGAAGGCATGCAGTTTGACCGTGGCTACCTGTCCCCGTACTTCGTCAACAAACCAGAAACCATGACTGCCGAGCTCGACGGTCCGCTGATCCTTCTGGTCGACAAAAAAATCTCCAACATCCGTGAACTGCTGCCAGTTCTGGAAGCTGTTGCCAAAGCCGGCCGTCCGCTGCTGATCGTTTCCGAAGACGTTGAAGGCGAAGCCCTGGCGACTCTGGTTGTGAACAACATGCGCGGTATCGTTAAAGTCGTTGCTGTTAAAGCACCTGGCTTTGGTGACCGTCGCAAGGCAATGCTGCAGGACATCGCTGTTCTGACTGGCGGTACCGTTATCTCCGAAGAGATCGGTCTGAGCCTGGAAAGCGCTACCCTGGAACACCTGGGTAATGCCAAGCGCGTAACCGTAACCAAAGAAAACACCACCGTTATCGACGGTGCTGGCGTTGAAGCAGACATCCAGGCTCGCGTGACTCAGATCCGTGCCCAGGTAGCTGACACTTCGTCCGACTACGACCGTGAAAAACTGCAAGAGCGTCTGGCCAAGCTGTCCGGCGGCGTTGCAGTGATCAAGGTTGGCGCTGGTTCCGAAGTAGAAATGAAAGAGAAGAAAGCCCGCGTTGAAGACGCCCTGCACGCTACCCGTGCAGCCGTTGAAGAAGGCGTGGTACCTGGCGGTGGCGTGGCACTGGTTCGCGCTCTGCAAGCAATCGCTGACCTGAAAGGCGACAACGCTGATCAGAACGTAGGTATCGCTCTGCTGCGTCGTGCTGTTGAAGCACCTCTGCGCCAGATCGTTGCCAACTCCGGCGACGAGCCAAGCGTAGTTGTCGACAAAGTGAAGCAGGGTTCGGGTAACTACGGTTACAACGCAGCCACTGGCGAATACGGCGACATGATCGAAATGGGTATCCTTGACCCGGCCAAAGTGACTCGTTCGGCTCTGCAGGCAGCTTCTTCGATTGCCAGCCTGATGATCACCACCGAGGCGATGATCGCTGAGATCCAGGACGACAAGGCAGCTGGCGGCGGTATGCCAGACATGGGCGGCATGGGTGGTATGGGCGGCATGATGTAAGCCGGCTTTACCCCGAAACGCAAAAGCCCCGCCTGAGTAATCAGGCGGGGCTTTTTTGTGTCTGAAGAAACAGTTGAACCTTGCAGGAGCGAGCCTTAAAAGCTCGCTCCTGCAGGGAAATGGTTACTTCTGCGAGATCTGCAGCGGTGCTGCGAACACCGGTTTCCAGCTCAGCAACTGCTGCTTGTAGCCGTAGCTGGCGACCTGGTAGTAGGTGATCGCACGCTCAATCAACGGATCGGTGGCCGGTACCCGGGATTCAATACTGGCAGTCAGTGCTTCGTCGTGACGGCGCAGGCCCTGGCGCGGGCTGAGAATCGCCAGGTCCTTGCCGTCGAACAAGCCCAGATGCTGGTAATTACCCACTACCACGCGGGGTGGCAGAGGGTTTTCCTGCAGCAGGTTGCGGCCAAAGAAGGTCGACTGATAGTCCATGTTCAGCAAGCCGAGCAAGGTCGGAGCCAGGTCGATCTGGCTGGCCAGTTGTGCGCTCTCGCGGGCTTCTATGAATTTTGGCCCATAGATAAACAGCGGGATCTGGTAGTTGGTAATGGGCAAGTCTTCCTTGCCGGCGCTGCCTGCCGTGTGGTCAGCCACGAAAATGAAGATCGTGTTGTCGAACCACGGCTTTTGGCGGGCATCCTTGAGGAACTGGCCGATGGCGTAGTCGGTGTATTTCACCGCACCGTCGCGACCGTTACCCGACTTGATGTCGATACGGCCTTCTGGATAGGTATAAGGACGATGGTTGGAGGTGGTCATCAACTGCAGTAAAAACGGCTTTTGCCGGGCGTAATCGGCATCGGCCAGCTTCAGGGTTTCGCGGTACAGGTCTTCGTCAGCCATGCCCCACGCATTTTTGAAGTGGATATCGGCTTCATTGACGCTGCTTTGGTCAACCACGCGGTAACCGTTGCCGCTGAAAAATGCGTTCATGTTGTCGAAATACCCGCGGCCGCCATAGACGAACACGCTGTCATAGCCCACGGCATTGAGTTGCTGGCCAAGGCTGGCAAAGCCGCTTTCACGACCGATACGCTTGACGATGGAGCGGCCCGGGGTAGGAGGAATGGCCAGGGTAATGGCTTCCAGGCCCCGATCGGTACGGGTACCGGTGGCATAGAAGTTATTGAAGTACAGGCTCTCTTTGCGCAACTGATCCAGGTTCGGGGTCAGGTTGCGGCCGTCACCATTGCTGCCCAGGTACTTGGCGCTCAGGCTTTCGATGGTCACCAGCACAATGTTTGGCTGGCGCGCAGTCCCCGGGTTGTCGATGTTGCGCCGGATATCCAGCGGGTCCTTGCCGACAAATGTGGCATTGGGTTCCGTGAGCTCGGTGCGCAGCTGTCTGGCGACCACGTCGGCAGGCAGGCTGGCGTAGAACTGCTGGTAGTCCAGTTCGTTGTTACGGAATGCGGCGAAGAACTGGTACGGGCCGTTGCTCGCCAGTTCGTGCTGATAGGCGTTGCCGCCCTGGCCGCGCGGGCCGTCCTGATCAAGCAACTGCAGGCTCAAGCCTGCCACCAGCAGCAAACCGGCGAAGGTTGCCAGGCGAGCGCGAAAGGTGGGCAGCGGGGCATTCATGGCGGCATTGAACGGTTTGCGCAAGGCAACACTCAGAACAATGGCCGCGACGCCGATGGCACTGAGCAGCAGGCCGATCGGATACGACTCCAGCACGTTATTCAGCACTTCATCGGAGTAAACCAGGTAATCCACGGCGATAAAGTTAAAGCGCACACCGAACTCGTCCCAGAACAGGAATTCGGCCACTGCGGTGAACAGCATGGCGAACAGGCTCACGGTCAGCAGGCCTTGCAGGAACCAGCGATGACCACGACGGCGCCACAGGGCGGGCGGGCACAGCAACAAATACAGACCCAGCGGCAAGGCGGCGTAGGTCAAAAATCCCAGATCGTAGAGCAGGCCAATGCCAAACACCGGCAACCAGCTATTACCAGCCTCGCCCAAATGGGTGAACAGCAAGACGCCTCGGGTGATTAAAAAGGTCGCCAGCCAACAGCCTGTCAACAGAAGCAGATAGCGCATTGGCGCGGTGGACAGCAGACGCATTAGTGTTTTTCCTTAAACCCGTTGGGGGCGTGAGTGTGCGGGCGCCACTGTATTGGCTTTGTGAACCGTGAGTAAAAAAAATGTCAGATTTGGGCGTTCTTCAACTAAATAGAGTGATGGTCTTGCAGCGCTGGCTCTCGGTCGTGCTAAGACTTAAGCTGCGCGGGCCAAGACGGTCGTAACTGCGTACGGAGAAAGTGCCCATGAGAGTTCTACTGGTTGAAGACAACCGCGATATCCTTGCCAATCTGGCGGACTACCTGGGGCTTAAGGGCTATACCGTTGACTGCGCGCAGGACGGTTTGTCAGGTCTGCATCTGGCGGCCACCGAGCATTACGACCTTATCGTGCTCGACATCATGTTGCCCGGGATCGACGGTTACACCTTGTGCAAGCGCTTGCGTGAAGATGCGCGACGCGATACTCCGGTGATCATGCTCACCGCCCGCGACCAGCTCGACGACCGCCTGCAGGGCTTCAAGTCCGGCGCCGATGACTACCTGCTCAAACCCTTTGCCTTGTCGGAACTGGCGGCACGCATTGAAGCAGTATTGCGCCGGGCTCAGGGGGGCGGGCGACGCGAGCTGCAAGTGGGCGATCTGAAATACGACCTCGATACCCTTGAAGTAACCCGCGAAGGGCGCCTGCTCAAGCTCAACCCGGTGGGGCTCAAGTTGCTGGCCGTATTAATGCAGAAAAGCCCCCACGTGTTGCGCCGTGAAGTGCTGGAAGAGGCCTTGTGGGGCGATGACTGCCCTGACAGCGACAGCCTGCGCAGCCATGTGCACCAGTTGCGTCAGGTGATCGACAAGCCGTTCGACAAGCCGTTATTGCAAACCGTACATGGTGTCGGCTACCGCCTCGCCGAGAGTCGTGATGGAGTTTAAGCAAAGCCTTGCCCAGCGGATCATCATTGCCTTCGCACTCATGAGTGCGCTGGTGGCAGGTACATTCGCCCTGGGCATTGTTGCCACCGTTCACCTGGTCGAAGAAAAACTCATTTCAGCGGGCCTGGGCGGCGACCTGCAACGCCTGTTGTTGATGGACAATATTGCCGACTGGAACCATCGACCGGAGCCTGACCAGCTGTTTTATTACAGTGGCGGGCGCGGCGATTTCGCTTTGCCCAAAGACCTGCGCCATCTTGATCCGGGTTTTCATGAAGTGTTTCGCGACCAGCTGTCGTACCACGCCATGGTCGAAGTGGTTGACGGTCGGCGCTATGTATTGCTGCAGGACCAAAGTGATTTCGAAGAACGTGAGCGCGTGTTGTTTGCCGTGGTCGTGGTCGGTTTTGTACTGGCATTGGCCCTGGCGGTCTTTTTAGGCTGGATTCTGGCCCGCAGGGTCATGGCCCCCGTGGTGCGCCTGGCGCGCCAGGTGCGTCATCGTGATCAGTTGCTGGGCCTGGCTCCGCCTTTGGCGCCGGACTATGCGGCCGATGAAGTGGGCGAGTTGGCGGTGGCGTTCGACGCTACCCTGGGGCGCCTGCGCGACACCCTGACCCGTGAGCGGCTGTTCACCAGCGATGTCAGCCATGAGTTGCGTACCCCGCTGATGGTACTGGCCAGTTCGTGCGAGCTTTTGCTGGAAAATCCGGCGCTGGACCCGCGCAGCCGCTCGCAAGTCGAGCGAATCTCGCGCGCCTGTGAAGAAATGCGCGAGCTGGTACAGACCTTCCTGATGCTGGCCAGGGCTCAGCACGAAGATGCCAGCATGTCGCCGAAAGTGACCCTCACTACCGTGGCCGAAGGCCTGATCAGTTTGTGGCGCGGCCCCATTGAAGCCAAGGGCCTGACCCTGATCTACGATCCGGGGCAGCCACTGGATACCCGTTATAACGCGACCTTCCTGCACGCCGTCATGGGCAACTTGCTACGAAATGCCCTGCATTACACCGACACCGGTTTCATCCGGTTGAGTCTCGAGCCCACCGGATTTGTGGTGGAAGACAGCGGTGTGGGGATTCCCGAAGAAAAACGCCAGGCCATGTTCCAGCCTTTTGTAAGGGGCAGCGAAAAACGCGGGGAAGGGCTGGGGTTGGGGCTGTCGCTGGTGCAACGGATCTGTGACAGCCAGGGCTGGCGGGTAACGCTGACCACCATGGAGCCCAACGGGTGCCGCTTTCACGTTGAATTGAACCCGGTTGATGTCTGATATGTCCTGCCATGGCCAGCGTCCTGCTGGCCATTCCCCTTTCAGGGTTTAGTTTTTGAAGTGGCCCAGAGCCATTATTGGTGGTCTGTAAAACCCTGTAACGTCTGATCGGGCCAAGGCACGAAATTTTCACCCGGTGATGACCTGATGCATACGTTCTCCTGATTAAGGTAGCGCTTACACGCTTCAGGAGAGCCGTCATGAGCTCCACAATCAAACTCAAGTTTTCTGAAAAGTACGATCAAAAGCACGCCGCCGAGTACCTGGAAAAACATCAGGACGGGCTCGCCCGACGGCTTTCGCACAAGCGTGATGAGCAGTTGGCGCGCAAGGCCCTGGCATTGGCCGGCGAGCCGGGCCTGGTACTGGATCTTCCTTGTGGCGCAGGGCGTTTCTGGCCGTTGCTGGCCGAAAAGACCAACCGCGAAATCATTGGTGCGGATTACTCTGCATCCATGCTGGAAGTGGCATCGAAGGCACAGCCTGCGCAAGTGGTCAAACGGGTACGGCGTTTGCAGACATCTGCATTTGATATCGATCTGCCAGATAACGCGGTCGACAGTATTTTCAGCATGCGCCTGCTGCACCACATTGGTGATGCAAGTCACCGGATGGCTCTGTTACGGGAGTTTCACCGTGTCAGCCGGGACAGTGTGATCATTTCGCTGTGGGTCGATGGCAATTTCAAAGCCTGGAAACGCAACCGCCTGCAACGTCAGCGTGAAGCCGATGGCGGGTCGGACGGGTATCAGAATCGTTTTGTGTTACCGGCGGTGACTGTTGAAGCCGAGTTTAAAAAAGCCGGGTTCGTTGTTCAGAATCATTTGGATTTTATCCCGCTGTATGCGATGTGGCGGGTTTACATATTACGCAAGAGGTAACCCATGGCCGTTGAATTTGTATCTCCACCCCAAGCTGCAACTGAAGACCGCTTCGAGTACTACTGGCAGCAGCAAGGCGAGTGGGTCGAGGAGCCGAATCAGCGTCGCGGCGGTGAGAGTGGTGTGCAGCGAATTCGCGATGCCGGTGGACGATTGCTTTATGCCAAACGCCAGGTCGGTCATACCTACCGTAGCTGGCGTTACCCGCTGGGCCGGCCGACGGTATTGCGTGAGCGTGATGCACTGCTGGCCATGCAGGGTTTGGCGGTGGGGGTACCCGAGTTGGTGTACTGCGGGGCAAAACAGGGTGCAGACCGTCAATGGCGCGCACTGCTGGTGACCGCAGCCCTTGACGGCTTTATCGAAATTGACAACTGGTACGCCGCCGGTGGGCGTGAACGCCATGGTGAAGCGATCCATGAGCGGGTGCTGGAAGCCATTGCCCATACCCTGGCGCGCATGCATCTGGGACGTTGGCAGCATGGTTGCCTGTACCCCAAGCACGTCTTCGTACGGGTCACCGCAGACGGTGAAAGTGCCGTGGTCGACATCGCCCTGCTGGACCTTGAAAAAAGCCGGCAACGCCTGACTCCGCACAAAGCTGCCTCCCACGATCTCAAGCAACTGCGTCGCCACTCGTCGTGGAATGCCGCCGACTGGAACAAATTGATCTACTTTTACGAGAAGGTGTTTGGCAGCGCCATCAAAGGTTTACGGTGATGAAGAGAGAAATAGCACGAGGTTTGTTTCTACTGGTCGCTCTGGCCATTGCTTCTGTGGCGCTGGCCGCCTGGGAGCAGCCCAAGCCCCAGGTATTCAGCGGTGCAGTCAGCGGGGCCAGTTGCCCGCTACCGCGAGTTGCGAAAGTGGCGAGCGTAGCGACGCCAGATCACGACCTGTTGCTGTTCATGTTTGGCATGGCCCAGGGCATGAAATCCCAGGGCTGAAGCCGCAGGCTGTGCCAGGGGCCCCGGGACCTTGAGTCATGGGGCTCTGGATTTACATCACATGCAAATGGTTGTCCCACAGCCCTGATGGCAAATCCAGCGGTTTGGCTGTCAGCTCACTCTGGCGGCAGTCATAGAAACGGCAACGACCCTGACCGGATGTAACCACAAAGCCATCCTCTACCGCAGCCACCCCGGCGCAATCGGGTAACGGCGCATCGAGGCGCAAGTCACCGCTGTCCAGATCCCAGACAAAGAACCGGTTGCCCCGCGGAGCGGTCAATGCAACCAGCCGCAACCCGCTGTGTACCGCCACACTGGCCGTGTAATGGCCCATGGCACGCAGTTGCTGCTCTGCCACCGGGAAGGGTTCGAAGGGCTGACCAGGACGCTTGATCGCCAGCAATTCGGACAATGTGTGGGCCTCGCCCATGAATTGCTGACACGCAACGATGGTGCCGTCAGTTGCAATTGCAAGATGGCGCACGCTGTTCATCTGCTGGCTCAAGGTCTCTTTGCTCAGCAACGTCCCGTCGCGCTGCATCAGGACCAGGCTGGGCTCCATCGCATTCAGATTCATCTCGATCCGGCTTTCGGCCTCGGTACGAATCCCGCCGTTGGCCACCACCAGCGTCTCGCCGTCGGGCATCCACGACACCTGATGCGGGCCAACGCCGTGGGTCGGGATTTCGCCACTGTGAACCAAGCGCCCGTCTGCAAAGCGATAAACCCCCAGCAAGCCACGTCCCGGGTCGGTGGTGTCATTTTCAGTGGTGTAGAGCCATTCGCCGTCTTTATGGATCACCGCATGGCCGTAAAAATGTCGATCGGGCAGCGATGTCAGGGTTTGTAGCAACTGCCCGTCTGCAAGGTTGATCAGGTAGCTCTCGGTGCCGGGGCGCCGCGCGACAAACAGCGCAATGGGCAGCGAAGGGTGATTGATGATGTCATGGCAGCGCTGGCCGACCCGGGTGCTGAACACCTGAGTGCCGTCCAGCCGATAGCCGACGGCAAAGTGATTGCCGTCCACATCGTCACGGGCACTCAACAGCAGCGGGCTCTGGCCTTTTTGTTTAAACAGTGACCAGCCGCCCAACGTGACGGCGCTCAGTAGTAAACCACCGAGCTTGAGAGCTTGCCTGCGCATCATCGACCCCTCTTTCATCAGTCGCCGTCGTTGGCGTTAAAGCCCAGCTGAATGCCCAGGGCCTTGGCCAGTTCGCCTTCGTGCAGGCGGTGAACCACGTTCAGGCTGTCGTAGATGGCGTCCAGCTGGGCGCGACCTGCGTCGTCAGCCAGCAATTCATTGAGCGAACGCTGGTTGTCATTGAACAGCTTGAGCGAAGCGGCATAGGCAGCGTCGATCTTGTCAGCCAACGGCTTTTGCTCAGCAGGCAACAAGCCACGCAAGCCTTGGTTGTCGACCCCGACCCAGACGGTCTGGGCGGCAGCGAGGCTGGCAGCCAGGCTTTGCAGCGATGACTGGCTGCGCCATGCGTCGGCCTGGAATGGCTGGGCGATGCCCTTGCTCTGGCGGCCCATCGGGGTGCCGAGCTTTTTCTTCAGGGTATCGAGTGCCGTGACCTGTACCCGCAACAGATCAGCAATGGCCTCGTGGGAGTCGGCATAGCGCTGGTTAGGGAACTTGGTCATTTGCGCGAGCATGCCGTCGGTGCTGTTCCAACTGGCCAGAATCTCTTCGGCCAGTTGTTTCTGGCGTTCGCCAATGGCACTCAACAACGGGCAGTAACGGGCTTTTTGTGCAGCATCAGCCAGGTCGATATTGCTGTCGAACAGAATGTATTCGTAGGCTGACAGGCCTTGCACCACAACGCTGGACTTGGCCAGGGCATCGGCATCGATCTGGGGCTGGGCTACCACCAGTTGCTCAACCTGACGTCCGACCAGGTTTTTCTTGTCCGGCCAGAACTGGACCTGCCACGAGCGATTACCTTCGGCCAGCGGACCGATCAGCAAGGGTTGCAGCTCGGCCCAGGCTTTTTGCGCGTGCAAGAAGTCAGCCCTGGCGGTTTCCAGTGTTTCTTTGCCCTGGCAGAAGGCCAGGGCACTGACGGCCAGTTGGCGGTCGGCATCGACCCAGCGGCTGTAGGTCGGCAAAATCACCTGTTTGGCAATCGCCGCCGAGGTGACGGCTTGCGGGTCTTGTGGCGAGCATGCGGCCAGAGCGATCGCGGCAAGGCTGGTGAACAAAAGCTTGGGTCGAAACATGTCGGGGTCCCCGATCTTGTAAGGCGTTAAAGAGAGTTCAGGAACGCCAGCAACGCTGCGCGCTGCCCGGCATCGAATTGCAGCACCTGCTGTCTGGCCGGTTCGGCCTCACCACCGTGCCAGAGCACGGCTTCGAGCAGGTTGCGTGCACGTCCATCGTGCAAAAACCGGGTGTGTCCACTGACTGTTCGGGTCAGACCTATACCCCACAGTGGCGCGGTGCGCCAGTCGCGCCCGGAGGCGGCGAACTCTGTGCGGTTGTCGGCCAGACCGTCGCCCATATCGTGGAGCAACAGGTCGCTGTAAGGGTGAATCACCTGGTTGGCCAGTTCGGGTTCAGCGGCGTTGGCCGAGGTGGTGAACGTCGGCGTATGGCACGACGCACAGCCTGCCTGGTAAAACAGGTTTTTGCCGGCCAGCACCTGGGGCGAGCCGACATCCCGTCGTGCAGGCACGGCGAGGTTGCGGGTATAGAACTCGACGAGCCGCAGAATGTTGTCACTGACCTCTGGCTCGCCATCCGGGCCATTGCCGTTGGGGGCTTGAAGACAGTCAGTTTGGGCCGGGGTGCAGTCATCAACGGGTCTCAGGGACGTGGTGAGCCCCATATCACCAGAAAAGGCGTGAACGTTTTGTTGATTGAGGTTCGGTTGACCGGCTTTCCAGCCAAAGCGCCCCAGAACAGTCTTTTGTTGCGCATCATCCCAGACCCGGTTCGGACGTCCGGCAACCCCGTCACCTGTGTTGGCATTGGCCAGAATCGCCTCTTCGGGGATGGCCTCAAGCAAACCCAGGCCAATCATCGGCGGTGCAACGCGTGCCGAGAAACGGGTGTCCGGGTGCATCGGGCCATAACCGAGCTGGGTGATTCTCAGTGTCGGTTTTTGCAGCTCGACTGCCGTGCCGTCCTTGAAATGTACCAGCACCGGCTGGTATTCGACCCGCACCTTGCCTTCGGGGGCAACGCCGGGCACGGCCATGTCCTGCAACTGAGCGCCATAAACCGGTTCCGGCACTACGCCGGTCTGCTCGATCAACCTGGCATAGGCGGGTTGATCGGGAATCGACAGGCGTACCAGCATGGACACCGAGTTGACGGCGTCCGGCGCAGGAGGGTGGCCGCGACCGTCCTTGATATGGCAGTTCTGACAGGCATTGGTATTGAACAGCGGGCCCAGGCCGTCACGGGCGGTGGTGGTGGAGGGGGCTATGACCCAGGGGCTGCGAAAGAAACTGTTGCCGACACTGAAATCCAGACGCCGGCTTGGCGAAAGGTTGGCGGAGGGCATGGAGAACGCATTTCGATCGGCTTTACCCACTGTCGTATCCCCGCCGGAGCGGGATTCACCGGGCTCGGGTTGGGTAAAACGCGGGGCATCATCACAGCCGCCAAGGCCCAGGGCCAATAGCAGCAGAGACAGGCGAAGAGGCAGCGAAGGCATCAAGCGTCCAGATCAGCGAGCAAAATCGAGGGCGCAAAGTTTATCAGGGAAGGTGAATTGAAATAAGAGGGATTAGCATTTGGTTTGATCAGGGGCAGGTTTTCGTTCCTGTGCACGGAGGGAATTGCTCCACCTTGCAAGCTGGTCCGACCCGGCACTGCAGGAGCGAGCTTCCCGGGAATGTCGCGTTCACTCGCCCATCAACATGGGCTCGATAAAAAGCTCGCTTGTGCAGAGGTCGGTGGCGTCGAATAAAAAAGGCGGCCCGAAGGCCGCCTCATCATTCACTCAAACCCTGCGGATCAAAACTCGTGGTCGGCAGTGTCGGGGTTCAGATCGTTGATGCCCAGCTTGCCGGCTGCCTGCTCGATGGCCGCGGTCTGTTTGACCAGGGCGGCGATGGCGTCACGTACAACCTGATTGCCCGCCTCATTACCCGCGGCGATCAGTTGGTCGTAGTGCTCGCCCTTGTTGGCAAGATCAACCATGACCTGGATCTTGGCTTCGGTGTCTGCCAGATCGGATTTCAGCGTGGCGTCTGTGGCCGGGTCAACCGCCACAACCAGCGACGACAGGCTCGGGCCGGTCATTTTAGTGCCGTCAGTACGCAGGTACTCACCCAGGTACACGTTACGAATGCCTTTGGCATCGTAGAAGTGCGAGTTGTGGGTGTTGTCGCTGAAGCAGTCTTGCTCGTCTTCCGGAGAGTTGGCTTCCAGCGACACTTTCATGCGTTCGCCTGCCAGTTCACCCAACGACAGGCTGCCCATGCCGAACAGCATTTTGCGCAGGCCGTTCTGCGGGGTATCAGCTTGCAGTGTGGCGCGGTAGTTGTCGGTTACATCCGGTGCCCAGTTGCCGACCATTTCGTCCAGGTCGTTGACCAGCAGTTGGGTAACCGCTTTGAGGTACGCGCGACGACGGTCATTGTGGCCCCCGGTGGCGCCTTCGCCTTCAAGGTAGTCGGACGCCGGACGGTTGCCCGCGCCAGGGCCGGTACCGTTGAGGTCCTGGCCCCAGAGCAGGAATTCGATTGCATGGTAGCCGGTCGCCACGTTGGCTTCGGAGCCGCCCAGTTCGTTCAGGCTGGCGAGGGTCTCGGGGGTGATTTCGGTCACGTCGACCTTGTCTTCGCCGACCTGGATCTGGGTGTTGGCAATAATGTTGGCGTTGGCACCCGGGTTGCCCAGTGCACCAGCGTAGCTGGTGTCAACGTAGTCGATCAGGCCTTCGTCCAGTGGCCAGGCATTAACCTGACCTTCCCAGTCATCAATGATGGTGTTGCCGAAACGGAATACTTCGCTTTGCAGGTAAGGTACGCGCGCCTCAACCCAGGCCGCGCGGGCGGCTTTGAGGGTGTCATCGTTGGGCTTGGCGAGGAAGGCGTCGATAGCCGTTTGCAGTTTTTTCGCACCCGACTCGGCATCGCTGAATACTGCGTGAACCATGTCGGCGTAATGCGCGACAACGGCTTTGGCGGCAGCTTCATCAATTTTCACCGCGCTGACATCGGTCGCTGGCGTTGCGGTGCTGGTGGCTGCTGCCGGCGTAGGGGCCGCCGCAGTTTTTTCCTTGTCCTTGTCGCCACAACCGGCGAGTGAGATAGCAATGGCCAGCAGACTGGCGGTAGCCAGGGGCATACGAATCATGGCGAAAATCCTGCTTCGAGAGGTGGGACAAGCGTGCGGCTGCACGCAAAACTGCGACATGATGCGAAAGATATGCATTTTGTGTAAAGGGTTAGCGTTGTAAATATTTCTTATTTACCTTCAGGCAACCCCGATTCAGGGGCAATCACGAAACACCGGGTTGCAGCTTCAGTAGCCGATTACGCCGGGCCTGCTTCAGGTAAGCGCTCAACTCCCGTGCTCCCAGGGGTTTGCTGTACAGATAGCCCTGGCCTTCGTGACACCCTTCCTTGATCACATAGGCTTCCTGTTCGGCGGTTTCGACGCCTTCGGCTATTACCTGCATGCCCAGGCTTTTGCCGAGCTGAATAATGGCCCGCACGATGGTCGCATCGTCGTCATCGTCAATCAGGTCCTGCACAAAACTTTTATCGATCTTGATTTTGTCCAGCGGCAGTCGCTTGAGGTAGCTCAGGGATGAGTAGCCGGTGCCAAAGTCATCAATCGCGATCAAGGCGCCGGAGCGACGCAGGCTCAGCAGGTGCTGGGCGGCAGTGCCGATGTCTTCCATGAGGCTGGTTTCTGTGACCTCCAGCTCAAGGCTGCGGGGCGCCAGGTGGTAGTTGTGAAACAGCTCGTTGACCATCCGTGGCAGTTCGGCGTGATGCAGTTGCACGGTCGAAAGGTTGACTGCCATGCGCAGCTCGCTGAAGCCCTGATCATGCCATTCGCGCAGTTGGCGGCAGGACTGGTGCAGTACCCACTCACCGATGGCAATGATGCTGCCGTTTTTTTCGGCCAGCGGAATAAACAGATCCGCAGGGACCAGGCCGTGCTCGGGGTGCTGCCATCGCAGCAACGCTTCGACCCCGACCACCCGATGGTCGCTGTAACGGATCTGCGGCTGATAGACCAGGTGCAACTGGTTATTGAGCAGTGCTTCGCGCAAGTCTTTTTCCAGCTGGCGCAGACGCCGCATCTCGCGGTCGACGCTGGCGATATAAAACTGATAACGGCCGCGCGACCGGCTTTTGGCCAGGGTCATGGTCTGCTCGGCTTTTTGCAGCAGTTGCTCAGATGTGTCGCCATCTTCGGGAAACAAGGTGATGCCAATGGTGGCGCGTAATCGGATGTTGTGCTGGTCCAGACTGAAAGGGGTTTCGAGATCATCAATGATCTTCTGGGCCAGCTCGGCGGCCTCGTAGGGCTGCTCGATATGGGCCTGGACCAGCGCGAACTGGTCGCCGCCCAGGCGTGCCAGAGTGCCCTGGCATGCGCTGTGGGCACGAATCCGGTCAGTCAGGGCTTGTAACAGCCGGTCACCGGTCTGATAGCCAAACTGTTCGTTGATGCCTTTGAAATCGTCCAGCCCCACACACAGCACCGCGACACGACGTTGCGAGCGGCCAGCCTCCACCAGGGTTTTGCCCAGTTGGGCCTGCAGTTGCTGTCGATTTGGTAAACCGGTCAAAAAGTCATACCGGGCCATGCGCAACAAGGAGTTTTCCGCTTCGCGGCGCAAATCGGTATTGCGCTCAATTGAGCTCAGCAGCTGATTGGCGGTGTTGACCCACATCCCCAGTTCATTGTTCTCATGCCCCTTGAGTGGGGGCATCCAGTGCTCGCCGGGGCGATCGGGGTTGATACTGGTCAAGTGGCGGAGGATTTTTGACAAGGGTTTGGTCAGTAGCCAGTGATACACCAGGTACAGCACCAGCCCCAACAGCAGCGCGCGCAGCACGCCGGAGATCAGAATGATCACGGCGTTGGTTAAGAAATCTTTGCCAAAAGGGGCGGTATCGAGGGTTATGTTCAGGTCGCCGTAATACTCGCGGTCCGGTTCACGGCCCGTCAGCGCAATGCTGTCGGTGTGTTGCCGGCCCAAAATAAGGTCGGTCAGCCAACGGCTTGAGGACGTGTGCAAGGGCCGTGACTTTTGCGCAAGGCTGGCTTCATCGGGGTGACCAATGGACGCCTGACGCACGGCATCATCCTGAAACAGGCCTTCGATGACCTGCATCGCCATATCGCGGTCCAGGCTATACAGCGCCTGAGTCGAGGGGTCGCGAAACATGCCGAGGATACGCCCCGCATCATTGTTGACGGCCTGCCGTGTTTCGTAGGCGTAGAACACAATTTGCCCGCAACCAAGCACTGCTCCAACGCCCAGTGCCGACAGCAACACGATCTGCAGCAACTTGAACGACAAGCTGTTTTTGAGTTCCGGCTTCAAAGCGCTATTCCTTGTTTCTGCCACTAATGCTTTTGGCCAGGTGCCTGAGTGCCGCTGCAGATATCCACGGCAGCTAATGTGTCGGTCTGCGGCTTCTTTAACTTGAGGGGCTGAATGAAAAATATCGGGTGTCTTGATACGGCTGGCCCGAAACCGGGCAGGGGCGGGGCAGACACTTTCAGGCAGACAAAAAAAACCCGGCATGCCGGGTTTTTTTTACCTGGAGTCAGGCTTAAGCAGTAAAGGTTTTGCCTTCGAACTGCTCAGCAACGAACTTCCAGTTAACGAGGTTCCAGAACGCTTCAACATACTTCGGACGCACGTTGCGGTAGTCGATGTAGTAAGCGTGTTCCCAAACGTCGCAGGTCAGCAGCGGGGTGTCGCCGCTGGTCAGCGGGTTGCCGGCGCCAATGGTGCTGGCCAGGGCCAGGGAACCGTCAGCTTTCTTCACCAGCCAGCCCCAGCCGGAGCCGAAGGTGCCGATGGAAGTCTTGCTGAACTCTTCCTTGAACTTGTCGAACGAACCGAAGGCTGCGTTGATGGCATCAGCCAGCGCGCCAGTAGGTGCGCCGCCGCCGTTTGGCGTCATGCAGTTCCAGTAAAAAGTGTGGTTCCAGACCTGAGCGGCGTTGTTGAAGATACCGCCCGAAGAGGTTTTAACGATCTCTTCCAGGGTTTTGCCTTCGAACTCGGTGCCTGGCACCAGGTTGTTCAGGTTCACGACGTAGGTGTTGTGGTGCTTGTCGTGGTGAAACTCCAGGGTTTCTTTGGAGATGTGCGGCTGCAGGGCATCGTGTGCGTAGGGCAGCGGCGGCAATTCGAAAGCCATGATGATTCTCCTAATCAGGTCAGTTGCGATGAGCGCAAGGCCGATCACGGGCGGCCAAACACGCGCCGATGAGTTTTTACTCTTCGCGGCGCAGGGGCTGGATCATAGCACCGGGGGTGCGGCAAAACCACGCAACAACTGTGTGGAATAGAGGTTCCAAAGATTTTGCAAACGCTCTGGCCCGCATCAGCCGGCACTTATTAATTGATACGCCACGCTGAACATCATCACCGCCACCAGCAGGTCCAGCCAGCGCCAGGTTGCCGGGCGTGCCAGCCACGGGGCCAACCAGGCGGCACCCAGGGCCAGGGCGGAAAACCACAGCAGCGAGGCACTGGCGGCACCTGCGACATAAGCGCCGGGTTCAGTTTGCTGGGCGCCCAGGGAGCCGATCAGCAACACGGTGTCCAGATACACATGGGGGTTGAGCAGGGTAACCGCCAGGGCACTGAGCATCACCGCGCGTAATGAACGCACCTTATGGTTTTCACCTTGCCCAAGGCTTTGTTTCGAACAGGCCCGGCGCAGGGCCAGGGTGCCGTACCACAGCAGGAAGGCTGCGCCGCCCCAGCGGGCGATGGCCAGCAACAAAGGGTTTTGCGCCAGCACTGTGGCCAGGCCAAACACACCGGCAGCCACCAGCAGGGCGTCACATACCACGCACAGGGCCGCCACCGGCAGGTGATGTTCCCGGCGCAGGCTTTGCGCCAGCACAAAGGCATTCTGGGTACCAATGGCCATGATCAAACCCAGGGCCACCAGCAAGCCGTTCACATAACTTTGCCACATCGTTCTTACTCCGCGCTGGCTGCCAATTGACTCAGTACTGTCATGGCGCGATCTGCATCGCTGCGGCCGACAAACAGATGGTCGTGGTAATAACCGGCAATCACGTTGCAACTGATTCCGGCCTGGCCCAGGGCAGTGGCGAAGGCTGCTGTCAGGCCGACTGCCTGCAGCGCCGAGTGCACATTGAGGGTGATCCAGGCGGCGATGTAGTCATAGGCAAGCCCGGCCTGTTCGGCCTGTTGGCGCTCGACAATCAGTGTCAGGCCTTCTTGTTCACGAAAGCTGCCGATCACCTCGCAACTGTCCGGGATGCGGTGGTCGGGCAGGGTGCAAAACACGTAGTCACCCTGGTTGAGGTGCGGGCTCATGCTGCGCAACAGAGTTGCCAGGGCGGTTTCGCCGGCCATGGAGTAAGTCCTTGAAGAGTGAAAAGTGATGCTGGCTATTCTCGGGGCTGAAGCTGTATAAGAAAAACCAATATTGCTGATCGCTCATTAGGAAAACTGATGTTCGACTATAAATTACTCTCTGCCCTTGCCGCAGTCGTAGAGCAGGCTGGTTTTGAACGGGCGGCCCAGGTCCTGGGCCTTTCGCAATCGGCCATCTCCCAGCGGATCAAGCTGCTGGAGGCACGCATCGGCCAGCCGGTGCTGATTCGCGCCACACCGCCGAGCCCGACCGAGATTGGTCGGCGTTTGCTCAACCACGTCCAGCAAGTGCGTCTGCTTGAGCGTGACTTGCAGAGTGCGGTCCCGGCCCTGGACGATGAAGGCCTGCCCGAACGGCTGCGCATTGCCTTGAACGCCGACAGTCTGGCCACCTGGTGGGCCGTGGCGGTGGGGGACTTTTGTGCCGACCAGCACCTGTTGCTGGACCTGGTGGTTGAAGATCAAACCGTGGGCCTCAAACGGATGCGGGCCGGTGAAGTGGCCGCCTGCCTGTGCGCCAGTGAGCGTCCGGTGGCCGGGGCCCGTAGCGTATTGCTGGGCGCCATGCGCTACCGCGCACTGGCCAGCCCGGCGTTCATTGCCCGGCATTTTCCCGAGGGGGTGAGTGCCGGGTTGTTGCCAAAAACCCCCGCGCTGGTATTCGGCCCGGATGACTTTTTGCAACATCGCTACCTGGCATCCCTTGGGGTCGACGGCGGCTTCGAGCACCATTTGTGTCCGTCCTCCGAAGGTTTTATTCGCCTCACCGAAGCCGGCCTGGGCTGGGGGCTGGTACCTGAATTGCAGGTGCGCGAGCAGCTTGCAAGCGGGGCTTTGGTGGAGCTTTTGGCAGATAAACCGATCGACGTGCCACTGTACTGGCATCATTGGCGCAACGGTGGGCAACTGCTGGGGCAACTGACCGAGCATTTAACGCGTTCGGCACCCCGCTGGTTAGTGCCTTTGGCCTGACAACCAGCGTTTAAACAGCAGGCAACAAGAATTACAGCATTTGGAGTGATTGATGAAGATTCTGGTCACCGGCGCGAGCGGCTTTATTGGCGGACGCTTTGCGCGTTCTGCCCTGGAGCAGGGCTTTGACGTACGGGTCAGCGGGCGACGGGCCGAAGGTGTTGAACACCTGGTGCGGCGCGGGGCTGAATTTATCCCGGGTGATTTGACCGATGGCTTGCTGGTGCGCGATTTGTGTGTCGATGTCGATGCCGTGGTGCATTGCGCCGGTCACGTGGGCGCCTGGGGTCGTTATCAGGACTTCCACCGCGACAACGTGCTGGTCACCGAGAATGTGGTGGAAGCCTGTCTGAAGCAGAGAGTACGGCGCCTGGTGCATTTGTCTTCGGCATCGCTGTACTTCGATGGCCGCTCCCATACCGATTTGACTGAAGAACAGTTGCCCCGGCGTTTCCGGCATCCCTGTGCCGCGACCAAAAACCTGGCGGAACAAAAAGTCTTCGGTGCCCAGGAGTTCGGCCTTGAGGTGATTGCCCTGCGTCCGCGATTCGTCACCGGGGCGGGGGACATGAGCCTGTTCCCGCGCCTGCTCAAGCTGCAACGCAAAGGTCGGCTGGCCATCGTCGGCAATGGCCTGAACAAGGTCGATTTCACCAGCATCCAGAATCTCAACGAAGCCTTGATGAGCAGCCTGCTGACCACGGGTTCGGCCCTGGGCAAGGCCTACAACATCAGTAATGGCGCACCCATTCCGCTGTGGGATGTGATCAATTACGTGATGCGCCAGATGAACGTGCCGCAAGTTACCCGCTACCGAGGCTATGGTCTGGCCTACAGCCAGGGAGCGCTCAACGAGGCCGCCTGCAAACTGTGGCCGGGTCAGCCTGAGCCGACCCTGTCGCGCCTGGGCGTGCAGATCATGGACAAGGATTTTACTCTCGACATCAGCCGCGCCCGGCACTATCTGGACTACGACCCTAAAGTCAGTCTGTGGGCGGCGCTTGACGAGTTTTGCGGCTGGTGGAAAGCCCAGGAATCGCCTTACCGTTAACCCTCTGGTGTCCGAAGCTTGTACCTTGACCCCATTTTCAGGATTCAAAAAAGGTTTAGCCATGCGTAATGATGCCCGCGACGACTTTCACGATGTACCGCTCCTGCGCGCCACGGCGGCTGATCAGGACCCGCTGGAGCCGGCTGGCGGTGCCCGTGAACGCACCACGGTGTACTCGCGCAACACGCCGGTGATCAAGGTCAAGGGGCCGAGTACCGGACCTTTGTGGGTGCTTGTCGGTGCATTGATGCTGGCGGTTGCGGGGCTGGGGTGGTGGAGCTTTCAGCAGATTTCGCTGATGGAGCAGCAACTGGTGGCGACCCAGGAAAGCTTTGCCCGTATCAGCGAGGATGCGGCGGGACGCTTGCAGGCCATATCGGGCAAGGTGGTGGCCAGCGAGTCGAACATCAATAACGGCAGCGAAGCCCTGAAGTTGCAGATCAAGCAGATTGAAGAGCAGCTGCAGGAGCAGAGCACGCGCCAGCAAGGCATGGTGGCGGGGCAGCAGGGCGAACTGGACAACCGTTTTGAGCAGATCAATGCTGCGATGTTGCTGCAGGTAACGGCCCAGAAAGAAAGCCAGACCAGACTCGAAGCCGATATCAAAAGCCTGGGCAGTGAACTGACCACACTCAAAGCCAGCGTCGCGCAACAAGCGGTGGACGTGGCGGCCCTGAAAAAACAGGGCAACCCGGGTGCAGCGGTAGAGCGTCTGGAGCAGGACTTGATGGTGCTCAAAAGTGAACTGGAGAACCGCCCGGCACCCGCCCAGGGCACCAATACCGCTGAGTTTGACGCCTTCCGTGGCCAGGTGACGCGCAACATCAACACCCTGCAAAGCCAGATTCAAAACTTGCAGAAGCAGATCAGCGCCCGGCCTTGATGGGGTGCAACCCCTCTAGCCGCGAGCTTGCTGGCGATGGCATCGGTGCAGTGTTCAAGACTGCACCGATGGCCCAATAATTTACTGCGCCTTGTCTTCGCGCCCGCGCAGTACCTGATTGGGCATGGCTATCGCCGCGCTCAACCCCAGCAGCGAGATTGCCGCACTGATCAGTAACAGGTGACGGAAGGTTTGCAGCAATTCTGCGCGAAGGCTCGCCAGTGCAGGGCCTTGCACTGTATTCAGGCTGTCGAGCAACAGGTTGCCCGAGCTGCCTTCAACCAGCATCCCTGTGCCGCCGGCAGGGGCCAGCAAGGAACCGTGCAGCAGCGCCAGCAACAAGGCCGACATCAACGCCACACCCACTGCGCCGCCCAGTGAGCGGAACAGATTGGTGGTGCTGGTGGCCACGCCAATGTCGTGCTGCTGTACCGAGTTTTGAGCACCCACCAGCGAGGTCGGAAACTGCAGCCCGGCGGCAATCCCGGCGAACAACATAAAGACGCCGCTCAATACCTCCGAACCTGGCGGGCTGAATGCCATGCCGGAAATGGCCAGGGGCATCAGCACCGCGCCCGCCAGAATCATCGGTTTGTAATAGCCGGTAACCGAGGTCATGCGTCCCGCAAAGTAAGCGCCCATCGGCAGGCCCATGGCCAGTGGCAACAGGTGCATGGCGGCGCTGTCAGCGCCCGCGCCGGTGATGCTCTGATAACGCAGCGGCATCAGCACGATCAGCGAAATTGCCTGAAAACTGGTGAAGAAAATCGTGCACCAGCACAGCACCGCGTTGCGGTTGGCAAACAGGTGCATTGGCAGCAACGGCTCCAGGGTGCGGCGCTCATGCCGTACGAACAGACCAAGGGCGATCAGCGCAGCCAGCAGCAGCCCCAGCACCTGAGTATCCCGCCAGCTATGGCCCTGACCGATAAAGGTGATGCTCAGCAGCAATGACGTGAGCCCGACAATCATCAATACCGTACCCAGGTAATCAATGATCGGTTTGCGTTGCGGCACGGGCAGCCCGACCAGTGTGCGGTACGAGATCCACCACGCTGCCAGGCCCAGGGGCAAATTGATCAAAAATACCCAGCGCCATGACAGGTATTGGGTCATATAGCCGCCCAGAACCGGCCCGGCAACGCTGGCAATGGCGTACATGCCGCTGAAATAGCCCTGATAACGCCCGCGCTCGCGGGGTGGCACGATGTCGCCAATGATTGCCTGGCTTACCGAAATCATCCCGCCCGCGCCGATCCCCTGAATGATGCGCGCCAGCACCAGTTGCTCCATGTTCTGCGCCAGCCCGCAAAACAGCGAGGCCAGGGTGAACAGGCCCATGCCGAACAGCATCAGGCGTCGGCGCCCGTACAGGTCGCCGAGTTTGCCGTAGATGGGAACGGCCACGGTCATGGCCACCATGTAGCCCGAAATCACCCAGGCCAGCTGGCTGACGTCCTTGAACTGGGCGGAGATGGCAGGAATGGAGACGGCTACGATGGTCTGGTCCAGCGCGCCGAGGAAAATCGCCAGCATCAGGGCAACCAGAATGCTGCGTATGGCGGGTCTGGATTGGGGGGGCTGATTCAGATTGGTCACTACAACACCTGTGCGCGGCATGCCTGTGGTGGAATGCCGCCCAGTCTACTCGATAGCTTGCTATTCGATAGCCTCGTAAGGAAGGCCCACGTAATTTTCTGCAATGGTCGTGCGCCCTGCCACAGAGTCGACGAAATATGCCAGCTCACTGTCGGTAATCCGCTGGCTAAAGCTGTCGCTGTCAGGGAAACGGTGCAGCATCGAGGTCATCCACCACGAAAAGCGTTCGGCCTTCCACACTCGCCGCAGGCACACCTCGGAGTAGCGCTCCAGCAAATCGGTGCGACCTTGTGTGTATACCTTGAGCAGAATATTGAACAGGGTGCTGACATCACTGGCGGCCAGGTTCAAGCCTTTGGCCCCGGTGGGCGGCACGATGTGTGCGGCGTCCCCCACCAGAAACATCCGCCCGTACTGCATGGGCTCGACCACGAAGCTGCGTAGCGGCGCGATGCTTTTCTCGATTGATGGCCCGGTCACCAGACGTTCGGCCAGGGGCTGCGGCAGGCGGGCCTTGAGTTCGTCCCAGAAGCGCTGGTCGGACCAGTCCTCGACCTGCTCATCGGCCGGCACTTGCAGGTAATAACGGCTACGGGTTGCCGAGCGCTGACTGCACAGGGCAAAACCGCGCTCATGTTTGGCGTAAACCAGTTCGTCGTTGACGGGCGGGGTATCTGAAAGCACCCCGAGCCAGCCGAAGGGGTAAACGCGCTCGAAGATTTTCAGTACGTCGCCGGGAATCGACTGGCGCGCCACTCCGTGAAAGCCATCGCAGCCGGCAATGTAGTCGCAATCCAGGCGCCAGCTTTCGCCGTCTTTCTCAAAGGTCAGGTAGGGCGCATCGGTTTTCATGTCGTGGGGCTGGACGTTGCTGGCGCTGTACAGGGTTTGCGCGCCTGCTTGCGTACGTGCAGCCATCAGGTCGCGGGTCACTTCGGTCTGGCCGTAGACCATCACCGTTTTTCCGCCGGTCAGACCCTTGAGATCGATATGGACCTGGCGGCCATCCAGTGCCAGTTCAAAACCGTCGTGCACCAGGCCTTTAGCGTCCATGCGCTGGCTGACTCCGGCCTGTCGCAGCAGGTCGACCATACCTTGCTCAAGCACCCCGGCGCGGATTCGCCCCAGGACGTAATCGGCAGTCTGGCGTTCGATAATGATGTTATCGATGCCCGCTCCATGCAGCAGTTGACCGAGCAACAGGCCTGAAGGGCCGGCACCGATAATGGCGACTTGAGTTCTCATCGTGGTGGTCTCTCGCAAGCCCCGGCCGTTAAGGGCGAGGTGGTTCTTATTAGTTTGTGCTTGTATTTTTCGCTTGCGAAGCGGGCAATAGAAGGTGATAACCACGTCATTACCGGTACTTTTCGCTAATCGGTGCGGTTATCGGCCCTTGACCCATCTTTAGACACTGGCGCTATGAATCTTTCCTCTTATCCGTCGATCCCGGTCTTCAAGCTTTATGGTGAGCAGCAGGACTGGCTCAGTCCCGACCTGCTGCACTGCGAAACCATTTCGTTGCGCAGCCGCGTCCACGACTGGGAGATTCGCCCCCATCGGCATGCAGATCTGTGCCAGTTGCTGTACGTGCACAAGGGGCGGGCGCAGGTTGAAATCGAAGGCCAGCAGCATGTGCTGGAGCAATCTGCGATTCAGGTAATCCCGCCGTTATGCGTCCACGGTTTTCAGTTTTCCCCTGACGTTGACGGCTATGTCCTGACGCTGGCCGCGCCGTTGGTGGCGCAGTTGCAAGCCCAGCTGGGCGGTTCGCTGAGTGCTTTGCAAAGGGCGGCCAGTTACCCGGCGGGCAAGGATCGGCATTACCTGAATAATCTGTTCAGCGTGCTGCAAAGCGAATATGCGGGCGCCCGGCCGGCCCGGGACATGCTCCTGCAATCGCTCATCAGCGTGCTGTTGGTGTGGGTCACGCGCCAAGTCATCGCACGGCGTGAAGCGCGGCAATTGCCACAACGTGGCCGGGAGTATTTGAGCCTGTTCAATCAACGGGTCGAGATCCTGTTTCGCCAACAACCCGCCGTGGAGCAGTTAGCGCATCAGGTAGGCATTTCGGTGGCGCATCTAAACAGCATCTGCCGTGAACTGGCGGGGCAGTCAGCGTTGCAGATCATTCATCAGCGCCTGTTGCTGGAGGCCAAACGGCATTTGATCTACACACCGATGACCATCAGCGAAGTGGCCGATAGCCTGGGTTTTGCCGACCCGGCGTATTTTGCGCGTTTTTTCCGGCGCCTGACCGGGACTTCGCCCAGCGCGTTTCGTACAGACCGGACTGACAACAGCAGTCCGGTCTGACTCCGGGGCATCCTTACCTCAGAGCGCTAAACGCAGAATTACAGTGCCCGCCATTGCAACTGACGGTATATCCGACTGCTTGCCGGGTTTGTTCGGCGCGGTAGCAAGCGCCAGCAAAGATGACAGCGGCAGCAAAAATGAGAAACAAGGTCATGCATCTGGTTTTTGTTTTAGTGGTCATGGCATTCATCTCCTAGACGTCACACCATTGAGGCTAGTTCAGACCTAAGGACTTGCCATGCTAGTTGTACGAGTGGAGTTGCAGCGCTTCATCCTCCAAATGGACTATTCGCAAGATTATGTGGCCGCGCTCTAGATGTTTTTTCAGGCATCCCACGCCGGTTTTTCGGTAAAGCGCCCGGCGAGAAAGTCGAGCATGCTGCGCAACGTGGCGGGCATGTGCTTGCGCGAGGCATACACCGCGTAAATGTTCATCACCCGGGGTTCGGCATCTGGCAGCAGACGGACCAGTGTGCCCTGGCGCACATGTATCCCGGCCTGATAGGTGGGCAGCAATGAAACTCCGGCCCCTGCCAGTGTGGCGCTCAACAGGGTGCTGGCTTCATTGGCGCTGATGTTGCCTTGCACCGGCACCGCTATTTCTTCGCCGCGCCGGGTGAAATGCCACAGGCTTTTGCCGTAGTAGGAGTGGGTCAGGCAGTTGTGCCGGCTGAGGTCATCGACCTGTTGCGGTGCCGGGTGCTCGCGCAGATAGGCCGGTGCTGCGCATAACACCGAACGACAGACCGTCAGCTTGCGGGCAATCAGGTTCGGGTCCAGGTCATTGCTGGTGCGAATTGCCAGATCAATCCGTTCATCCACCAGATTCACTGTGCGGTCGAGCATTTGCAGATCGACGCTGACCTGCGGGTTGAGCCGCACATAGTCAGCAACGGCAGCGGCCAGTTGGGCCTGGCCGAATGAGGTACTGACGCTGATCCGCAGCAAACCCCGCGGCGCATCACCGGGAACACTGACTGTGGCCTGCAGGTCATCTGCCAGTTCCAGTAGTTGCCGGCAGCGGGGCAGCGTTTCGAAACCGGCGGCGGTCAGGCTCAGTTTGCGGGTGGTGCGGTGCATCAAGCGGGCGCCCACCCACTCTTCGAGTTCAGCCAGGTACCGCGACACCACAGGCCGCGACAGGTCCAGATGATCGGCCGCCGCTGACTGGCTGCCAAGGTCGACGACGGTGGTGAACACCCGCATTGCAGTAAGACGATCCATGATTTGCCCGATATCCGAAACAGACTATGTTCAAGCATCGCATTTTTAGTTGGCTGGGTTGCTACTAAGCTCTGTCCATCACCTGCATCGTCCCACGACTCTGGATACCTCCCATGCCTGGATTTTCCACCCTGCGCCGTTTCATTCTCGGTGCTGCCGTACTGGGCTTTGCTGCCCACGCGGCAGCGGCCCCGGCCCCCTTGACCCTGGACGTCTACAACCCCGGTGCTGCGGCCATTTTCCCGGTGTCCTCAGTGCTGGTCAGCGGTGAAAAAGACGCGATTCTGATTGATGCCCAGTTTGCCGCCGCCCAGGCCCGGCAAGTGGTCGACAAGATCCGCGCCAGCGGCAAACACTTGACCACCATCTACATCAGCCATGGCGACCCGGATTACTACTTCGGCCTGGAAACCCTGACCCGGGCCTTCCCGGACGCCAAAGTGCTGGCCTCGGGGCCGACCGTCGAGCACATCAATAAAACCAAGGACGCCAAGCTGGCGTACTGGGGACCGCAGATGGGCCAGGATGTACCGGGCCGGTTGATCGTGCCGCAGGTGTTGAAGGGCAACACCCTGGAGCTTGAAGGGCGTGAGCTGGACATCGTAGGTCTGGGCGGCAGACAGCCGGATCGCACCTTCGTCTGGATTCCCTCGCTCAAGGCGGTGGTCGGCGGCGTGGTAGTGGCCGATAACCTGCACGTGTGGATGGCCGATACCCAGACCCCGCAGTCCCACCGGCAGTGGCTGGCCACTCTCAAACGTATCGACAGCCTGCAACCGCAAGTGGTCGTGCCCGGCCATTACCTGGGGCAGAACGACCGCTCCCTGAACGCCGTACATTTCACCCGCGACTACATCAAGGCCTTTGACGAAGAAGCCCTCAAGGCCCGCAATTCGGGAGAACTGATCGCCGCGATGAAAAAACGCTACCCGGATCTGGGCGAAGAATCTTCGCTGGAACTGAGCGCCAAAGTAGCCAAAGACGAAGTGCAGTGGTGAGGCAGGATTTACCTGCCACCCATCAATCCAGCTGGAGAATGTCATGAGCAAGATTGCAATTATCGGCGCTACCGGTCGTGCGGGTAGTCAATTGTTGGAAGAAGCCCTGCGTCGCGGTCACAGCGTTACGGCCATTGCCCGCCATGCTTCGAAAATCGGCGCCCGTGACGCAGTTGTGACCAAGGATGTGGACATCAACGACGCAGCCGCGCTGCAAGAGGCGGTGGCAGGCAACGATGTGGTGTTGAGTGCTGCGCACTTCTCGACCCTGCCGGCTGCGGCCATCATCGACCCGGTAAAAAAAGCCGGTGTCAGGCGCCTGCTGTTTGTCGGTGGTGCGGGTTCGCTGTTGCTGCCCGACAATACCAAGGTCATCGAAAGCCCGGGTTTCCCTGCCGAGTACAAGCCGGAAGCCACAGCCGGAGGCGTTTATCTGGATACCCTGCGCGCCGAGAAGGACCTGGACTGGACCTTTATTTCCCCGTCTGCCGAGTTTGTAGAAGGCCCGCGCACCGGTAAATTCCGTTTGGGCAAAGATCATTTGCTGGTCAGTGCCGAAGGCAAAAGCTGGATCACCTTCGCCGACTTCGCCATCGCCATGCTCGATGAAGTGGAGCACCCCAAGCATTCGCGTCAGCGGTTTACGGTCGGTTACTGATTACCGGCTGTGACAGGGGCGAGCAGGTCTGGTGACAGTATTGACGCGAGGCGAGCTCGCCCCTACGGCGTTGTTGTTGCCTGCTTGACCAGCCATTCCATTAATTCGCGCAGCGGCGCCGAAGCTTCTGCGCGCGGCGAGCAGACAAGCTGATACACCGCTCCGGTGCGTACTTTCAAATCAAATGGCAGGGCCAGGCGGCCACTCTTCAGGTCGTCGCCGATCAGTGACCAGTCACCGATCGCGACACCGTTGCCCTGGGCTGCCACCGTCATGGCCAGGTCCAGGGTGTCGAAGTACTGACTTTTGCAGATGCTCGCGACATCGCCTCCGGCAGCATTCAGCCAGTTGCTCCAGTCCCGTTGATCGCGGCTGGGGTGCAGTAGCGTGTGGTGCTTAAGGTCGTCCAGGCTATTGATGGCTTCGCTGCCCTCCAGCAACTGCGGGGCGCATACGGGGGTCAGTTGCTCTTCCAGCAGGTGTTGGCCCAGGCGCTTTGGTCCCGGGGTGGCGCTGTAAATCACCGCGGCATCGAAGCTCTCACGGCGAAAATCCACCCCGTGCTCCATGCTGCTGGTCAGTTCTACCGGCACGTCCGGGCGCAGCTTTTGCCATTCCATCAATTTGGGCAACAGCCAGCGCAACATGCAGGTCGGAGCTTTTATCTGCAGCGGGGTACGGCGCACGCTGGCCTGCTCGACCGCTTCACCGATCAGATCGAAGGCCTGCTCGATCCTCGGGTACAGCGCCTGGCCTTGCTCGGTCAGGCTCAAGCCCCGTGCCTGGCGGTGGAACAGGGCATAGCCCAGGTGATCTTCAAGCCCGGCAATCTGCCGGCTCACGGCACCCTGGGAGATATGCAACTGCTCTCCGGCCCGGGTGAAGTTGCAGCATTGGGCAGTGATTAAAAAAGTATGCAGCGCAGGGAGTGGCGGAAGGCGTTTCATCAGGAGTCAGCCATGAGCACAGGACATGGCTAGTATGAGCAGGTTTGCGTTGTGCGCGCCACACTCGCCCGCTTCAATGGTTCATTTAGAACAACAAGAGGGGCAGGACAGATGGCGACGTGCGGCGAAGTATTGGTCAAGTTGCTGGAGGCCTACGGGGTTGAGCAGGTATTCGGCATTCCCGGCGTGCATACCGTTGAGTTGTATCGCGGGCTGGCGGGCTCGTCGATCAATCACGTGACTCCGCGTCACGAACAGGGTGCCGGCTTCATGGCTGATGGCTATGCCCGTACCAGTGGCAAACCCGGGGTGTGCTTCATCATTACCGGCCCGGGCATGACCAATATCACCACGGCAATGGGCCAGGCCTATGGCGATTCGATTCCGATGCTGGTGATCTCCAGTGTACAGTCGCGCAGTCAGTTGGGCGGTGGCCGCGGCAAGCTGCACGAGTTGCCGAACCAGAGTGCGATGGTGGCTGGAGTGGCGGCGTTTTCCCACACCCTGATGTCGGCGGCTGAACTGCCGGCCGTACTGGCCCGCGCTTTTGCCGTGTTCCAGGCGGGACGTCCACGGCCGGTACACATCGAAATTCCGCTGGATGTGCTGGTGGAAAATGCTGATGCGCTGCTTGCCAGCCAACCGGTCAGCATTGCTCGTGCTGGCGCGGCGCCCGCTGCTATCGAACAGATGGGCCAGCGTCTGGCCCAGGCCAAACGGCCATTGATTCTGGCCGGTGGCGGTGCAATTGACGCGGCCCCGGCGCTGCAACAACTGGCCGAACGGCTGGGTGCGCCCGTGGCCTTGACCATCAACGCCAAGGGCATGCTGCCTACCGCCCATCCGCTGCTGATCGGCTCCACCCAGTCCCTGGTGGCCACCCGCGCTTTGGTCGCCGAAGCGGACGTAGTCCTGGCCATTGGCACCGAGCTGGCCGAAACCGATTACGACATCACCTTTGCCGGTGGCTTTGACATTCCCGGGGTCTTGCTGCGGATCGATATCGACCCGGATCAGACGGTTCGCAACTATGCACCCGCGCTGGCCCTGGTAGCAGACGCCAGAGTGGCGGCTGAAGCCTTGCTGGCTGAACTTGGCGCCTTGCCGGCACGCAGTGCCGAATGGGGCGCGGCGCGGGTCAGCCGCTTGCAGGCGCAACTGGCAAGTGACTGGGATGCGCCGACCCGGGCGCAAACGCACTTTTTGCAGACCCTGTTCGATGTATTGCCGGATGCAGTATGTGTCGGCGACTCGACCCAGCCGGTATACACCGGCAACCTGACCTTCAATCCCGATCAGCCGCGGCGCTGGTTCAACTCTTCCACCGGCTACGGCACCCTGGGGTATGCCTTGCCGGCGGCCGTTGGTGCCTGGCTGGGGCGTCGTAGTGGCGGCCAGGCGGGTGGTCCGGTGCTATGCCTGATCGGCGATGGCGGCTTGCAATTTACCCTGTCCGAACTGGCCAGCGCGGTTGAAGCTCGTACGCCGATTATCCTGTTGCTGTGGAACAACCAGGGTTACGGCGAAATCAAGAAGTACATGCTCAATCGTGCCATCGAGCCGGTGGGCGTCGATATCTACACTCCGGACTTTATCGGTGTGGCTAAAGCCATGGGCTGTGCCGCACTGGCGGTGGAGGGCGAAGGGCAGCTGCGCGCAGCGCTGGCCAGTGCCGCCGACCGTCAGGGGCCGACCCTGATCGAAATCGACGAGCTGCACTGGCAACAATCCCTGGCGCTATAGGCTCATTCGCAGGCGCGCCAGATCCCGTACCGGTGGCGCACCAAACAGGCGGCTGTACTCGCGGCTGAATTGCGAAGGGCTTTCGTAGCCCACACGGTAGCCGGCGGCCGATGCATCCAGCCCCTCGCTGAGCATCAACCGCCGCGCTTCGTTGAGGCGCAGCTGTTTTTGGTACTGCAACGGGCTCATGGCTGTCATCGCCTTGAAGCGGTGGTGCAAGGTCGACACGCTGAGATTGGCCTCCCGGGCCAGGCTGTCGATGCGCAGCGGCTGTTCGAAGTTACCGTTGAGCCAGGAAATCGCCCGGCTAACACGATGCGTCTGACTGTTCTCGCTGGCTATTTCATACAGCCGGTAGCCCTGCGGGCTGCGCAACAGGCGGTACAAAATCTCGCGGCGGATCAAGGGCGCAAGCATGGCGATATCTTTCGGCGTGTCGAGCAGGCGGGTCAGGCGCAGCAAGGCGTCGAGCATCGGCTGGTCGATGGGTTCGACATACAGGCCCCGCCCCGCAGGCCGTGACGGTACGCCCATGGGCCCGGCGTCGCTGATCAAGGTGGTGATGTCTACCGGATCAATATCCAGGCGCAGGGCCAGTACCGGCTGTTCGGGATCACTCTCCAGAACCCGGCCGCTGATGGGCATCGACACCGAAACCACCAGGTAATTGAGCGGATCGTAGGCAAAGTACTCATCGGCTAACCGCACCTCCTTGCGGCCCTGGGCCATGATGCACAGGGCCGGTTTGGGGTGGCTGGGGGAAAAGTCACTGGGCCGGCTGTAGCGCGAAACGAACAGCGCCTCGACGGGAGTAGTGAACGTGCCGTCTTCACGGGCGTGACGGTGGATCAGGTCAGCCAGTTCCACCCGCTGCTTTTCTAGCGCGGGGTCGAGCGCGGGGCGCGGCGGTTCCAGCAGTGACATGGGAGCATCCTCGTTAAAGCGGCAGAGTGGGCACAGCTTAAATTTGTGCAAGGCGCAGGGGTAGTCGATTCCTGTCGAAGGCTTGCCTGATTCTGTCGCTGTCCGGGGTTGGCTGTCCGGCGAGGCCGTGGCAGAGGTCGATGATTGCTTGAAAGCATAGCGCCCAGTCAGTCTGGTGAGTACCTGGGCAGAGGAGGGGGACGTGGGAGGTTTTGCAGAATTGTGCAAGCCAGGGGCAGGAATCGACTAACGGCCAGGAGCGCCGGGCTATAAGCTTTGAACCTCTCACCCATGCCACTTTCTTTTGTGGAGGCCACCATGCCCCAGTCCAGTGCCGTCAGTCATATGACCTTGGTCCGCGCTCGCGTAGGGTGCTCGGCCCAAGTGCAGACCTGCCTCAACCAACTGCTCGAGCCCACCCGTAAAGCCGCCGGTTGTATGCACTTTGCCTTGCAGCATTGCGACACCGACCCGCTGTTGTGGCACGTCGTGGGCCATTGGCAGGATGAACCCTCGATGCAAGCCTACTTCAACTCCCCGGTGATGGAGGTTTACAGCGTGCTGGTGCACCAACAGGTGGTTGAAAGCATCGATTTTAAAACCTTCAGCGATGCAGGCGGGTTGAACAGGTAGAATGCCGGTTTTTTGTGGCCGGAGTTTTCAGCATGGCGCGTAAAGAGTTTGCACATTTTGAAGCGGTATCAGCGGTTGTTCCGGTAGAACCCGGTACTTACCATGCGGCGATTGCAGTCAAAGCCTTGTACGAAGGCGGCGCGCCGCGCTTTCACAAAGTGTTGATCGATCAGACTTTTAAAACAGCGACCGAAGCCGATGCGGCCGCCGCTCAAAAGCTTGAAGACCTGCAGGGCGTTACTGAAGACGCCGAACTGGTCTGGTAACGACTAGCGGGGGCGGTGCATTTTGAACAGCGCCTCAGGCCCCAGCTGGAAGTAATCCGCCGGGCCGCCGCCGCGCAAAATAGGTTCAGCGGCGGCAGTGTCGTAAATCCCGTCTTTAAGCAGATGCCTGGCGATATGTACCGCCACCACTTCCCCCAGAATCAGCCAGCTTGGCACCAGTTCCTGGTCTGCCCTTTGCAGCTGAATGATCTGCGTCACCTTGCACTCGAACGACACCGGGGTTTCGGCCACCCGGGGCACGCTTACTACCCGTGAGGCCACGGTCGTCAGCCCGGCCAATTCGAATTCATTAATCTCTGGCGCGACCATCGCACAGCTCTGGTTCATCGCCTCGGCCAAAGGCCGGGTAGCCAGGTTCCAGACGAACTCGCCGGTTTGCTCGATGTTATTGAGGCTGTCTTTGCGGCCCACACTGCAAAACCCGATGATTGGCGGGATGTAGTTGAACGCATTGAAAAAGCTGTAGGGCGCAAGGTTCAGCCGGCCCTGGGCATCCTGCGACGAAATCCAGCCGATCGGCCGCGGCCCGACGATGGCGTTGAATGGATCATGGGGTAAACCGTGGCCCTTGGCGGGCTCATAGAAATGGATGTCGTCATGCATGGCAGGAGTCCGCAAACGGCTGGGATAGAGGGGCTATATAGTGCAAGCCATTTTGTTGAATGACAAAACAAGATTGGCTTTTTGAGATTTTGGGCGTGATTGAGCCCCCCTCCTACCTGCAGCAGCAAGCTCGCGCCTACAGGTAGAAGGCCATTGCCTTTTACCTTGCTCCAGAAACGACTAAGCCCGGCCGAAGCCGGGCTGGAGTGGCAACTTCAGGTGTTAGCTGAAGCGGGCGCCGTGGGTACGATCATAGCCATCGGCGGCGAAGGTGGCCGACTGGGTGCGGCTGTAACCGTCTTCGGCAAAGGTGGCAGAACCGGTGCGGTCATAACCGTCGGCAGCGACTGCGGCAGAACCTGTGCGGCTGTAGCCATCTTCAGCAAAGGTTGCTGATTGGGTGCGATCAAATCCGTCGCCTGCAAAAGCGTTGAAGGCCAGGACTGAGAGGGCGGCGGCGAGGATAAATTTGGTTTTCATGGTCGTGCTCCTTGTTGCGGACTCTTGTGAAGAGCGGGATGTTTCGTTGCTATGGGTTTAAGACTACGCCGATTAAATTGATTAAAAAGCGCAAAAATTAGCACTAAGTGATCAGTTTATTCGATGTATTGGCGCGCTCAATCATGTGATCTGCAGGCTGTTCAGCTTGTTGGCCGAGGGCGCTGCGAATCATCCATGAACTGATGTTTCGCTGAGATTGATAGTGGGCTATCAGTATTAACTGACTATTAATCTTGAAAAAAACTGCACCCGCGGACGGACTTTTCATTTTCGCGTTACCTATTTTTCACCGGGCGGGCAGCAGTCTTCAGCGGGCAAAAAAGCCGACAACTGCAACGGCTTTGCACCCTGCCACCTGGAGCCTTTACCCGATGAATAAACTTCCCCAAATCACCCTTGCGTTCTGGGTGATGAAAATCTGCGCCACGACCCTGGGAGAAACCGCCGGCGATTTGCTGTCCATGACCCTCAATGTGGGTTATGCCGTCAGCTCGATGATCCTTATCAGCGTGTTCGTTCTGACCTTGCTGACTCAGTTGTTCTCGAAAACCTACAACCCGGTGCTGTACTGGTTGGTGATTCTGTCCACCAGTACGGCCGGCACCACCATGTCGGACTTTATGGACCGCACATTGGGCCTGGGTTACGCCGCGGGCTCATTGATTCTGGTATCGATACTGGTGGCGATTTTTGCGCTGTGGAAATGGAGCGGCGAGTCACTCAACGTCAGCAAGGTGCAGACCCCGCGCGGCGAGATGTTCTATTGGATGGCGATTCTGTTTTCCAACACCCTGGGTACCGCCCTGGGCGATTACCTGGCGGATGATTCGGGGCTGGGTTTTGCGGGAGGTGCCTTGTTCATCGGGGCAACCATTGCCGTTGTGGTGCTGGCACGTTACTTGAGCAACATCTCGTCGGTGGTGTTGTTCTGGGTGGCGTTCGTGCTGACGCGACCCTTTGGCGCGACCCTGGGCGACTTCCTGACCAAGCCCCATGACAAGGGTGGACTGGATTTCGGCACTGTCGGCTCGTCGCTGGTACTGGCAGGGATACTGGTGGCGATGATCGCCGGCGCCGCCTATGTCAAAAACAAACAAACCCGGCCTGCGGTGGCCGGGTTGTCTTAAACGATGAACTTGCAGGAGCGAGCTTGTCTGGCGCTCTGTTAAAAGCTCGCTCCTGCAGAGCCCGGGACGTTTAGTCGGTCTCGATCCGCGAATGTTTGCGGGTGTCTTTCATCGTGATGTACACCAGCAGCGAACAGGCGATACACGCCGTCACGTACCAGTAATAGCCGGTTTCCATACCTGCACTTTTGAACCACAGGGCGATGTATTCAGCAGTGCCGCCGAAGATCGATACCGTCAGTGCGTAAGGCAGGCCTACACCCAGAGCGCGGATTTCGGTCGGGAACAGTTCGGCTTTCACCACGGCGTTGATCGAGGTGTAACCGCTGACAATGATCAGCGCCGCCATGATCAGGAAAAACGCACCCCACCAGGTGGTGATGGTATGCAGTGTGGTCAGGATCGGCACGGTGAACAGGGTACCCAGTACACCGAAGGCGATGAGGATCGGACGTCGTCCAACCTTGTCGGACAGCCCGCCCACCAGGGGCTGGATGCACATGAAGAGGAACAGCGTGGCGGCCGAAATGGTGGTGGAGTCGGAGATGCTCATCCCGACCGTGTTCACCAGGTATTTCTGCATATAGGTGGTGTAGGTATAGAACGCCAGTGTGCCGCCCATGGTCAGGCCGACTACGGTCATCAACTCTTTTGGATGACGCATCAGCGTGCGCATGGCGCTTTCTTTAGGCTCGGCTTTGACCTTCTTGAAGGACTCGGTCTCTTCCATTCCGCGACGCAGATACAGGGCAACCACTGCACACAGGGCACCGATCACGAACGGAATCCGCCAGCCCCAGCTATACAGCTGCTCTTCGGTCAGGGTCTGTTGCAGCACGATCAACACGCCCAGCGCGATGAGCTGGCCCGAGATCAGGGTGACGTACTGGAAGCTGGAGAAGAAACCGCGACGTTCTTTAGTCGCCATTTCGCTGAGATAGGTCGCCGAGGTACCGTACTCGCCACCCACCGACAAGCCTTGCAGCAAGCGAGCGAAGACCAGCAGGACCGGCGCCCATACGCCGATGGTTTCGTAACCTGGGGACAGGGCAATCAGCAGCGAGCCGAAGCACATCAGCAGTACCGAAGCCATGAGCGCGGCTTTACGGCCTTTGCGGTCAGCGTACAGGCCCATCAGCCAGCCGCCGATCGGGCGCATCAAAAAGCCGACGGCGAAGATCGCGGCAGTATTGAGTAATTGGGCAGTGGTGTCGCCTTTCGGGAAAAAGGCTTTGGCGAAGTACAGCGAGAACGCGGCATAAACATACCAGTCGTACCATTCGACCATGTTGCCGACGGAACCGCTGAAAATGGATTTGATGCGGCTGGAGGTGGTTTTTTCTTTCGGGGTTGCAGCAGACCCGGCAGACAGGGAGCTTGAGTTATCCATTAAATGGATCCTTCTTTTATTTGTTTTTTTATAGCGCGTCAAAACGCGAGCTTGCAGGGCTATAGCAGGAGTTGTGCCAAGGCTTGAACCCCGGGTTTATAAGGGGGAACGATAGGAAATGAGCGGGTATCCGCCGGGCGGGATGTTTGGATGAGCGGAAATCCGCCTATATGGCGCGCAAACTGTTCGCGGCCGCTCTGAAGAGCTCGGGCCTACAGAGGTTGTGTGAATGCCTCACGTACCAGTCCATGACGCTGCATTTTTTCATTCAGGGTGCGGCGCGGCAGTTGCAGCTCGTTGAGCACGGCCTTGATATCGCCTTTGTGCCGGCTAAGGGCGGCCCGCAGGCATTGCGCTTCAAAGGCTTCCTGTTGCGCCACGAGGGACTGGCCAGGATTGAGGTCTTCAAACTGGGGTTCGCTCAGGCCCAGGACGTCACGTTCTGCAACGTTGGCCAGTTCGCGTACGTTGCCGGGCCAGTCGTGGCTCAGCAGACGCGATAGCTGCGGCCCGCTGAGTGGCCGCGCGCTACGGCCCAGACGCTCGGCCGCGGTGTGGGAAAAGTACTGATACAACAACGGAATGTCTTCACGGCGTTCGCGCAGAGGTGCCAGGCGCAGTTCGGCCACCGTCAGGCGATAGGCCAGGTCTTCGCGAAAGCGTCCGGCGCGGGCTTCTTCGAGCAAGTCGGGTTTGGTTGCGGCGATCACCCGCAAATCTACCGCGATGCTCTGGTTCGAGCCCAGGCGCTCGAGTTTTTGCTCCTGCAGCACCCTCAGTAATTTGGCTTGCTGGGCCAGTGGCATGCTTTCGATTTCATCCAGAAACAAGGTGCCTCCATCGGCATATTCCAGTTTGCCTATGCGCTTGCCCTGGGCGCCGGTGAACGCGCCGCTTTCGTGACCGAACAATTCGGCTTCAAACAATTGTTCGGGGATCGCCGCGCAATTGAGCGCGACAAAAGGTTTGTCGGCCCGCGGGCCAAAGTCATGCAGGCTGCGGGCGACCAGTTCTTTGCCGCTGCCGGTTTCGCCGCGAATCAGCACATTGACCGGCAGCGGCGCCAGTTCCATCACCTGGCGGCGCAAGGTCTGCAAGCTGCGGGACATGCCGAGCAGGCGCCCGTCGATCTGCTGGCGCAGGTCTGCCTGTTCGTGCAAACGACGGTTCTCCAGTACCAGCCGGCGCTTTTCCAGCGCGCGCCGAAGGCTGCTCAGTAGCGCTTCGGGGCTAAAAGGCTTCTCCAGAAAGTCGTAAGCGCCATCGCGCATGGCTTCGACCGCCATCGGGACATCGCCATGGCCCGTCAGAAGAATGACCGGCAGATCCGGGTCCAGCTGCTGTAAGCGGTTCAGCAGGGCCAGGCCCCCCATCCCCGGCATGCGCACATCACTGACAATCACACCGGCGAAATGTGCGGGTAACTGGCTCAGGCAATCTTCAGCGCAACTGAACAACTGCACGTCAAAACCGCTGAGGCTCAGCCATTGCTCAACGGCATTGCGAATACTGGCCTCGTCATCGACCACGATAACCGAATTGAGCATGTTTCAAGATTCCTGTGCGATGGGCAACGTCAGCGTGAAGAGCGCGCCGTCAACCTGATTGCAGGCTGTCAGACGTCCACCGATTTCATGAACAATGGCGTAAGACACCGCCAGCCCCAAGCCTAAACCTTCACCCACGGGTTTGGTGGTGAAGAAAGGGTCGAACACTTTACCCAAGTGCTCCTCGGCGATTCCGCCACCGCTGTCGCTGACGCTCAATTTCCAGAGTTGCTGATCGGCTTCGATGCGGATTTGCAATTGCTTGCGCGGTTTGTCCGCCATGGCATCCAGCGCGTTGTGCAACAGGTTGATCAACACCTGTTCCAGGCGAATGGCATCGCCCCGTACCCATGCCGGGCGTACCAGTTCAACCTGCAGGTCTATCTCTTCTTCCTTCAGTCGTGGTTCGAGCAATTGCAGGGATTGATCCACAACGCTGGCCAGATCCAGTCGTTCGCGCAAGCCGCTCGGGCTTTGCCGGGCGTAGGTTTTGAGGTGGCCCGTGAGGGCCGCCATGCGCGTCAACATCTGCTCCAGTGGTACCAGGGCTTTATAGGCATCGTCGACCCGGCCGTGATCGAGCAACAGGCGCAAGGTTGCCAGTTGCATGCGCTGAGCCGTTAACGGTTGATTGATTTCATGGGCCAGCGCTGCCGACATTTGCCCCAGCGCCGCGAGCTTGGCCGATTGCACCAGGCCATCTTGAGCGGTACGCAGATCCCGGGTGCGGGCTTCTACCAGTTGCTCCAGTTCTTCACGATTACGCTGGCGCAAACGGCCCAGTCGCCAGCGCTGGATCAGAAACAATCCTGAAAAGACCAGCGTCAGCCACAGGCCGATCGCCGCCAATGCGGCATTGCGGCTGTCTTCGGCTGCGACCACGGGGTGGCGTAACAGATGCAAGGTCCAGCCTTCAGCCGTTAGCGGTAAAGATTCCCACAAATAATCTGCCGCTCCAGTGGGGGCGTCGACCCGGGTCAGAAAGCTGTTTTCGGCAAAGCTGCGCAAAGTATGGGTTTTGAGCAAGGTCAGAGGTTGGTTGTGATACTGGCGAGTGAGGGTGATTTCGCTGCGGTCACTGTCACTCAACGGCCGTAAAAGGCGGTAACGCCAGCCTGGCTGGTTGGCGATAAATACGATGCCCCGCGCATCGCTGACCAGCAGTATGTCGTTGCCATGATTCCATTCCCGCTCCAGCTGCGGAAACTCCAGTTTAACCACCATTGCCCCTGAAAATTGCCCCTGGGCATCGAGTACCGCGCTGGACAAAAAATACCCCGGAATGCCGCTGGTCACGCCCACTGCATAAAAACGCCCGGAGCCCTGGCTGCGGGTCTGGCTGAAGTAAGGCCGAAAGCCATAGTTATGGCCTACATAACTGTTGGAGGTGTTCCAGTTGCTGGCAGCTACCGCCAGCCCGGTTCTGTCCAGCAGCTCCAGGGTTGAGGACTGTGCCGCGCCATTGATGCGCTCAAGTTTTTGATTGAGTGACGCCTGGACCTCAGGGGTGATGGGAGCACTCAGGGCGGCGACCAGTTCAGAGTCCAGCGCCAGCACTGCGGGCAAAGCCCGATAACGCTCAATCAGGGTGTGCAGTGAGTTGGCATACAAACTCAGTTGCTCGGGACCACGGCGGGCACTTTCTTCCAGTGCATGCTGCTCGGCCTGGCGCACGGCCCAGCCGCCGGCAATCACTGCGCCGGCCAGAATCAACAGGCAATACAGCGCCAGTCGCAGGGCTCGGGAGGTTAGCGGCATGCGGGGAAGTCGCTTGCAGCGCTGATCGCTACCACGCTCAGCAATTGCCCGTGATACAGCGCAAATTGCGCGTCCAGCTCCTGGCCCTGCTGCCATTCAGGCGACAGGTCAGTGAGCAGGCGCAGGCGGACATGGCCTTCGCGGGACCAGCTCAGCACCTGCGCATGCTCAAAGTAAAAGCGTTTTTTCACCAGCGGGAAGAGGGCCTTGAACAGGCTTTCCTTGACGGAAAAGGTCAGCGTCACCAGCAGCGCAATGTCTTGGGCTGCACCGGCGGCCATGGCCCGCAGTTCATCGGGGGTGAGGATTTCCTTGGCCAGGCGTTCGGCCCGCTCGGTACTGAGCATGTTTTCGAGGTCCATGCCCAGCCCTTGCCACTGGCTTTTAAGGCCGACGATGGCCGCAGCGGTGCCATTGCTGTGGGTGATTGCCCCGCTGATGTGGGCGGGCCACACGGGCGCGCGATCTTCACCAATGGCCGGGATGGCCCGGGTGCCGTCCAGTTGCAGCATGGCGGCGCGAGCGCAGACCCGGCCGGCGAGAAATTCGGTTTGGCGTTTGGCCACAGAGCGTTGAATACTTGCAGGCATCTCAATGGCACTGCTCGCAAAATCGTCAGCCGTGAGCCGGGCAGGGGTGAAACCGGTGCTGAACCATACGCTGCCCGGCAACGCTTGGGGCAAGGGCCATTCGTCACGCAGCGGGGTGCAACAGGCAGGCAGTGCGGGGAGTCGATTCATGGCGGGCATTTTGCAGGCTGGCGGCCATGCTGTGCAATTGTTCAGAGTATGTTCAGGGCACACGACATACTGTGTGTGGCTAAGCTATATAGGACGCACGTCCTTCAAGACGCGGTTTTTGCCTGGGAGAGCGCAATGAAATTGCTGGTGGTTGAAGATGAGGCGTTATTGCGCCATCACTTGCAAACCCGTCTGACCGAAAATGGCCATGTGGTCGAGTCGGTGGCCAATGCCGAAGAGGCGTTGTACCAGACCGGGCAGTTCAATCATGATTTGGCGATGATTGATCTGGGATTGCCGGGTTTGGGCGGTCTCGAGCTGATTCGCGAACTGCGCAAGCGCGGCAAGACGTTCCCGATCCTGATCCTCACGGCTCGTGGCAACTGGCAGGACAAGTCGAAGGGCTGGCAGCAGGGGCCGACGATTATGTGGTCAAGCCGTTCCAGTTCGAAGAACTGGAAGCACGTCTGAATGCATTGCTGCGTCGTTCCAGTGGTTTCACCCATTCAACCATTGTCGCTGGCGAACTGGTGCTGGACATCAATCGCAAGCAGGCAGTACTTGAGGGCGAACCCCTGGCGCTGACCGCCTATGAATACCGGATACTTGAATACCTGATGCGCCATCACCAGCAGGTGGTGGCCAAGGACCGACTGATGGAACAGCTGTACCCGGATGACGAGGAACGTGATCCGAATGTGATCGAGGTGCTGGTCGGGCGCCTGCGACGCAAGCTTGAGGGGGCAAACGGCTTTAAGCCAATCGATACGGTACGCGGTTTGGGGTACCTGTTTACTGAGCGCTGTCGTTGATCCGTTCGCTGCGCGTTCGATTGATGCTGGCGGCCACACTGTTGGCCGTGCTCTTTATGCTTGCGCTGTTACCGGCGATGCAGGGGGCGTTCAGCCTGGCGCTCAAGGATGCGATCGAGCAACGCTTGGCATCCGATGTGAGTACGCTGATCTCGGCGGCCAGGGTTGAAAGAAATCATTTGAAAATGCCGGCATTGCTGCCGGACGAAGAGCTGAATCTGCCTGACAGCCGGATGCTCGGCTATATCTATGACCGCGAGGGGCGTCAGGTCTGGCGCTCGCGGGCGACTCAAGAAGAATCCATCAACTACAAACCGCGCTACGACGGGCGCGGTAACGAGTTTGCGAGTATTCGTGAAGACAATGGCGAAGAGTTCTTTGTCTACGATGTCGAGGTCAAACTGCTGGGCGGCAAAAGTGCAGCGTTCAGCTTTGTCGCCCTGCAACCAATGCGAGAGTACAACCTGACCCTCGAGGGGCTGCGTGAAAACCTCTATCTGGGGTTCGGTGCGGCCCTGGGTGTACTGCTGGCTTTGCTGTGGATCGGTTTGACTTGGGGGTTACGTGCCTTGCGACGTTTGAGCCAGGAGCTGGACCAGATTGAATCCGGTGAGCGCGAAAGCCTCAGCGAACAGCATCCTCGTGAGTTGCTGCGTTTGACCGGCTCATTGAACCGTCTGCTGCAAAGTGAGCGCGAGCAACGTACGCGTTATCGTGATTCCCTCGACGATCTGGCCCACAGCTTGAAAACCCCGTTGGCGGTGCTGCAAGGCGTCAGTGAAAGCATGGCCCAGCGTCCGCAAGATCGTGAACAGGCCTGGGTGCTGCAAAGTCAGATTGAACGCATGAATCAGCAAATCAGCTATCAGTTGCAGCGCGCCAGCTTGCGCAAGAGCGGTCTGGTACGCCACCAGGTGGAGCTGATTCCGGTGGTTGAAAGCCTGTGTAACACGCTGGACAAGGTCTACCGCGACAAACGGGTCAAGGTCAGTTGTGACATACCGCCATTGAGTCATGTGCCCATTGAACAAAATGCGTTGCTGGAGTTATTGGGCAACCTGCTGGAAAACGCCTATCGACTGTGTCTTGGACAAGTGCGCATCAGCTTGCATCGCAATGCTTATGGGGTTGAAGTCTGCGTGGAAGACGATGGTCCCGGCGTACCGGCTGATCAGCGCGCTCGGATCTTGCGCCGCGGCGAACGTCTGGATCGCCAGCACCCGGGGCAGGGTATCGGGCTGGCAGTGGTCAAGGACATCATTGAAAGTTATGACGCCAAACTCACCCTGGATGACTCATCCCTGGGCGGGGCGGCATTTCGAATTCATTTCCCGGCTTTGTAATCCCCAGCAGGGGGCGGTCTGTTTAAGGCGGATATCCGCCATCTGCGCCGCCACACCCCTTCGAAAAGGCGGAAACCCGCCAACTATTGTCCGACAAGATCCCTGCGCTATTTCCCTCCAGGCGAGTCGCCTGCGCTATTGCGAGGCTTTTGTTCAATGTGGCCCGCGCCTTGCAAAGTGTGTTGTGAGAGGTCTGCCGCTAGAGCAGCTCAACACAACAAATCCCTCCAAGTACAGGAGGGTTCGCGCTTTGGGTATCACCGGTCTCAGATGGAATGACGACTGAGTGATGCACTTGAGGAACTTTGCAATGACGACTCGTCAGCCACTGTACAAATCCCTGTATTTGCAAGTGATCGTAGCGATTGCTATCGGTATTTTGCTGGGCCATTACTACCCGGAAACCGGGGTTGCACTCAAACCCCTGGGTGATGGCTTTATCAAACTGATCAAGATGGTAATCGCGCCCATTATTTTCTGTACGGTGGTGAGCGGTATCGCCGGCATGCAAAGCATGAAGTCGGTCGGCAAGACCGGTGGTTATGCGTTGCTCTACTTTGAAGTAGTGTCGACCATCGCCCTGCTGATCGGGCTGGTTGTGGTGAACGTGGTTCAACCGGGCGCGGGCATGCACATTGATGTGGCCACCCTGGACGCCTCCAAAGTAGCGGCCTACGTGACTGCCGGTGCGGACCAGAGCATCGTTGGTTTCATCCTTAACGTGATCCCTTCGACCATCGTCGGCGCGTTTGCCAATGGCGACATCCTGCAAGTGCTGATGTTCTCGGTGATCTTCGGTTTCGCCCTGCATCGACTGGGTGCTTACGGCAAGCCGGTGCTGGACTTTATCGATCGCTTCGCCCACGTGATGTTCAACATCATCAACATGATCATGAAGCTGGCGCCACTGGGTGCGCTGGGTGCCATGGCGTTCACCATCGGTGCCTACGGTGTGGGTTCGCTGGTGCAACTGGGTCAGTTGATGATCTGCTTCTACATCACTTGCGTGTTGTTCGTACTGGTCGTACTGGGCGGCATCGCTCGCGCTCACGGCTTCAGCATCCTCAAGCTGATTCGCTACATCCGTGAAGAGCTGCTGATCGTTCTGGGCACCTCCTCGTCGGAATCGGCCCTGCCACGCATGCTGGTGAAGATGGAGCGTCTGGGGGCGAAGAAGTCGGTAGTGGGTCTGGTCATTCCGACCGGCTACTCGTTCAACCTCGATGGCACTTCGATCTACCTGACCATGGCTGCCGTGTTCATTGCGCAAGCGACTGACACCCACATGGACATCACTCACCAGATCACTCTGCTGCTGGTGCTGCTGCTGTCGTCCAAAGGTGCTGCAGGCGTGACCGGCAGTGGCTTTATCGTACTGGCCGCGACCTTGTCGGCTGTAGGCCACTTGCCGGTTGCCGGTCTGGCGCTGATTCTGGGTATCGACCGTTTCATGTCCGAAGCCCGTGCCCTGACCAACCTGATTGGTAACGCTGTCGCCACGCTGGTGGTTGCCAAGTGGGTCAAGGAACTGGACGAAGACAAGCTGCAGGTGGAGCTCAGCTCCGGTGGCAGCCCGTTGAATGACATGCGTCCTGTGGACGACCTGGGCGTAGCTGAAGGCGCGGCCCCGGTGCTGTCGAAGTAAGCTCAGGCGGATAAAAAACCCATCTTCGGATGGGTTTTTTTATGCCTGTTCATTCGACGCGGGTTTCACCACTGAACACCAGCGTGTTGCGGCAGCGCCGGCACAGGTAGCCACGACCTTGCTTGACCAGGCCGTGGCGCTGGGCGGAAAACGCAAAATCGCTGTCCGGGCAAGGACAGCGGTAGATATAGCGCGTGGCGCTGCGGCGTTTGATGGCGTAGGTGTGGCAGCGGTTGGGCGGCAGTTCATAGACCCCGCGCATGATCAACTGCCACTCTTCGCCATGGGGCGTGATGCGGTCGCCAAACAATTGGTGGGCAATCAGGTGAGCGACCTCGTGAGCGACTGTTTGCTTGATGAAGTCTTCACTGTTTTCGCGGTACAGCTGTGGATTGAAACGCAGCAGGTTTTCGTGCAAATGCGCGACACCGGCCTTTTGCCCACGTAGCTTGAGGCTGACCACGGGGCGTTTGAAAGGGCGTTTGAAAAATTTTTCGGCCTGTTGAAAACAGTCTTCGACGCGGGTATTGAGCAACTCGGGCATGCGGTTCGGTTCTCCAGAGCTGGCGATTATGCCGCAAGCGGCAGGAGTTCCGAAGCTGATCACGCCCAATGGTCATACAACCATTCTGTACCTGCAGGAGCGAGCGTGCTCGCGAGGTTTTTCAACCCCAACCCTCGCGCCTGCAGGGTTTGCGCTCAGTTGGTATAGACCGGACCTACCCCCAGGCCCCAGATGATCACGGTAAACGCCATGATCGCGACCAGCACCACCAGGCCGACTGCCAGCACTGAACTGGAAAACAAAAACCCTTCGTCCGGGTCGATGTTCATAAAGGTCGGCAGGCCGACATAAAGCAGGTACACGGTGTAACAAATGGCCGCGGTGCCGACCATCATGCCCAGCCACATGTGCGGATACAGAGCGGCCAGTCCCCCGATAAACAGGGGCGTAGCGGTGTAAGTGGCGAAGGCGATGCAACGGGCCATGCTTGGTTGCGCATCATAAGTACGCGCCATCCAGTGAATAAAGGCCCCCATCACGCCTACGCCCGCCAGCATCGCGATATAGGACATCAGGGTCATCCACAAGGCGCTGTCGATGGTCAGCATCACTGCTGCCCGGCTGCCGATGGACCAGCCGACCTGTGTGGTGCCGATAAACGCCGAAATGGCCGGTATGGCAGCCAAAATCAGGGTGTGGGTGAAGTACATGTGGCCGATGCTTTCCTCTGCATCGCCACGGATTTCGCGCCACTCTTGATCGGGATGGGTGAAAAGCCCCACTACGTGATGGATCATGGCTATCGCTCCTGTAAAAAACGCATCGCCCCAGAGGGACACGTGCCGGTCGCGCAGCCAGATGGTGGGTTCAGATACATGGGCATGCGGCCTTAGTCGCAGTATAGGGAAACTGATGCCCAATGAACCCGGGCCCTTAGAGCATATTGCGCTGTCAGGCGCCGGCTTATTGCGTTGCTGTCTTTAACCTTTGCAGGGGCTTCGTACAGCGGGTTTTTTTAAGTAAAATCCCCGGTTTTTGGTCTTAACTCGCGGATTTGAAGCGCTATGGGCACTCTTTCGGTCTCTCAAAATAAACTCCAGAAACGCTTGCGCCGACTGACCGGTGAGGCTGTGGCCGACTTCAACATGATTGAGCACGGCGACAAGGTGATGGTCTGCCTGTCGGGTGGAAAAGACAGCTACACGCTGCTGGATGTGCTGCTGCACCTGCAAAAGGTCGCGCCCATCCAGTTCGAAATCGTCGCCGTGAACATGGACCAGAAACAGCCGGGCTTTCCCGAGGACGTGTTGCCGGCCTATCTGAAGTCGTTGGGTGTGGAATATCACATCGTTGAAAAAGACACCTACTCGCTGGTCAAGGAACTGATTCCTGAAGGCAAAACCACCTGCTCGCTGTGCTCGCGCTTGCGGCGCGGCACGCTGTACACCTTTGCCGATGAGATAGGTGCGACCAAGATGGCCCTGGGGCATCATCGCGATGACATCGTTGAAACCTTCTTCCTCAACATGTTCTTCAATGGCAACCTCAAGGCGATGCCGCCCAAGCTGCGCTCCGATGACGGTCGCAACGTGGTCATCCGGCCGTTGGCCTACTGTAACGAGAAAGACATCCAGGCCTACTCCGATTGGCAGCAGTTCCCGATTATTCCGTGCAATTTGTGCGGCTCCCAGGAGAACCTGCAGCGTCAGGTGGTTAAAGACATGCTGGTGGAATGGGAGCGCAAGACGCCGGGCCGCACCGAGAGTATCTTTCGCAGCCTGCAAAACGTGATGCCGTCGCAACTGGCGGACCGTAACCTGTACGACTTCAAGAGCCTGAAGATTGACCAAAACGCCGCACCGCGGTTCGTCAATCTGCTCAATCTGTAAGTCTGATAGCCAAGAGGAGAGGGCATGCGCGACTACAAATGGCTGCATGAATATTGTTTGAATCGCTTTGGTTCGTCAGCCGCCCTGGAAGCCGAGTTGCCCGTCCCCAAAACTGCTGAGCAGTTGCGCCGGATCAGTGACGATCGCTACCTGTCGACCCTGGCCTTGCGGGTGTTTCGCGCGGGCCTCAAGCACAGTGTGGTGGATGCCAAGTGGCCGGTATTTGAACAGGTTTTTTTCGGTTTCGACCCTGAAAAAGTGGTGCTGATGGGGGCCGAGCATCTGGAGCGTCTGATGCAGGATGCACGGATCATCCGTCACCTGGGCAAGCTCAAAAGCGTGCCGCGCAACGCGCAGATGGTGCTCGACATTGCCCAGGAACACGGCAGTTTCGGCGCCTTTATTGCCGACTGGCCGGTGACCGATATTGTTGGACTGTGGAAATACCTGGCCAAGCACGGGCACCAGTTGGGCGGGCTGTCGGCGCCGCGCTTTTTACGCATGGTCGGCAAGGACACTTTTGTGCCGAGCTATGACGTGGTGGCGGCGCTGAATGCGCAGCAACTGGTGGACAAGGCACCGACCAGCTTGCGCGACCTGGCGATAGTGCAGAACGCTTTCAATCAATGGCATGCCGAAAGCGGCCGGCCCATGTGTCAGTTGTCACAGATGCTGGCGTTCACGGTTAATCACTGACATTAGGGCGTTTTTATCGCTGGCAAGCCAGCTCCCACAGAGTATGCATATAACTTATGGGAGCTGGCTTGCCAGCGATGAACTCAAGCGCCTTCACCCGCCAGTCGGCGGTCCAGTTGATAGCGCTAGCGCACATGCCGCATGCCGCATGGCGCTGCCAAACACTGCCACGCTGGCAAGCGCCTTCACCCGCCAGTCGGCGCTCAAGTTGATAGCGCCAGCGTACATGCTGCATGGCGCTGCCAATCGCTGCCACGCTGGCAAACCAGCTCCCACAGAGAGTGCATTTGTCTTGTGGGAGCTGGCTTGCCAGCGATGGATTCAAGCGCCTTCACCCGCCAGCCGGCGGTCCAGTTGATAGCGCCAGCGTACATGCTGCATGGCGCTGCCAAACACTGCCACGCTGGCAAATCAGCTCCCACAGAGAGTGTATTTAACTTGTGGGAGCTGGCTTGCCAGCGATGGATTCAAGCACCTTCACCCGCCAGCCGGCGGTCCAGTTGATAGCGCCAGCGCACATGCAGCATGGCGCTGCCAAACGCTGCCACGCTGGCAAGTCAGCTCCCACAGAGAGTGTATTTAACTTGTGGGCGCTGGCTTGCCAGCGATGGATTCAAGCGCCTTCGCCCGCCAGCCGGCGGTCCAGTTGATAGTGCCAGCGCACATGCAGCATGGCGCTGCCAAACGCTGCCACGCTGGCAAACCAGCTCCCACAGAGAGTGCATTTGTCTTGTGGGAGCTGGCTTGCCAGCGATGGAATCAAGCGCCTTCACCCGCCGGCCGGCGGTCCAGTTGATAGCGCCAGCGTACATACAGCATGGCACTGCAAAACACTGCCACGCTGGCGAGTCAGCTCCCACAAAGCGTGCATTTAGCTTGTGGGAGCTGGCTTGCCAGCGATGGATTCAAGCGCCTTCACCCGCCAGCCGGCGGTCCAGTTGATAGTGCCAGCGCACATGCCGCATGGCGCTGCCAAACACTGCCACGCTGGTAAGCCAGCTCCCACAGAGAGTGCATTTAGCTTGTGGGAGCTGGCTTGCCAGCGATGGATTCAAGCGCCTTCACCCGCCAGCCGGCGGTCCAGTTGATAGCGCCAGCGCACATACAGCATGGCACTGCAAAACACTGCCACGCTGGCTGCGATTTCCAGCAAACCGAACACCTGCCGGTTCGGGTCGAATGCGGCCAGTGCACCTTTGATCAAGTACAGGTTGACCACATAGCAGGTGAACGAGTGCCCGCGTGCGCTGCCCATCAGCATGCCCGGCACCAGAAACATCAGCGGCACCAGTTCGATCAGCAAGATCACCCAGGGGCGCGCGCCATGCAGGTTGGCGAACCCCAGGTAATAGACGCAGAGCAGGCCGACCAGCCCGAAGAAGCTCACCAGGCTCAGTACCCGCATCAGCTTTACCCGGGGTGCCAGCCACTCGATGGAGGGCAACACTTTTGGCTTTTTAGCCACGGGTGTTCTCCAGTCTCAGGGCGGTGGTCGCCAGGCGCTGCCCCAGTGCCCGGCACAGGGCTACTTCGTGCTCGTCCAGCTTGCGCTTGCCATCGGCTCCGGCATGGTGGCTGGGACCGTAGGGAGTGCCGCCGCCCGTGGTATTGAGCAGCGATGTCTCACTGTAAGGCAGGCCGGTGATCAGCATGCCGTGATGCAGCAAGGGCATCATCATCGACAGCAGGGTGGTTTCCTGGCCGCCGTGCAGGCTGGCGGTGGAGGTGAACACGCCGGCAGGCTTGCCGACCAGGGCACCGGTCAGCCACAGGTTGCTGGTGCCATCCAGAAAGTACTTGAGCGGGGCGGCCATGTTGCCGAAACGGGTCGGGCTGCCGAGCGCCAGACCGGCGCAGTTTTTCAGGTCGTCAAGGCTGGCATACAGCGCGCCCTCGGCCGGAATGTCCGCAGCCACGGCTTCGCATTCGCTGGAGACGGCCGGCACGGTGCGCAACCGCGCTTCAAGGCCGCCCTGCTCGATGCCCCTGGCGATTTGCCGGGCCATTTCATTGGTCGAGCCATTGCGGCTGTAATACAGCACCAGAATGTAGGGTGTGCTCACGGCAGGATCTCCAGGACTTTTTCAGGCGGACGGCCAATGACCGCTTTATCACCTGCCACCAGAATCGGACGTTCGATCAATTTAGGGTGTGCGGCCATCGCGGCGATCAAATCCTCGTCACTGAGGCCGGCATCGCCCAGGTTGAGGGTTTTGTATTCCTCTTCGCCGGTGCGCAGCAACTGGCGCGGGCTGATGTCGAGTTTGCCCAGCAGGCTGTGCAATTGCGCAGCGTCCAGAGGGGTATCGAGGTAGCGCACCACGGTAGGGGTGAGGCCGCGGGCTTCAAGGATTTCCAGCGCACCGCGGGATTTCGAGCAGCGCGGATTGTGATAAAGCGTCAGATCGGTCATGTGCGGGTCGCATCTTGCGTAAGGTGGCGGCTATTCTACCCGTCTGGCGAGCGTGTCTGAACCGCATGCGGTGATTGGCCGCCGTACAAAGATTTTTTGACTGTATTTACCCACAAGGATCAACACATGTTTAAGCGGCTTTTGGCGGTAGTTACCGTCGCCACCACGTTACTGCTGAGCGGTTGCGGTATTGATTACGGGGTCGATCAACATGGACAGAAGGTCGCATCCGAGCGTCTGGACAAGCAATGGAAGGTCATTAATTACTGGGCCGAGTGGTGTGGCCCGTGCCGCATTGAAATCCCGGAACTCAATGAGCTGGAGAAGCAGTTGCAGGGGCAGTCGGTGGGCGTGTTCGGGGTGAACTACGATGGCTTGCAGGGCAAGGAGCTGAGCGATGCCAGTTCTGCGATGGGCATCACCTTCACCGTGCTGGCGCAAGATCCGGCCGAGCATTTTGATCTGCCGCGCAGCGAAGCATTGCCGGTGACCTACATCATTGATGAGAAGGGCAAGGTCATGGCGCAGATGATGGGCGAGCAGACCGCCGCCGGGGTATTGGCCAAGATCAAGGAACTACGCGGTAATTAAGCCCGCTGCCCTGTAGAAGCGAGCGTGTTCGTGATCTTTTAATCTTCAAAGATCACGAACCGGCCCGCTGCTGCAGTGGCGCGGCAATCAGCCTTCTTCAGGCCACAGCCGCAACGGCTTGCCTTCGGCAGGCCAGAAACGCACCTGTTCGATCGGGGAGATGTCCCAGCGCTGTACGGTTTGCAGGGCTTCGAAGAATCGTTGCTCCTGCTCCATCAACGCCGGAGCACAGGCTTTGCGGGTGCTGCCGACGCCACCAAAGGTCAGTTTGTCGCCGTCCAGGGTGTAGGGCGCAAACCAATGATTACAACCACCGTTGCCATAGGCCCGGCCGCCTTCATCGAAGGTCACGGTCAGATGGCTGTAATCCATCAGTGGCCGCTCGCCAATCCATTCCACGACGTAGGCACGGTTGTGCTGCAATTGCACCGGATCGCCTGCGCAGCCTGCCAGGCTTGCGCCCAGCAATGCCAACAGGGTCAGGTGTTTCATAGCGCGGCCTTTTGGCATTGCGGGCACTGGTGCTTGCTGCCTTCAGTGCTCCAGCCCAGCTCGGCAATGCGCAGGCTGGCGGCAGGTTTCTGCGCTTTGGTACCGAGCTTGGCGTCTACCGCGAACTCGAACTTCAGTTCTTTGCCACAGGCATCGCAATTGACTTGCCATTGATGAATCGCCAACTCACCGAAAACCGGTCCTTTGGTGACGGCAACCCACTGGCCGCGCGGGTTGATCAGGTGGCGCACTTTGTCGACGGTCAGGCGCATGGACAAGTCCTTGCTGCCTTTGAGCGTCACGATCAGTACGTCACCGGTCTGGATCGAGCCACCGTTGCCGGTGACTTGATACAGGCCTGGCGCCAGGGCGCGGCATTCAATCAGGGTGTGCTGCGGGTTAAGCAGGCTGTAGCGAAAATCGTGTTCGACCATGGGTCCTCCAAATAGGCCGCTATGCTAGCACGCAGCCGAGGTCTGGCCTTTCAACCTTCGATCAGGTTTTGTGGCGTGCCGTTGCTCCAGGCCGCAATGTTGTCCAGTGTGGTGCCGGCAATCGCGCTGAGTGCCTCGCGGGTGAGAAAGGCCTGGTGCGCAGTAATGATCACGTTGGGGAAGGTCAGCAGCCGCGCCAGCACGTCATCCTGCAACGGTAAATCGGAGCGGTCCTCAAAGAACAGCTGGGCTTCCTCCTCGTACACATCCAGTCCCAGGTAGCCCAACTGACCACTTTTCAGCGCCTCGATCAGTGCCGGTGTGTTGACCAGTGCACCGCGCCCGGTATTGATCAGCATGGCGCCATGTTTGAGGGTCGCCAGCGACTGGCTGTTGATCAGGTGCTTGTTATCCGCAGTCAGCGGGCAGTGCAGGCTGATGATATGCGAGCCTGCCAGCAGCTCGGGCAAGCTTACATACTGCGCACCCAGTGCCAGCAGTTGTGCATTTGGATACGGGTCAAAGCACAGCAGCTTGCAGCCGAAGCCGGCCATGATTTTGCCGAAGGTCGCGCCGATCTGGCCGGTTCCGACCACGCCCACGGTCTTGCCGACCAGGTCAAAGCCGGTCAGCCCGTGCAGGGTGAAGTCGCCTTCGCGGGTTCGGTTGTAGGCGCGGTGCAGGCGGCGGTTAAGCGCCAGGATCAGGGCCACGGCATGTTCGGCCACAGCATGGGGCGAGTAGGCGGGAACCCGCACAACGCTCAAACCCAGGCGCTTGGCGGCGGCAAGATCGACATGGTTGTAGCCGGCCGAGCGCAGGGCGATCAGGCGGGTTCCGCCAGCGGCCAGTTGCTCCAGTACCGGGGCACTCAAATCGTCGTTGATAAACGGGCAGACCACCTCGTAATCATGGGCAATGGCCGCGGTATCGAGGCTCAGGCGCGCCGGTTGAAAGTGCAGTTCAAGACCCTCGGGTTGCGCGGCGGCAGTAAAACTGTCGCGGTCGTAGGTCTGGCTGCTGAACAGGATCGTGCGCATGAGATCTTCCTTGGGGTGTGTGGGGTGGTGACGGTCTTGCCTGGTTACGCGGTACTGCGTGCCTCTTTGGCCAGGCGGATAATGGCCTCGTCCAGTTCGTTGAGGGCGGCGTAGGCGTGAGGGCTTTCTTGCTTGAGCAGGGTTTCGCTGCGCTGGCAGGCGGCACGCAATTGCGGTACCCCGCAGTAACGTGTTGCACCGTGCAGACGGTGTACGCGTTCGATCAGTGCATTGTTGTCCTGGTCCTTGCGCGCCAACAGGATCGCTTCACGATCTGCCTCCAGCGAGGCCAGGAGCATGGCTAGCATGTCGATAGCCAGATCGGCTTTGCCAGCGGCCAGTCGCAGGCCTTCTTCGTGATCAAGAATCGGTAGTTTGGCGTTGGGGCGGGCAGGCTCGTAGCCGCTGTCCTGGACTTGATTGCGCAACGCCAGCCCGGTCCACTTCAGCACCACTTGCGCCAACTGCCGTTCGCTGATGGGTTTGGTCAGGTAGTCGTCCATGCCGCTCTGCAGCAGGGCGCGTTTTTCGTTGGCCATGGCGTGGGCCGTCAGCGCGACAATGGGCAGCGGCGCATTGTGCTGCCCGGTTTCCCACTGGCGCACCACTTCGGTGGTTTCCCGCCCGTCCATGCCGGGCATCTGGACGTCCATCAGCACCAGGTCGAAGGCTTCATTCTTGACCGCTTCAATGGCGGCATAGCCGCTGTCCACGGCCGTTACCTTGGACCCCATGTCTTCCAGAAGGGTTTGCACCAGCAACAGGTTGGCCGGGTTGTCATCGACGCACAAAATCCGCGGTGCACGGCTGGCCAGCAGTTCGCCGGGCTCGGTGCGGGCCTGTCGCGGGTTGATCAGGTCGGCCAGGGTGCGCCGCAGTTTTCGGGTGCAGGCAGGTTTGGATTGCAACTGGCTGTGGGGATTGGGCACCGCCGTATTGAACAGGACCTGCTCGGTGGTCGGGCACAGCACCAGGACTTTGCAGCCCATATGTTCGAGGTCCCAAATATGCTGGTTGAGGCGCTCGGGCGGCATGTCTTTGGCCGTGACCCCAAGGACCGCCAGATCAATGGCCTGAGGCGTCTGATGGGCACCGGTCACGCAATTGGTGAGCTTCTCCAGGGTGGTAAACGGCGTGACTTCAAGTCCGCAGTCTTCCAGTTGATGCTGCAATGCCTGGCGTGCCAGATCGTGTTTCTCCAGCAAGGCTACGCGACGGCCCGGCAGCGGGGCGGCGGGCAAATCTTCAGCATCGTCCCGGGCTTTGGGCAGCTTGACGCTGATCCAGAACACCGAGCCTTCGCCGGGGGTGCTCTCAACGCCAATTTCGCCGCCCATCTGTTCCACCAGACGCTTGGAAATGACCAGTCCCAGGCCAGTACCGCCGGGTTGGCGTGACAGGGAATTGTCGGCCTGGCTAAAGGCCTGGAACAGTGCCCGTACATCCTGGCTGGTCAGGCCGATACCTGTGTCTTGCACGCTGATGCGCAACTGCACGCAGCCGTCGGCATTATTGTCATCTTCATCTTCGAGCATGGCCCGCACCGCAATCGTGCCCTCGCGGGTGAACTTGATGGCGTTGTTGACCAGGTTGGTGAGGATTTGCTTGAGCCGTAACGGATCGCCAATCAGCGACAGGGGTGTGTCACGGTAGACCAGACTGACCAGCTCCAGGCTTTTTTCGTGGGCTGACGGGGCAAGGATGGTCAAGGTGTCCTGTAACAGGTCGCGCAGGTTGAACGGGGTACTGTCCAGTACCAGCTTGCCGGCTTCGATTTTCGAGAAGTCCAGAATCTCGTTGATGATGCCCAGCAGGCTGTCGGCAGATTTCTCTATGGTGCTCAGGTAATCGTACTGGCGGGGTGTCAGCTCGCTTTTTTGCAGCAAGTGGGTGAAGCCCAGGATGCCATTGAGCGGGGTGCGGATTTCGTGGCTCATGTTGGCCAGAAATTCGGACTTGATGCGGCTGGCCTCAAGCGCTTCCTTGCGGGCCAGATCGAGCTCCAGGTTCTGGATCTCGATGGTTTCGAGGTTTTGACGCACGTCCTCGGTGGCTTGGTCGACGCTGTGTTGCAGTTCTTCCTGGGCATTTTGCAGGGTTTCGGCCATGCGGTTGATGCCGGAGGCCAGTTCGTCCAGCTCGTGGCTGCCCAGGGGTGGCAAGCGGGTTTGCAACTTGCCGTCCTTGAGCTGGGACACGGCATGTTTGATCCGGTCCAGGGGAGCATTGATCGTGCGACTCAAACGCAATGCCAGCAGCGTGGTAAACACCAGTCCGCTGACAATCAGCATCAAGCTGGCAAACAGGCTGCGGTAGCCGCGCAGCAGCATGTTGTTATGGGACAGTTCAAGCTCGACCCAGCCCAGCAGGCGATGGGCTTCGTTAGGTATTACATCGCCCGCCAGGTTGCGATGACGACCAAATACGGGCAACAGATAGCGTGTGGCATCGTTGTCGGAGCGCTGCTGTAGTTGGGTGCCGTAACCCAGTGGCGGCTGGTTGATCATGGTGGGGCCGGCATGCACCAGAGGCTCGTGGTTGGCATCAAGGAATGCCACGGACCTTACATCTTGTTGTTCCAGGGCTTCGTTGGCGATGCGGGTCAGCAGGGCAATGTCATTGCGGCCCATTGCGGGGGCAGCCAGGGGGGCGAGCTGTTCGGCGATCATTTCGCCGCGTTGCAACAGTTGCGCTTGCAGCTCTGACTGCTGCAACCACGTGAAGTAGCCACCCAGTACCATCGCCATCAGCGTGACGGGCAATAACGTGAGCAACAACACACGACCTTTGATACCCAGGTTCTTAAGCACGCAACTCTCCAGCCCTACATTCTTATAAGTGTTTCCTGAGCGTCCGGCGCAGGCCAGGTGCCAGTGTAGCCATTTGAAGCATGGCAAATCCGTGAAAATTTGTCGTCAAGGCCTGGATCAGGCTTTGTAGACCCTGTGCCGGTTGCTCGTGGTGGCCCAATATTGAATAATCGATGATTGAGAATTACTTGCAGACGCTAATGAATCCCGTAGCTGTTAGCCCGTCCCGCCTGTTGGCGATAGAAGACGACCCTGTTCTGGGCGCCTACCTGCATGAGCAGTTGCTGCGCTGCGGGTTTGAGGTCGTTTGGTGTCAAAACGGTCAGGAGGGGCTGGCACGTGCCCGGCAAGAACCGTTTGACGTGGTGCTGATGGATATCCTGCTGCCGGGCATGAATGGCCTGCAGGTGCTCACGCAATTGCGCCAGACCCATGCACTGCCAGTGATTCTGATGTCTGCCCTGGGGGCCGAGGCGGATCGTATCAGCGGCTTTCAGCTGGGAGCCGATGACTACTTGCCCAAACCGTTCAGCATGGCCGAATTGCGGGTGCGGATTCAGGCCATCCTGCGCCGGGTCGCGCTGGATCGCATGCCGCGCCAGGCACCGGTGGCGGATGGGGCCCCGGGCGAGTGCGAGCTGTTTGTCGATGAAGAAACTGCCGATGTGCGCTATGGCCAGCAATGGGCCGGCCTGACCCGCAGTGAATACCGTTTGCTCGACACGCTGCAGCGCAATCCTGATGAAGTACTGAGCAAGGCATTCCTCTATCAACAGGTGCTGCAGCGCGGCTATGCGGCCCACGACCGCAGCCTGGACATGCATATCAGCCAGATCCGGCGAAAACTCAAAACCATCGGCTACCACACACGGGAAGTGCGTACGGTGTGGGGCAAGGGGTACGTCTTGAGTGCCAGCGATGCGCTGTAAGGTGCCCGGCAAGCATTCGGTGTTCTGGAAACTGGCGTGTTTGCTGGTGGCTTTTTGTTTGTTGATGATCTGGCTCAGTTGGTCCTGGGGCCGCTACATGGACAAGCGCACCGGCTATTTAACCGAGCTGGCACAGAGCACCCTGGTGCGCTATGCGGGGGAGGCCGAACGCGCCTGGGAGACCGGCCAGCAAGCGGGTGTCGACCAGTGGTTGCAGAAGATGGGGCGCAAGGAGCCGGGCTGGATCGGTGTGGTGGGGCAGGACCTGCAAGCACTCAGCAGTTATCCGTTGAGCGAGACCGAAAGTCAGCGAATGACCTTTCTGCGCGGTCTGGACTGGCCCATCAGCCACGTCAGAACGGCCCGGCCGTGGATCAAGGTGCCGTTCCCCAAGGATACTTCTGCGGGGTACCTGATTATTGAACTGCCCCAGCGCTTTATGCCGGGCCATTCGCAACTGATCTGGCGCATTCTCACCAACGGTGTGATTCCGGGCATGTTCACGTTGCTGCTATGTGTGGGGCTGTACCGCTTACTGATCGTGCCGCTGAACCATTTGCGCGAGCAGGCCAGCGCCTGGCGGGCCGATCAGCTGGGTACAAGGCTGTCGAGCCAGACCACCAGCCGTCAGGACGAGCTGGGGGACCTGGGGCGGGCATTCGATCAAATGTCCGAGCGCCTGCAAAGTACCGTCAACCAGCAGCAACAACTGCTGCGCGATTTGTCCCATGAGTTGCGAACGCCTTTGAGTCGGCTGCGGGTGGCCTGTGACAGCGAGCAGGACCTTGAGGCCCTGCGCGAACGTCTGGGCCGTGAAGTTGACGGCATGCAGCGGCTGGTCGAAGACACCCTGCAACTAGCCTGGCTGGATGCCGAACGCGGGCCGTTGCCGGTGGAAGACATTCAGATCCAGGCGCTGTGGGAGATGCTCACTGAAAATGCCGGCTTTGAAAGTGGCTGGCCGCAATCGCGTTTGCCCTGCTTTGTTGAAGCTGATTGTTGGGTGCGAGGGCATTTGAACAGCCTGGCCCAGGCCCTGGAGAACATCCTGCGTAATGCCATTCGTCACTCTCCGGCCGAAGGTACTGTCAGTCTGAACGGGCAGCGCGAGGGCGAGATGTGGCATTTGTGGCTCGATGATCAGGGCGGCGGGGTGGCGCCTGAAGAGCTGGAACGGATCTTCGCCCCCTTTACCCGGCTCGATGGTTCACGCCCGGGTGATGGTGGCTTTGGTCTGGGCCTGAGCATTGCGCGCAATGCGCTGCGGCTGCAGGGCGGCAGTTTGTGGGCGGAAAATGTCGGGCCGGGCTTGCGGGTGCATATCCGGTTACCGGCCAGTCCCGGGCAGCCCTGATTACTTGTGGGGGCTTGCCGGCGCTGGGTTTTTTTCACCCCGGGTTGTTCACCTCACAGGCAAGCCGTCTGCCACCGGGTTTGCAGTGTTTGCCCGGGAGGCTTATAGCCTTTCGCCATAAGCACCGTACTTTGCGTGATATGGGCTGTGGGCGTTTGTCGGTATGATGTGCGGCCCCGCGGTCTGGATTGCGAATACGCCATGATATTGCAGTACCCAACTATCGCCGATTGCGTCGGCAACACCCCGCTGGTGCGCTTGCAGCGCCTGGCGGGAGACACCACCAATACCTTGTTGCTCAAGCTCGAAGGGAATAACCCTGCGGGTTCGGTCAAGGATCGCCCGGCTCTGTCGATGATCAGCCGCGCCGAAAACCGCGGCCAGATCCAGGCCGGCGATACCTTGATTGAAGCCACCTCGGGCAATACCGGGATTGCGCTGGCCATGGCTGCCGCGATCAAGGGCTACAAGATGATCCTGATCATGCCCGACAATTCCAGTGCCGAGCGCAAGGCCGCCATGACCGCCTATGGCGCCGAGCTGATTCTGGTCAGCCAGGAAGAGGGCATGGAAGGGGCCCGCGACCTGGCCGACAAGATGCAGGCCGAAGGCCGTGGCAAGGTGCTCGATCAGTTCGCCAACGGTGATAACCCCGAGGCGCATTACACCAGCACCGGCCCGGAAATCTGGCGCCAGACCCAGGGTACGATCACCCACTTCATCAGTTCGATGGGTACCACCGGCACCATCATGGGCGTTTCGCGCTATCTCAAAGAGCAAAACCCGAACGTGCAGATCGTCGGTTTGCAGCCGATGGAGGGCGCCGCCATTCCGGGCATCCGTCGTTGGCCACATGAGTATCTGCCCAAGATTTATCAGGCCGACCGGGTTGACCGGATCGTCGACATGGCCCAGCGCGAAGCCGAAGACGTGACGCGTCGCCTGGCCCGGGAAGAAGGCATTTTCTGCGGTGTGTCTTCAGGCGGGGCAGTGGCAGCGATGCTGCGCTTGTCCCAGGAAGTCGAAAATGCGGTGATGGTCGCGATCATTTGCGACCGGGGCGATCGTTATCTGTCGACCGGCATTTACGATGAGCCGAACTGATGGCTAAGCAAGAAAGAGGGCTGCGCTTCCAGCCAGCTGGCGGTACCAAGGCTGCGCAAGTGCCTGTGGGCAAAAAACAGCGTTTGAACATCGAGCGTCTGGCCAACGATGGCCGTGGCATAGCCTTTGTAGAAGGGCGTACCTGGTTTGTCTCGGGCGCCCTGGCCGCAGAGGAAGTAGAAGCACGGGTTCTGGGGGCGCACGGTAAAGTCGTCGAAGCGCGTACCGAGCGCGTGTTCAAGGCCAGCGACGTACGGCGCGTGGCCCCTTGTGCCCATGCAGGTAAATGCGGTGGTTGCAGCCTGCAACACTTGCCCCATGAAGAGCAGCTTGCACTTAAACAGCGCATGCTCGCCGAGCAACTGTCCCGCGTGGCCGGTGTCGAACCTCAGGAGTGGGCGCCGCCGCTGACCGGCCCCGAGTTCGGCTATCGCCGCCGGGCACGCATTGCCGTGCGCTGGGATGCGCGGGCCAAGCACCTGGAGGTCGGTTTCCGCGCTGCCGGCAGTCAGGACATCGTGGCCATCGATCACTGTTTGGTGTTGGTACAGGCATTGCAACCTATCATGGCCGGGTTGCCTGCCATGTTGCGTCAACTGAGCAATCCCAAGGCCTTGGGGCATGTCGAACTGTTCAGCGGTTCGGCGATTGCCGTGTTGCTGCGTCATATGGCACCGCTTAACGATGCCGACATGCAGGTTTTACAAGCATTTTGCCGTACCCATGACGCCCAGCTGTGGCTGCATGGCGACGCCGGGCCACAGCCGGTCGATGTGAACCAGAACCTGGGCTACCGTTTGCAGACGTGGAATCTGGAGTTGGCCTATCGCCCGGGCGATTTTGTTCAGGTCAATGCCGGCGTCAACGAAGCGATGGTGTCTCAAGCATTAGCGTGGCTTGCTCCGCAAGCTGATGAACGGGTTCTTGACTTGTTCTGTGGGCTGGGTAACTTCGCATTACCGCTGGCGAGCCAGGTGCGCGAGGTGGTGGCTGTCGAAGGTGTTGCGACCATGGTCGAACGCGCCGCGCAAAACGCGGTCAGTAACAAGCTGAATAATGCAGCGTTTTTCCAGGCGGACTTGTCGCAGCCGCTGGACGACGCAGCCTGGGCCAAAGAGGGCTTTGCCGCCGTACTGCTCGACCCGCCGCGTGACGGGGCTTATGAAGTGGTGCGCAAACTGGCGGGGCTGGGTGCCAAACGTTTGGTGTATGTGTCGTGCAACCCGGCAACGCTGGCGCGCGACACCCTTGAGTTGATGAAGCAGGGTTATCGGTTAAAACGTGCCGCAATCCTCGATATGTTCCCGCAAACAGCGCATGTCGAGGCGATGGCGTTATTTGAAGCAGACTAGGACGTCTGTCTATTTCAACCGGCCCGCAACCCCGTGCTGCTGAGCCCTGCAGCGCGTGGTTGGTATTAGGGGCGGTGATTTTGACACATTGAATCTGTGTCGTAGGGAAGGTAAGCAAGATGGTACAGGTCAGAGCACACCAGCCGATCAACACCGACGGCAGTCTCAACCTCGAGGCATGGCTTGATCACGCGGTGAGTGTCGATGCGGCGCTGGACCGTGAAGCCTTGAAGGAAGCGTGCGAGTTTGCGCGTGAGGCGGAACAGCAGGCCAATGCGGCTAAAAACCTGTGGGCCGAAGGCATGTCGAGCTTTCGCACCGGTTTGGAAATCGCCGAGATTCTCGCTGATCTCAAGCTGGATCAAGACTCTCTGGTGGCAGCGATTCTTTACCGCTGTGTTCGCGAAGGGCAGGTGCAGTTGCCTGCCGTCAGTCAGCGCTTTGGTCCGGTGGTGGCCAAACTGATTGATGGCGTGCTGCGCATGGCGGCCATCAGCGCCAGTCTCAGTCCCCGTCAGTCCATGGTGCTGGGCACCCAGGGCCAGGTCGAAAACCTGCGTAAGATGCTGGTCGCCATGGTCGATGACGTGCGTGTGGCACTGATCAAGCTGGCCGAGCGCACCTGCGCCATTCGTGCGATCAAGAATGCGCCGGATGAAAAGCGTAACCGGGTTGCCCGCGAAGTGTTCGATATTTACGCGCCGCTGGCACACCGTCTGGGTATCGGCCATATCAAGTGGGAACTGGAGGACTTGTCCTTCCGCTACCTCGAGCCTGAACAGTACAAACAGATTGCCACTTTGCTGCATGAGCGCCGGCTTGATCGCGAGCGCTTTATCAGTGACGTGATGAACCAGTTGCGCACTGAACTGGTGGCCACCGGGGTTGACGCCGATATCAGCGGCCGGGCCAAACATATCTATTCCATCTGGCGCAAAATGCAGCGCAAGGGCCTGGCCTTCAGCCAGATCTATGACGTGCGTGCGGTCCGGGTTCTGGTCCCGGAGATGCGCGACTGCTATACCGCGCTGGGTATCGTCCACACGTTGTGGCGACACATTCCCAAAGAGTTCGACGATTACATCGCCAACCCCAAGGAAAACGGCTACCGCTCGCTGCACACTGCGGTGATCGGGCCTGAAGGCAAGGTGCTGGAAGTGCAGATCCGCACCCACGCCATGCACGAAGAAGCGGAGCTGGGGGTTTGCGCACACTGGCGTTACAAGGGCACCGACGTAAAAGCCGGGTCCAACCAGTACGAAGAGAAAATCTCGTGGTTGCGCCAGGTGCTGGAATGGCACGAAGAGCTGGGAGACATTGGCGGCCTTGCCGAGCAGCTGCGGGTCGATATCGAGCCGGACCGGGTTTATATCTTCACCCCTGACGGTCATGCGATCGACTTGCCCAAAGGCTCCACACCGCTGGACTTCGCTTATCGGGTGCATACCGAGATCGGCCACAACTGCCGTGGCGCCAAGATCAACGGGCGCATCGTGCCGCTCAACTACACCCTGCAAACGGGTGAGCAAGTCGAGATCATCACCAGCAAGCACGGCACGCCGAGCCGCGACTGGCTGAACCCGAACCTGGGCTACATCACCACGTCCCGGGCGCGGGCCAAGATCGTTCACTGGTACAAGTTGCAGGCCCGCGACCAGAACGTTGCCGCCGGTAAAACCTTGCTCGAGCGCGAGCTGAGCCGTTTGGGCTTGCCGGGTGTGGACTACGAGAAGCTCGCTGACAAAGCCAACATGCGAACCGCCGAGGACATGTACGCGGCCCTCGGTGCCGGCGATCTGCGGTTGGCGCAACTGATCAACCTGGCGCAACAGCTGGTGGAGCCGGAGCGCGGCAACGAGCAGATGGAGCTCATTCCCCGCAAGGCCACCGGCTACAAGCCGGGCAAGCGTGGAGATATCCAGATCGAGGGCGTGGGCAACCTGCTGACCCAAATGGCCGGATGCTGCCAGCCACTGCCGGGCGATGCGATTGTCGGCTACATCACCCAGGGTCGTGGTGTGAGCATCACCGTCAGGACTGCGCCTCGGTGCTGCAACTGGGCAGTCGTGAGCCAGAGCGGATCATTCAGGTCAATTGGGGGCCGATCCCGGTCTCGACCTATCCGGTCGATATCGAGATCCGTGCCTACGACCGTTCGGGATTGTTGCGTGACGTGTCCCAGGTGCTGCTCAATGAGCGGATCAACGTGCTGGCGGTCAATACCCGCTCGAACAAGGAGAACAACACGGCGTTGATGTCCTTGACCATCGAGATCCCGGGGCTGGATGCATTGGGGCGTTTGCTGGGGCGGATTTCGCAGCTGCCGAACATCATCGAAACCCGCCGCATAGGGCGCAGCGAGCCACGCTAGCGGCGAGCTTTGAGCAGCAAGCAGCAAGTTAAAGCCGGGCGCGGTCTGTCTTGGTTTTCTCTTGCAGCTTGCCGCTAAAAAACTGAAGGATCCTGATGCATACCTTGGACGATTTGCTGTTTTTGATGACCCGACTGCGGGATCCGCAGTACGGCTGCCCGTGGGATATCAAGCAAACCTACGCCACGATCGTGCCCTATACCCTCGAAGAAGCCTACGAAGTGGCTGATGCCATTGAGCGCAGCGACTTCGAGCATTTACAGGGCGAACTGGGCGATCTGCTGTTTCAGGTGGTGTATTACAGCCAGCTGGCCCGCGAAGAAGGGCGGTTTGAATTCGCCGGGGTGATCGACAGCATTACCCGCAAGCTGATTCGTCGTCATCCCCATGTATTCCCGACTGGCGATCTGTATGCGCCGCTGGATGTGCCGCGCCTGAGCGAAGAGCAGGTCAAGGTGCGCTGGGATGAGATCAAGGCCCAGGAGCGAGCAGAAAAGTCTGCGGCACCCGAGCAGTTGTCGTTGCTCGATGACGTGCCTGTGGCCTTGCCGGCCTTGTCCCGGGCCGCCAAGTTACAAAAGCGCGCGGCTCAGGTCGGGTTTGACTGGCCTGCTGCTTTGCCGGTACTGGACAAGGTTCGTGAAGAGCTGGACGAAGTGCTGGAGGCCATGGCGGATAACGATTCGGTGGCGATCCATGATGAGATTGGAGACCTGCTGTTTTCAGTGGTAAACCTCGCCCGGCACCTTAAAGTTGATCCCGAAACAGCCTTGCGCGGTGCCAATGCTAAATTTGACCGACGTTTCCGGTTTATTGAGCAGGCATTGCGCGATACCCTGCGTCCCATTGAAGATTGCACCCTTGAAGACCTGGACGCCCTGTGGGGCGAAGCCAAGCGTCAGGAAAAGAATTTACCCAGCTGCGGCTGAGTTTGCCTAAGTGAGTAAGTAGATGAGCATTTCCCTACGCGACCAGTTGCTCAAAGCCGGACTGGTCAACGAGAAGCAGGCCAAACAGGCCGGCAAAGAAAAGCAAAAGCAGCAACGCCTGGTACACAAAGGCCAGATTGAGCAGGACGATACTCAGCAGCGTCTGGCTGCCGAAGCCAAGGCCGAAAAGGTCAAGCGCGACCAGGAGCTCAATCGTCAGCAACAGGAAAAGGTCGAGCAAAAGGCCCGCGCGGCGCAGATCAAGCAACTGATCGAAGTATCGCGTCTGCCCAAGCTGACCACCGAGGACTATTACAACTTCGTTGACGACAAGAAGGTCAAGCGCCTGTCGGTCAACACCTTGATGCGCAACAAGCTGGCCAATGGTTCGCTGGCAATTGTGCAGCACCAGGGTGGTTACGAAGTTATTCCCCGTGAGGCCGCACTGAAGATCCAGGAGCGCGACCCGCGCCGTATTGTCCAGCTCAACATCCTGGTGGAGTCGAAGACGCCGGAAGAAGACGATCCGTACGCGGCTTATCAGATTCCGGACGACCTGATGTGGTAACCCTGCAGGAGCGAGCTCGCTCCTGCAGGTGTTGATTGCCCCGGATACGACAAACCCCGCTTCGGCGGGGTTTGTGTTTTTCAAGTCTGTGGTTTTAGTGACTCATGCCTGATGTTTCTGCGCTTCCAGCTTTTCCAGCTCAGCCTTGTAGCTTTGAGCGTCGCTTTCGCGGTGGAACATACCAACCAGTACGTCTTCCTGATGCACGTCCCACAGGTGAACACCGTGGGCCACAAGCTGGTGGAACATACGTGAATCGTCGCGTTCAGTTACTTTGATAGTCATCTGCTTGCTCCAAATTCTGATGGGGATCTGCGGCAAGGCGTCGCAGGTCTTCTTTATAGAATTTGTTAGCTTCCTAAGTAAATAGCCAATTGTCATGCTGTCATGTTGTTAAAAACGTCATATCGCTGCAGCCCTTTAACTACGGGGTGTTTACGAAATGATCCAATAGTTTTATGACAAATGTTTCATGTTTGAAGGCTTTCTGATGGCAGGAGAGGCCGCTCCTGCGGGGATAGCGCTTTGCGCTCAGATATGAGGTTCAGAAACGAAAAAACCTCGCCGAAGCGAGGTTTTGTCTTACAGCTTGCAGCTCAGGGCTTGCCGCTTAGTTGCCCTTGACTGTTTTGCCATTCACCGTGCCGTCCAGCAGCATGATGTTGTATTCCTTGCCGTCTTTTTCGACCTGACGCAGTTTTACCAGCAGACCATCCCAGTTCTTGGCGAACCACATTTCAGTGATGCGCTTGTTCTGGGACGGGTCGCGAACACGTTCGACCTTGATCGCGTCTACCTTGCCGGCTTTGGTCTCGACCACTTCCGGGCCGATGACGCGGAAGTCATAGGTATCCACATCGTTGCCATCGACCACCTGATAGCTCATCGACTTTTTGCCCGCAGCCACATCGCGCTGCAGGGCCAGTTGGTAGGTGGACTTGTCGAGCATGCCGGTCAGCAACTTCACGTTTACCGGCTCTTTATTGTCGGTGCCGGTGACGGTCATGTCGGACCAGTCGAAATTGAGATCGATGTTCTTGGCCTTGCCCAGACCGCCACGTTCGAAGTGGTAGGTCAGCGGAACCGGCTTGTCTTTTTCCAGCTTGAGGGTGCTTTCTTCGTTCAGGCTGGCCACCAGCATCGAGGCCTTGAAGTTCAAGGTCCAGTTGCCGTCGCTGTTTTTAGTCAGGCTACGCTCGGCAGAACCGCTCATCGGCAACTGTTTCCAGTCTGCGGTGTAGCTGGCGTTGAAAGGCTGAAGATCGGCCGCCTGCACTGCTGGAATAGTCAGCAGGCTGAGGGCGAGGAGCAGGGCACGACGCATAATGTCTCCTAGGTTCGTATCAAGTGGCCGCTGGCCGCAAGTAATTGACCGTCTAATAATGCGCCTTGCTCGTCAAGTGCCAAACGACCTTCGGCAAACCAGCGCACTGCAAGCGGATAAATCCGGTGTTCCTGGGTATGAACCCGTTGCGCCAGACTGTGTGGCGAGTCGTCGGACTTTACCGGCACTACTGCCTGTACGACCAGAGGCCCGCCATCGAGTTCCTCGGTTACAAAGTGCACGCTGCAGCCGTGCTCGCGATCACCCGCCTCCAGCGCGCGCTGATGGGTATGCAAGCCTTTGTATTTGGGCAGCAACGAGGGGTGGATATTGAGCAGGCGACCCTGATAGTGGCGTACGAAGTCTGCGCTGAGAATGCGCATGAATCCGGCCAGAACCACCAGTTGCGGTTTGAAAGTGTCAATGACTTCGATCAGTGCAGCATCGAAGGCCTCGCGGCCCTCGAATGCTTTGTGATCCAGTACGCAGGTATCGATACCTGCGTCTTTGGCGCGTTGCAGGCCGTAGGCATCTGCGCGGTTGGAAATCACCGCGCGAATTTTAGCCGGGCTGTCCTTGATGTCATTGCTGTCGATCAAGGCCTGCAAGTTGCTGCCGGTGCCGGAAAGCAGCACCACTACATCACAGGTGTCAGGCATTAGTGCGCCTTGAGGTTTTGCAGCTCAACTTGTGGCGCGCCTTCGGCGGCCGTTTCGATATGGCCGATCACCCATGGCTGCTCGCCAGCTTCACGCAGTACGTTCAGGGCGGTCTCTACGTCGGCCTGGGCTACGCAGATTACCATGCCTACGCCGCAGTTCAGCACGCGATGCATTTCGGTTTCGGCCACGTTGCCTTTTTCCTGCAACCAGTCGAATACCGCCGGGCGCTGCCAGCTGGCAACATCAACTACCGCCTGAGCGCCTTTTGGCAGAACGCGCGGGATGTTGTCGAGCAGGCCGCCACCGGTGATGTGGGCCATGGCTTTGACAACGCCGGTGTCTTTGATCAGCTTGAGCAGCGGCTTGACGTAGATGCGGGTCGGAGCCATCAGCAGATCGGTCAGCGGCTTGCCGTCGAGCTGGATGTTTTCGATGTCGGCACCGGACACTTCGATGATCTTGCGGATCAGCGAGTAACCGTTGGAGTGCGGGCCCGAAGATGGCAGGGCGAGCAGGGCATCACCGGCAGCAACCCGGGAACCGTCGATGATTTCGGACTTCTCTACAACGCCAACGCAGAAACCGGCCAGGTCGTAGTCTTCGCCTTCGTACATGCCCGGCATTTCAGCGGTTTCGCCGCCTACCAGCGAGCAGCCGGACAGTTCACAGCCAGCGCCGATACCGGTAACCACTTGGGTCGCGGTTTCTACGTTGAGCTTGCCGGTGGCGTAGTAATCGAGGAAGAACAGTGGCTCTGCGCCGCACACGATCAGGTCGTTAACGCACATTGCAACCAGGTCGATGCCGATGCTGTCGTGTTTGTTCAGGTTCAGTGCCAGGCGCAGCTTGGTACCTACACCGTCGGTGCCGGAAACCAGAACAGGCTGCTTGTAGCCAGCCGGAATTTCGCAGAGGGCGCCAAAACCGCCGAGGCCGCCCATCACTTCCGGGCGTGCAGTGCGCTTGGCCACGCTCTTGATGCGTTCGACCAATGCTTCACCGGCGTCGATGTCTACACCGGCGTCTTTGTAGCTCAGGGATGGTTGCTTGCTCATAATCCAGGCCTTTAGGGGGGATTCGGGGGTATCGACCGAGTTCAGAGGGCTGGCTTGCACGTGCTCAGGTATTGAACGGAGCATTTACATGGCGCCCGGCTGTTGCCGGTCTGCGAAGGCGCGCGATTTTATCAGGCTTGAAGGGCAGCGGCCATCCTCGGGCCGACAGGCAGGGTTATATCTGTCGAAAAAAACCTTTTTTAGTCGTATTAGGGTCTGTGCCCGGGCCTGTATAAGGTATAGATGTCTGGTTTCTATTTGTTATACCGAATGAAAACTGCTGGGTTGGGGTGAATGATTCGGCTGCGGCCCTGTCTGAAGCCTTGTCGAGTGTTTTTATACGGCTTTTATAGTGTCTTTTGCCGTCGGGAATTTTTCATGCGCTTTCATCAATTTTTAGCTGTGGGCTGTTTGTCATTTTTTAGCCTGGCCAGTCACGCCGAAATTCTGACCGGTCTGTATCAAGTTCGGGAACCGGTCTCCAGTCAAACGCCAGAAGAACGTACCCAAGCCACGCAAAAAGCCCTGGAAACCCTGGTTTTGCGCCTCACGGGCGATGCCAAGGCTGTACAGAACCCGGCGCTGGAAGCGATTCGCAAAGACCCGCAGCAAATCATCAGCCAATACGGTTATGACGCGGGCCCGCCCGAAAGCCTGCAAGTTGACTTCGATCCTGTGAGCACTGACCGGGCTCTGCGCCAGGCCGGATTGTCGCTGTGGGGCACCAACCGTCCGGCGCTGCTCGGCTGGTGGTTGAATGATTCGGTTGACGGATCGAGCCTGGTCGGTGATGGCCAGTCGGCTGCCGGACCTTTGCGGCTCGCGGCGCAACACCGCGGTCTGCCGCTGCGCCTGCCGTTGGCGGACTTGAGTGAGCAACTGGTCGGAACTGCGGAAAATCTCGAGGGCAGTAACCCGGCCCCCTTGAAGGATGCTTCCGAGCGTTACGGCGCAGATGCGTTGCTGGCCGTGCATGCCCGTGAGGATGACGGCAAGTGGAGCGCCAAGTGGCGTCTATGGGTTGGCGATCAGCAAGAACAAGGCACTGCTGAAGCGTCCGATCAGGCCGCTCTGGCTGATGCGGTGATGCTGGCCGTGAGTCAGCGGCTGGCCCCGCGCTATGCAGTCAAGCCCGGTATTTCCACTGAGCAGTTGCTGCAGGTGCAGGGCATGACGCTGGAGCGTTACGCGCAGTTGGGGCGTTTGCTCGAGCCGTTTGGTGGTCAGCTCAAAAGCGTCGAGGGTGACCGCATTGTTTATCAGGTCAACGGTAGTGCCGAACAGTTGCGCTCACAGCTGGGCCTGGCCCAGTTGCATGAAGTGACTGCTGATCAGGCGCAGGGCGCAACTGATGCGCCGGGCGTGCAGTTACGGTTTCGCTGGTAGGTTTTTTTCTTCTATATAAAGGATGGGTAGTTCATGGCAGATTCGCGGCGTTGGGTATGGTGGGGCGTAGCGTTTGCAGCGGCCTTGTTCGTGTATTTTTTGCATCCAATACTCACGCCGTTTCTGGTCGCGATCGTTCTGGCCTACATGTTCGACCCTGTGGTTGATCGTCTTGAAAAGTACGGTTTTTCAAGAACCTGGGGCGTCGTCACGGTTTTCGCGCTGTTCACCGTCATTTTCATGACTCTGCTCCTGGTGTTGGTGCCGTTGCTGGCCAAGCAGTTGCTGAAACTCTATCAATTGGCACCTCTGGTGCTGGATTGGCTGCAGCACACGGCCATGCCCTGGGTACAGGCCAAGTTCGGGTTGAGTGACGGTTTCTGGCAGTTTGACAAGATCAAGGCGGCGATCACCGAGCACGTGGGGCAGGCCGGCGACATCGTCGGGGTGGTGTTGTCCAAGGCGACCGCTTCAAGTCTGGCGCTGGTAGGCTTTCTGGCGAATCTGGTGCTGATTCCGGTGGTGGCGTTTTACCTGTTGCGGGACTGGAACATCTTGCTGGAAAAAATCCGCAATTTGCTGCCGCGTGACAGTGAAGAGCGGATTGTGTCCCTGGCCAAAGAATGTCACGACGTACTCGGTGCGTTTGTTCGCGGTCAGTTGCTGGTGATGCTGGCGCTGGGGGTTATCTACTCGGCCGGGCTGATGCTGGTCGGGCTTGAGCTGGGGCTGTTGATTGGACTGATGGCAGGTCTGGCGGCCATCGTGCCCTACATGGGCTTTATCATCGGGATCGGCGCGGCGTTGACCGCAGGCCTGTTCCAGTTCGGCGGTGACCTGTACCCGATGCTCGGCATCGTGGCGGTGTTCATGGTCGGGCAGGCGCTGGAAGGCATGGTGCTCACGCCATTGCTGGTGGGAGACCGGATCGGCCTGCACCCGGTAGCGGTGATCTTTGCCATTCTGGCCGGTGGCGAGCTGTTCGGTTTTACCGGGGTGTTGCTGGCGCTGCCGGTGGCGGCCGTGATCATGGTGCTGGTGCGCCATGTGCAGGATGCATACAAGGACTCCCAGGTATACAAAGGCGATGAGGACCCTCAGCTGTAACGGTGTGAGGGTTTGACGAAGGCCGGTTCATTCTGCAATGAACCGGCCTTTTTTCTTCCCCCGTGATTTTGCCTATCCATGAGATAAAGCTCATTCAATCCAAGACCTTAACGCAAACCTTTGATTTTGTTCGTGGTCTGTTACATTGTGCGCCCGGCTACACGGGTATAAACTTTGCAAACTTTACACAGAGGCCACTAACGGTTCGTTTGAACTGTTCAGTCAGCATGAAACCGATTCAGCTGCCCCTAGGTGTGCGTCTGCGTGATGACGCTACCTTCATAAACTACTATCCAGGCGCCAATGCCGCTGCACTAGGCTATGTCGAGCGTCTGTGCGAAGCCGACGCCGGCTGGACAGAAAGCCTGATCTATCTTTGGGGCAAGCAGGGCGTAGGTCGTACGCACTTGCTACAGGCTGCATGCCTGCGCTTTGAACAGATGGGGGAGCCGGCAGTCTATCTGCCGCTGGCCGAGTTGCAGGACCGCGGGATTGAAATCCTGGATAACCTTGAACAGTACGAGCTGGTCTGCCTGGACGACCTGCAGGCGGTGGCCGGGCGTGCTGATTGGGAAGAAGCGCTGTTTCACCTGTTCAATCGTCTGCGCGACAGCGGGCGCCGCCTGTTGATTGCAGCTTCGGCATCGCCCCGTGAGTTGCCGATCAAGCTGGCCGACCTCAAGTCACGCCTGACCATGGCTCTGGTTTTCCAGATGCGCCCCCTGTCCGATGAAGACAAATTGCGCGCCTTGCAATTGCGTGCATCCCGTCGCGGCCTGCACCTGACCGACGAGGTGGGGCATTTTATCCTCACCCGCGGTACCCGCAGCATGAGCGCGCTGTTTGATCTGCTGGAGCGGCTTGATCAGGCGTCCCTGCAAGCGCAGCGCAAGCTGACCATCCCCTTCCTGAAAGAAACCCTCGGCTGGTAACTCGCCCTCGTTCGTCCACGCCTTGTCATGTGTGCCTGCGGGGCTGCTGACAATATCCAGGCGTCAGAAAACCTGCGTGGCAGAGGGCTGCGCGCACAAAATCGATTGTCAGGGGTGTAAAGCCTTAGATGTCATGACAAAACGCTCAGGTCACATTTAGATCGATTGAATTTGCAAATGAGGATCATAGAAGGCATAGTCGCGGCTACTTTTCTTTCAAGCCACGGTCGTGCCCATGCTAAAGCGCTTCGCACCCCTCGTGCCCCTCGCACTCGTTACCCTGTTGTTCGGCTGCGCTGCACACACACCAGTGTCACAGCAAGTTGTGCAACAACAGGTTCAAAAGCCATCAGCGTCCCAGGCTTCCGCTGTTTATCAGGAAGAACTGGCGACTGAAAAAGAACTGGCCCAATTTTCCGCCAACAGCAAGCCTTATGAACTGCCAGCCCTGGCTGACAGCATTCTTGAGCGTGGCATGTCCTTGATCGGTACCCGTTACCGTTTTGGCGGCACCTCTGAGGCAGGCTTTGATTGCAGCGGGTTCATCGGCTACCTGTTCAAAGAAGAAGCGGGCATGCAACTGCCCCGTTCAACCCGGGAAATGATCAACGTAAAAGCACCGTTGGTCGCGCGAAACAACCTCAAGCCGGGTGACTTGCTGTTCTTCAGCACCAATGGTCGCGGCCGTGTCAGCCATGCCGGGATTTACCTGGGCGATGACCAGTTTATTCACTCCAGCAGCCGCCGTAGCGGTGGTGTGCGGATCGACAGCCTGGGCGATACCTACTGGAACAAGACCTTTATGGAAGCCAAGCGTGCATTGGCGATGGCGCCTACAAACGTTGTAGCGCGCAAGTAAAGTTAAAGTCTTACTTGAAGTTTGGCCTCTAAGGTCTAGAATTCAGTCGCATAGTTAATTCCTGAAGCCGCGAAGGTGCCCCCTGTCGCGGTTTCGGGTTTCGCGGCCCCAGTAGCCGTATCCAGAATCAGGAACATTCTGTTTATGTCGACCATGGCCCGCGTTGCCCTTCTGACTCTAGCAGCACTGCTCAGTGCCTGCGCCAGCCACCCCCCGCCAGCCCCCGTGGTGCAAAAGCAGGTGGTTTTTTCCAACTCCCCTGAAGACGCTTCGCCGATTGCTGCGGATGTGCTGTTCCGTGCCCTGGGGCTGGTCGGTACGCCTTATCGCTGGGGCGGTAATACCCCGGATTCCGGTTTTGATTGCAGTGGTTTGATCAAGTACGTCTACAACGATGCCGCAGGTATTTCCTTGCCCCGTACCACTCGCGAGATGATCGTGATGCGGGTGCAGAGTGTTGGCAAAGACAAGCTGCAAACCGGTGACTTGCTGTTTTTCGCTACCAGTGGTGGTTCCCGGGTCAGTCATGCCGGGATTTATGTCGGTGAGGGCCGCTTCGTGCATGCGCCTGCAACAGGTGGCACGGTCAAGCTGGACAGCCTGAACAAGGCCTACTGGCAGAAAGCCTATCTGGAGGCCAAGCGTGTACTGCCGACCGAGCAGCATCTGGCCCACAACCCGTAAGCCAAAGCCGAACCATTAGGAGCGAGCCCTTGAGCGGCTCGCTCCTGCAGTTTATTTCCCGGACACCCGCCAGATCTTGTTGCCAACATCATCGGCAACCAGCAGATCCCCCTGTTTATCAATCACTACCCCTACCGGGCGGCCCATGGCTTTCTCATCGGCATTGAGAAAACCGGTCAGTACGTCCACCGGCATGCCGGCAGGTTTGCCTTCAGTGAACGGCACGAAAATCACTTTATAGCCACTGTGGGGTTTGCGGTTCCAGGAGCCGTGCTGGCCAATAAATGCGCCCTCGGTCAAGTTGGGCAGCTTGCTGTTTGTCGCAAAACTGAGCCCCAGGGATGCCGTATGCGGGCCCACGGCATAGTCCGGCGCGATGGCTTTGGCCACCAGCTCCGGGTTTTGTGGATTAACCCGTGTATCCACGTGTTGCCCGTAGTAGCTGAAAGGCCAGCCATAGAAGCCGCCATCCTGTACCGAGGTGATGTAGTCAGGCACCAGATCGCTGCCGATTTCGTCGCGTTCGTTAACCGCAGTCCAGAGTTTTCCTGATTTTGGCTCCCAGTCCATGCCGTTGGGGTTGCGCAGGCCCGAAGCGAAAATACGGTGGCTGCCGGTAGCCGGGTCCACTTCCCAGATCGCTGCGCGGCCTTGCTCTTTGTCCAGGCCGTTTTCGCCCACGTTGCTGTTGGAACCCACGCTGACATAGAGTTTTTTGCCATCCGGGCTGGCGATGACGTTTTTGGTCCAGTGGTGGTTCAACGGGCCACCGGGCAGGTCGACGACCTTGGTCGGCGGGGCGCTGATGGATTGCTCGCCGGCCTGATAGGGGAAGCGCAGCAGTTTGTCGGCGTCTGCGACATACAGATCATTGCCCACCAGGGTCATGCCGAACGGGGAGTTGAGCTTGTCGATAAAAACCGTGCGGGTTTCTGCCACGCCGTCATGGTTGCTGTCGCGCAGCAGCGTGATCCTGTTGGCGCTGGGGACTGCGGCCCCGGCCCGGCCCATGACTTTCTCCATCACCCAGCCGCGGATACCCTTGCTGTCATCCGGCTTGGGCGGTGCATTGGTTTCTGCCACCAGCACATCACCATTGGGTAGCACGTAGAGCCAGCGGGGGTGGTCAAGACCTTCGGCGAAGGCTGCCACTTTCAGTCCCTGGGCGGCAGTCGGCGTAGTGCCCTCGGGCCAGCCTATGGCCGGTGCGATGTTGACTGTCGGAATCAGCGTCTTGTTCGGTTCCGGCAGCTTGGGTGATGGGCCGGTGCCATCCACCACTTGCAGGGTCGAACTCTCGCCACAGGCGGCCAACCCTGCTGCAAGTACGATGACAATGGCGTGCTGGCGCTTGAGCATGAAGATCTCCATCAGTTCTTGGGCTTGTCAGTCATAGAGGAGCGTAGCTGCTCAAAGGTTCAAGTCGTTGCTGCCGGCTTTAATTGACGCTCCACCCCCAACCCTCTAACCTTCGCGGCTTGTTTCAGGTGCTCTGTGGCCAAAGGTCGACAGGGTGAAACAGGGAAGCCGGTGAGGGCGTGTTTGATCCACACAACCGCTTTGATCCCGGCGCTGCCCCCGCAACGGTAAATGAGTAAAGGCTGCGCTCGATGTCACTGTGTTTTTGCACGGGAAGACGCGTGGTCAGGGTTGCTCCGTCTGGAGTATCCCGCTTGTGAGCCCGGAGACCGGCCTGATCCATCCAACACCTCGCGGCGGGCGATGGTGTGCTTTTTGTTGCAATGTCCCCCGCCTCCCGTTTGCATGATTGAGCCCCAACGGAGAGCTGCCATGAACGAATCCCCCGAACGCGACGAACGTCACCAGGCGCGCATGCTGCGCAAAAAAGCCGTAATGGATGAGCGCATTGCCAGCGCCCCTAACGAGTGCGGGCTGCTGCTGGTACTGACCGGCAACGGTAAAGGCAAAAGCAGTTCGGCCTTTGGCATGCTGGCACGGGCCATGGGCCACGGCATGCAGTGCGGTGTGGTGCAATTCATCAAGGGTCGCAACAGCACCGGCGAAGAGATTTTCTTCCGCCGTTTCCCGGAACAGGTGCGTTACCACGTGATGGGTGAAGGCTTTACCTGGGAAACCCAGGATCGCCAGCGTGATATCGCCGCGGCCGAGGCTGCGTGGGAAGTATCCCGCGAGATGCTGCGCGACCCCTCCATCGGTCTGGTGGTGCTGGATGAACTGAATATTGCGCTCAAGCACGGCTATCTCGACCTCGAGCAAGTGTTGAGCGACCTGCAAGCCCGTCCGCCGATGCAGCATGTATTGGTCACCGGACGCGGCGCTAAACCTGAACTGATAGACCTGGCCGATACCGTGACCGAAATGGGTGTGATCAAACATGCCTTCCAGTCCGGGATCAAAGCCCAGAAAGGCATCGAATTGTGAGTGTTCAAGCATGAGAGAGTCGCGTCATTGCCCGGCGGTATTGATCGCCGCACCGGCCTCGGGCCAGGGCAAGACCACCGTCACCGCCGCCCTGGCCCGATTGCATCGCAATCAAGGGCGCAAGGTGCGGGTATTCAAGTGTGGCCCGGATTTTCTCGATCCCATGATCCTCGAGCGCGCCAGCGGGGCGCCGGTGTATCAGGTGGATTTGTGGATGGTGGGCGCCGATGAAAGCCGCCGCCTGTTGTGGGAAGCCGCAGGTGAAGCGGACCTGATTCTGATTGAAGGGGTGATGGGCTTGTTCGACGGCACGCCGTCCAGCGCTGATCTGGCGCGTCATTTTGGCGTGCCGGTGTTGGGCGTGATTGATGGCACTGCCATGGCCCAGACCTTTGGTGCGCTGGCGTTGGGCCTGGCGCGGTATCAGCCGGACTTGCCGTTTGCCGGGGTGCTGGCCAACCGCGTCGGTACCGTGCGCCATGCGCAGTTGCTGGAGGGAAGCCTGACTGAAGGTCTGCGCTGGTATGGCGCGCTGTCCCGTGAAACCGCAATCGAACTGCCAAGCCGTCACCTGGGCCTGGTCCAGGCCAGCGAGTTGAATGATCTGGATGCACGCCTTGATGCGGCAGCCGCAGCCCTGGCCAGCACCTGTGAGGTAGCGCTGCCACCGGCGGTGGAGTTCGCTGCACCGCAGTTGGTACCTGCCGAGCCATTATTGGCCGGAGTGCGTATTGCCGTGGCCCGGGATGAAGCCTTCGCCTTCACCTATGGCGCGAGCCTGGCGCTGTTGCGGGACATGGGCGCCGAATTGCTGTTCTTCTCGCCGATTCACGATGCCCGCTTGCCCGAGGCTGACAGTCTGTATTTGCCGGGCGGTTATCCTGAACTGCATCACCTTGAGCTGTCGCGTAATACGCCGATGCTGCAGGCCATTCGCGCGCACCATGCTGCGGGCAAACCCTTGCTTGCGGAATGCGGTGGCATGCTCTATCTGCTGGATGCCCTGACCGACGTCGACGGCCAGCGTGCCGAGCTGGTGGGGCTGCTGGCCGGTGAAGCGACCATGCAAAAGCGCCTGGCGGCACTGGCGTTGCAGGCGGTCGAGATGCCCGAAGGGCTGCTGCGCGGTCACACCTACCATCACTCGTTGACCACTACTGAGCTTGAGCCCATTGCCCGGGGCCTGAGCCCCAATGGCGGGCGTGGTGCTGAAGCGGTGTATCGTGACGGGCGGATGACAGCGTCTTATGTGCACTTTTACTTTCCGTCCAATCCCCAGGCCATTGCTGCGTTGTTCGCGCCCTGTGCCGTGAAGGTGTCATGAGCGACAACGCATTCAGTCCTGACGAGCGAGCCGCTGTCTATCGCGCCATCGCCGAACGCCGCGACATGCGGCACTTCAGCGGTGGCACGGTGGCTCCTCAACTGTTATCACGGCTGCTTGAAGCCGCGCATCAGGCGCCCAGCGTGGGCCTGATGCAGCCGTGGCGGTTCATCCGCATCAGCGATCGCCAGTTGCGCAGCAAGGTGCAAGCCCTGGTGGAAGAAGAGCGGGTACGCACTGCTGAAGCGTTGGGTGAGCGCTCCGATGAGTTCATGACCCTCAAAGTAGAGGGGATCAACGATTGCGCCGAAGTATTGGTGGCCGCGTTGATGGATGACCGTGAGAAGCACATTTTCGGTCGCCGGACCTTGCCGGAGATGGACATGGCATCCTTGTCCTGTGCTATCCAGAACCTGTGGCTGGCCGCCCGGGTCGAGGGCTTGGGCATGGGCTGGGTGTCGCTCTTCGAACCCCGGGCGCTGGCCGAGCTGCTGGGTTTGCCTGCGGGCGCCAAGCCGTTGGCTGTACTGTGCCTGGGCCCGGTCGAGAGCTTTTATCCAGCACCTATGCTGATACTCGAAGGATGGGCCAAAGCGCGTCCCTTGAGTGAACTGGTCTATGAGAATTATTGGGGAGTGAGCCCATGAGTGTGGCGTTGCTGTGCGTCGCCGGAGTGGCACTGGACGCGCTGTTCGGTGAGCCCAAGCGCAGGCATCCACTGGTTGCGTTTGGCCGGATGGCTGAGCGTATCGAACAACGTTTCAATTCCGGTGGCCGGGGCTGGCGCAGCCATGGCGTGACAGCCTGGGTGCTGGCGGTTGTGCCATTTACGATCCTGGCCACAGCCTTGTCGTGGCTGCCTTACATCGGCTGGCTGGTGGACATTCTGGCGCTGTATTGCGCGCTGGGCATGCGCAGTCTGGGCGAGCACGTGCAGCCGGTGGCACAAGCCCTGCGCAGCAATGATCTGGACGAAGCCCGTACCCGGGTCGGCTACCTGGTCAGTCGCCAGACCAGCGAACTGGATGCGACTGAAGTGGCCCGCGCCGCCACTGAATCGGTACTGGAGAACGGCAGCGATGCAGTGTTCGCCGCCTTGTTCTGGTTTGCCGTGGCCGGTGCGCCGGGTGTAGTGCTCTATCGTTTGAGTAATACCCTGGATGCCATGTGGGGCTATCGCAACGAACGCTTCGAGCGTTTTGGCTGGGCGGCTGCGCGGATCGATGATGTGCTGAACTACATTCCTGCGCGTCTGGTTGCCTTGACCTACGCCGTACTGGGTAAAACCCGACTGGCCCTTAAGTGCTGGCGCAAACAGGCGCCGCAATGGGACAGCCCTAATGCGGGGCCGGTGATGGCGGCGGGCGCAGGTGCCCTGGAGGTCGAGTTGGGCGGCCCGGCGATTTACCACGGTGAACTGCACGAGCGCGGGCAATTGGGCGAAGGTGCGCCGGCGGATGCCGATTCGATCAATCGCGGCTGGCAGTTGGTGCAACGCGGGGTGTGGTTGTGGTTATTGATCCTGTGCGTGGGGAGTGAATTCTATGCTTGAGCACGGCGGACGTTTACGCCAGGCAGTCCTGCACTACGGCATTGCCGAGGCCGACTGGCTGGACCTGTCCAGTGGCCTGGCGCCCTGGCCATTCGCAATTCCCGAGATTGATCAGCGTGCCTGGGCGCGCTTGCCGGAAACCGACGACGGGCTTGAGCATGCGGCCTGTGCCTATTACGGCGCACCCAATGTGTTGCCGGTGCCGGGTTCGCAGTGCGCCATTCAGTTACTGCCGCGCCTGCGTCGGGGGGGCAAGGTCGGAGTGCTGTCGCCCTGTTATGCCGAGCACGCTGAGGCATGGCGGCGCAGCGGGCACATCGTGCGCGAAATCATGGAACAGGAAGTCGATTTCTACCTCGATACCCTGGATGTACTGGTGGTGGTTAACCCCAATAACCCCACAGGCTTGAGCCTGTCCGCCGAGCGCCTGCTGGAATGGCACGCCAGGCTGGCCCAGCGCGGAGGCTGGCTGGTGGTGGACGAGGCCTTTATGGACAACACGCCGGATTTGAGTCTGTCGGCCCAGAGCTGGCGTACCGGACTGATTGTGTTGCGCTCCTTCGGCAAGTTCTTTGGCCTGGCCGGCATACGCCTGGGCTTTGTTCTGGCGGAACTCAAATTGCTCAAATTGCTGGCCGAACAAGTCGGGCCATGGGCCGTCAGCGGGCCGACCCGGATTGTCGGTCAGGCCTGCCTGCTAGACACCGCAGCCCAGGCGCTGCAGCGCGAGCGCAGCGTACTGGCCAGCGGGCGTCTGGCGCGATTGCTTGGCGTACATGATTTGCCGCCCCAGGGCGGATGCGCGCTGTTTCAGTGGCTGATTACGCCCCATGCCGACCGTCTTTACGAATTCATGGCCCAGCGCGGCATTTTGCTGCGTCTGTTTGCCCATAACAGCAGCGTACGTTTCGGTCTGCCGGCCACCGAGGCTGACTGGTTGCGGCTGGAGCAGACGTTGCTGGCCTACACCAAGGAAGTTGCATGAGTACTTTGATGGTGCAGGGCACCACCTCCGATGCCGGTAAAAGTACCCTGGTCACGGCCTTGTGCCGCTGGCTGACCCGTGAGGGTGTGCGTGTGGTGCCGTTCAAGCCGCAGAACATGGCACTCAACAGTGCCGTAACCGCTGAGGGCGGCGAGATCGGCCGGGCTCAGGCAGTTCAGGCGCAGGCGGCCGGCCTGGCGCCGCACACGGATATGAATCCGGTGCTGCTCAAGCCCAACAGTGACACCGGCGCGCAAGTGATTATCCATGGTCGTGCGGTGACCAGCATGAACGCGGTGGCCTACCACGACTACAAGGCCATTGCCATGCAGGCGGTGCTGGCCTCGCATCGACGTTTGAGTGCCGAGTACCCGGTGGTGATGGTCGAGGGCGCGGGTTCGCCTGCCGAGATCAACCTGCGTGCCGGTGACATCGCCAACATGGGCTTTGCCGAAGCCGTGGATTGCCCGGTGATCCTGATCGCCGATATCAACCGCGGCGGGGTGTTCGCGCATCTGGTCGGCACTCTGGAGTTGCTCAGCGAAACCGAGCAGGCACGGGTCAAGGGCTTCATCATCAACCGTTTTCGTGGCGACATTGCCTTGCTCCAGCCCGGTCTTGACTGGCTCGAGCAGCGCACGGGCAAGCCGGTGATCGGGGTCTTGCCCTATGTGATGGATTTGCACCTCGAGGCCGAAGACGGCATTGATCAGCGTCAGACCGACAAGGCGGATCAAGTGCTCAGGGTGGTAGTGCCGGTGCTGCCGCGTATCAGTAACCACACCGACTTCGACCCGCTGCGTTTACACCCGCAGGTGGACTTGCAGTTTGTCGGGCCGGGCCAGCCCATCCCGGCTGCAGACTTGATCATTCTGCCGGGCTCCAAGAGCGTGCGCAGCGATCTGGCCTATTTGCGGGCCAATGGCTGGGACACTGCCATCAACCGTCACTTGCGCTATGGCGGCAAGTTGCTGGGGATTTGCGGCGGTTTACAGATGCTCGGCGAGCAGGTTCACGACCCGTTGGGCCTGGAAGGTACTGCGGGTTCAAGCGCGGGGCTGGGGTTGCTGACATTCAGCACCGAGCTCGCCGCCGAGAAGCAGCTGCGCAATGTGCGCGGGCATCTGGCTCTGGAAAACGCTGAAGTCTGTGGTTACGAAATCCATGCGGGGGTGACTACCGGCGTGGCGCTGGAGCGGCCGGCGGTGCAACTGGAAGATGGCCGCTGTGACGGCGCGCAAAGCGCCGACGGGCAAATTTTCGGCACCTATTTGCATGGCTTGTTCGAGTCGCCTGCGGCCTGCAGTGCCTTGCTGCGCTGGGCCGGCTTGCAGGACGTGCAATCGGTGGATTACCACGCCCTGCGTGAGCGGGATATCGAACGCCTGGCGGACCTGGTGCAAAACCATCTGGATACCGGGCTGCTTCGTCTGTTATGCGGGCTCTGATATCCCTGCGGGGGCCCGGCTTGCCTGCGTTAGCGTCAGTGGCCAGAGCGCCTTCTTCTGCTAGAGGTTCCAAAACATGCTGCAACTGATTCTGGGCGGAGCCCGCTCGGGGAAAAGTCGCCTGGCCGAGAAGCTCGCGGCCGGGTCCGGTCTGGCCGTCACCTATATTGCCACCAGCCAGCCGCTGGACGGTGAGATGAACGAGCGCGTGCGTCACCATCGTGAGCGCCGCCCCGGGCATTGGGCGCTGGTTGAAGAGCCGGTAGAGCTGGCCCGGGTACTGCGCTACAACGCCCGGGCAGATTCTTTTCTGCTGGTGGATTGCCTGACGCTATGGCTGACCAACCTGTTGCTGCTTGAAGATCCACAGCGCCTGAGCGCCGAGCGTGATGCGCTGCTGGAGTGCCTGGCTGAACTGCCGGGTGAAATCGTGTTAGTCAGCAACGAAACCGGAATGGGTGTCGTACCGCTGGGCGAATTGACTCGCCGCTATGTCGATGAAGCCGGTTGGTTGCATCAAGCCTTGGCCGAGCGCTGTCAGCGAGTAGTGCTGACGGTGGCGGGCCTGCCCCTGACGTTGAAAGGAACTGCACTATGAATACCCCGTGGTGGCTGACCCCGTGCAAGCCGGTTGATCATGCAATGTCGACGGCAGCGGCCGAGCGTCAGCAGCAATTGACCAAGCCGGCAGGTTCTTTGGGCCAGCTGGAAGCTTTGGCAGTGCAGCTGGCCGGGTTGCAGGGGCGGTTGAAACCCCGTGCCGATCAAATATGGGTTGCGATTTTTGCAGGTGATCACGGCGTGGTGGCGGAGGGTGTATCGGCCTATCCGCAAGCGGTCACCGGGCAAATGCTGCACAACTTTGTCAGCGGCGGCGCGGCAATCAGCGTGCTGGCTCGTCAGTTGGGCGCGCAACTGGATGTGGTGGATCTGGGCACTGTTACCCCGATGCTCAATCTGGCGGGGGTCCGGCATTTGCAGCTGGGGGCCGGCACGGCCAACTTTGCCACGGGCGCGGCGATGACCGACAGTCAGGGCTTGAAAGCTCTGCAGGCGGGTCGTGACAGCGTATTGCGTGCACTGGCAGCGGGCAGTGAGTTGTTTATCGGCGGTGAAATGGGTATCGGCAATACGGCGTCGGCCAGTGCCGTGGCCTGTGCGCTGCTCGATTGCCCGGCTGCGCATTTGACCGGGCCGGGTACCGGTCTGGATGCGGCGGGTGTGAGCCATAAAGCCCGGGTGATCGATCAGGCGCTGGCGTTTCACGACGGGCTGCTGGATGACCCGTTGCAGACTCTGTTTCGCTTGGGCGGCTTTGAAATTGCAGCCTTGGCCGGGGCCTATGTGGCGTGTGCGCAAGAAGGCCTGGTGGCGCTGGTTGATGGATTTATTTGTACGGTTGCGGCCATGGTCGCCGTACGCTTGAATCCCGAATGCCGAGAGTGGCTGATCTTCGCCCATCGCGGCGCCGAGCAGGGGCATCGCCATGTGCTGGAAAGCCTGCAGGCACAACCGTTGCTCGACCTCGGCTTGCGCCTGGGCGAGGGCAGCGGTGCTGCGCTGGCGGTCCCCTTGGTGCGTCTTGCCTGCGACCTGCACGGGCAGATGGCGACCTTTGCCGAGGCCTCCGTGGCGGACCGCCCGGCATGAGTGTGCAGCTGGATCTGTTGCGCCATGGTGAAACCGAACTGGGCGGCGGTCTGCGTGGCAGTCTCGATGACGCGCTGACGGCCCTGGGCTGGGAGCAGATGCGGGAGGCGGTCAAAGGCCGCGGGCCGTGGGATCGTATTGTCAGCTCGCCATTGCAGCGTTGTGCCTTGTTCGCGCAGGAATTGAGCCAGCAGCTGGCGTTACCGGTGTCTTTCGACAAGGACCTGCAGGAGCTGCATTTTGGTGCATGGGAGGGCTGTAGTCCTGCCGCGCTAATGGAGACCGATGCCGAGGCGCTGGGCTTGTTCTGGACAGACCCCTACGGCTTTACTCCGCCGCAAGGCGAGCCAGTGCTGGCGTTCTCGGCGCGGGTGCTGTCAGCGGTCAGCCGTTTGCAGCAACAGTTTGCCGGCGAGCGGGTGCTGGTGGTGTGCCACGGCGGGGTGATGAAACTGCTGCTGGCCCGGGCCCGGGGTCTGCCCCGTGAGCATTTGTTGCAGGTGCAGGTGGTCAATGGTGCGCTGTTCGGCCTGCGTGTCACAGCGAGCGGCGTATTGAGCGAAGAGGGTTGAGCATGCTGCCATTCTGGATCGCCCTGCAGTTTTTAAGCAGTTTGCCGATTCGCCTGCCCGGCATGCCTGCGCCGCAGGAGCTGGGGCGTTCGCTGCTGTTCTATCCGCTGGTGGGTTTGTTGTTCGGCCTGTTGCTGTGGGGGCTCAATGGCTTGCTGGCCGGTGCACCGTTGATGCTGCACGGGGCCTTGCTGCTGACGGCGTGGGTGCTGCTCAGCGGCGGGCTGCACCTGGACGGTCTGGCTGACAGTGCAGATGCCTGGCTGGGCGGTTTTGGTGATCGCGAGCGCACCCTGAGTATCATGAAAGACCCGCGCAGCGGACCGATTGCCGTGGTCACCCTGGTGTTGCTGTTATTGCTCAAGTTTTGCGCGCTGCTGGCACTGATAGAGCAACAACAGACGGCGGTCTTGCTGATTGTGCCGTTGATCGGCCGCAGCGCTTTGCTGGGAGTGTTCCTTACCACGCCCTATGTTCGTGCCGGTGGCCTGGGGCAGGCGCTGGCTGAACACTTGCCACGCAAGGCGGGATGGCAGGTGCTGGGGCTCAGTGCTGTGGCGTGTGTGGTGATAGCCGGTTATGCAGGGTTGTACGCGCTGGTGCTGGCTGCGCTTGGGTTTGTTTGGCTGCGCAAGGTGATGCTGCGTCGTTTGGCCGGCACCACGGGTGATACCGCCGGCGCCTTGCTTGAATTGCTTGAGGTTCTGCTGTTGGTGGGGCTGGCGCTTATTCAAGTGTGACCCTGCTATGCGTCAGCCTGGATATCCTGAGAAGCCGTGTCGCTGGCAAACCGGCTCCCTCAAGGTTGTGTTTATAAATCTTGATTCTGTTTAATTGCGGGTATATACATACAAAATGTTACCGACCCAGTGTTTATGCACCAATCTGCGTCGCGCTTCCCGCGGCATCAGCAGGCATTACGACGGCGCTCTTGATGGCTTCGGGATCAACGTTGCCCAGTATTCCTTGTTGTGCAATCTCAAGCGTCTCGATCAGCCGAGTATTTCCACTCTGGCCGAAGCCATGGGGCTGGATCGCAGTACCTTGGGCCGTAATTTGCGGGTGCTCGAAGCTGCAGGCCTGGTGAAGCTGGCCGAGGGCGAAGACCATCGCAATCGACTGGTGTGCCTGACCAAGGCCGGTGAAGAGCGGCTCGAGGCTGCCCTGCCTGCCTGGGAGGCTGCACAACAGCGTCTGATTGACCGTTTGGGTGAAGACCGGCGTGAACAACTGTTGCAGCTGCTGGATGAGTTGGCGGGCGCGGACTGAGCGCCTGTTTCACGAATAAAAATGGGTATATACCCGCATTAGGAGAATAATAATGACATCGGTGTGGCGTACCAGCGGCTGGGTGCTTTTGGGCAGTGCATTGATTCTGGCGCTGTCCCTGGGGGTAAGGCATGGTTTCGGGCTGTTTCTGCCGCCCATGAGTGCGCAGTTTGGCTGGGGCCGTGAGGTTTTTGCGTTTGCCATCGCCCTGCAAAACCTGATCTGGGGCCTGGCACAACCGTTCACCGGTGCTCTGGCTGACCGTTTCGGTGCAGCCAGGGTGGTGATCATTGGGGGCATTTTGTATGCCGCCGGTTTGATTCTGATGGGCATGTCGGACTCATTGATGACCTTGTCACTGAGTGCGGGGTTGTTGATCGGTATCGGTCTGTCCGGTACTTCTTTTTCGGTGATTCTGGGGGTGGTGGGGCGCGCCTTGCCCCCGGAAAAACGCAGCATGGGCATGGGGATTGCCAGTGCGGCGGGGTCGTTCGGTCAGTTCGCCATGCTGCCAGGCACCCTGGGTTTGATCGGCTGGCTCGGCTGGTCGTCGGCTTTGCTGGTTCTGGGCTTGCTGGTGGCGCTGATCGTGCCCCTGGTGAGCATGCTCAAGGATCGCCCGCTGCCGAGTCTGGGTGGCGAGCAAACCCTCAAGGAAGCCCTGGGTGAGGCCTGCTCGCACTCCGGCTTCTGGTTGTTGTCCTTCGGTTTTTTTGTCTGCGGGTTTCAGGTGGTGTTTATCGGCATCCACCTGCCGGCCTATCTGGTAGATCAGCATCTGCCAGCGACCGTTGGTACGACTGTGCTGGCGCTGATTGGGCTGTTCAATATTTTCGGCACCTACACGGCGGGCTGGCTCGGCGGACGCATGTCCAAGCCGCGTTTGCTGACCGCCCTGTATCTGGCGCGAGCGGTAGTGATTGTGCTGTTTTTGTGGGCACCGGTGACGCAATTCAGTGCCTATCTGTTTGGTATGACCATGGGTTTCTTGTGGCTGTCGACGGTGCCGTTGACCAATGGCACGGTCGCCACTCTGTTTGGTGTGCGTAACCTGTCAATGCTGGGAGGCATCGTGTTCCTGTTCCATCAGTTGGGCGCGTTCCTTGGCGGCTGGCTGGGCGGTGTGGTCTATGATCGAACCGGTAGTTACGATCTGATCTGGCAGGTCTCGATATTCTTGAGTCTATTGGCTGCAGCCTTGAACTGGCCGGTGCGTGAGCGTCCTGTTGCCCGTTTGCAGGCGCAGGGGAGTATGGCGTGAGCTCGATGTGGTTGTGGGTCGCGGGCCTGGGCGGCGGTTCATTGCTGCTGGCTCTGGCGTGGTGGGGCTGGCATCAAGGCGGGCTGGCGCTGATGCAGTTGGGCATGGGTGCTTGCTAGTATGTTGTCGGGGCGAGTAAGTTCAGGGTCTGCCTCTATTTAAAGGACTTTCATAATGCTCAAGCGCTGGATTGCGATGCCCGTACTGTTATTGGCGTGCGCCGGTTCGGTATGGGCGACAGATTGCCCACCGTTACTGGAGGGCTCGTTGCCCAAGTTGCGGGCCAAGGAGTCTATCGATCTGTGCCAGCGTTTTGCCGGTAAACCGCTGTTGATCGTCAATACCGCGAGCTTCTGTGGCTTTGCTCCACAGTTCAAAGGGCTTGAGGCGTTGAATCAGCGCTTTAAGGGGCAAGGGCTGGAGTTGATCGGGGTGCCGTCCGATGACTTTAAACAAGAAGCCAAGAGTGGCGAGGAAACAGCCAAGGTCTGCTACGTTAATTACGGCGTCACGTTCACCATGATTGATCCGCAACATGTACGTGGCCCTGACGCCGCACACGTGTTTAAAGTGCTGGCTGAACAGAGCAGTGCTCCGAAGTGGAATTTCTATAAGTACGTTGTTGATCGCAAAGGTAACGTAGTTGCCAACTTTTCGAGTCTGACCAAACCCGACAGTCCCGAGTTGATTGACGCGATAGAAAAAGCCATTGCTTCAAAACCCTGACTTCCGTTCATTAAAAATCCCCGCCTCGGTAACGAGAGCGGGGATTTTTTAATTCAGTTGGCGAGGGGTCAAGTCTCGCGCTGAATTAGAACTTGTAGGTTGCACCTACACCAAACCCGTTTGCACTGTTGTGGTAAGAGGATTTGTAGTTGCCTTTGGCTGGCAGGTTGACGCTAACCGACTCTTCCTTGAGGTAGGAATAAGCGGCATCAATAGTCAGATCATCAGTTGGGCTCCAGCCGACGCCAAAGCTGATTGCTTTACGGTCGCCAGTCGGGATGCGAACCGAACGGTCAGTATTGTTGGTAGGTGACTGATCAACTGACAAGCCGGTACGCACTGTCCATTGCTTGTTGATCTTATAGGCAGCACCAATGGCCGAAGCCCAGGTGTCATGCCAGTTCTGATCTTCTTTAATGGTACCGATCGGGCCGACACTGCCGCCTAGCGCAGGTGGAACACCATTGTTTTCAACGGTGATGTCTTTCAGGCGGCTCCAGCGAGTCCAGGTACTACCTGCATAGATGGTCCACTGGTCATTCAGCTCATGGGTAACCGAGAAGTCAACAGATTCGGGCGTAGTGATATCCAGGCCGGCATCGTATTTAGTGCCATTGAAAGGCCCGAAACCTATGCCCGAGATTTTGGTGTTTCCATCCAGGCTGTATTTGACTTTAGAGTGATAAGTCAGACCCAGGCGAGTCCTGTCAGTGGCCTGAACCAGGATGCCGGCGTTGAAACCAAGTGCAGTATCGTCACCCTTGATTTTAACTTCACCGTCGCTGGCGGGGCCGCGTGGACCAGGCGTAGCGGAAGTCAGGGTGCCGTCAATGCGGTTGATGGTAGGACCAAAACCGATCGAAACTACATCGTTGAAGGCGTAGCTGACAGTAGGCTGGAAGGTAATAACCTGAACCTTGCTCTCTTTACCAGCATAGCGACCGGCAAAGCTGCTTTCGTAGTCAGTGACCAGGCCGAAAGGAGCATACAGGCCTACACCAAATGCCCAGTGCTCATCAATTGGCTTCACGTAGAAGCCCATTGGCACGGCAGTGAAAGGAACCATGTCGCCTTTGTTGGTGCCGCCTGGAGCGCCGCCACTTGCGTGCTTGATATCGGTGCTTGCGTCGATTGCAGCAACACCACCGGTAACTTGTTCGCGCTTGATGCGGGACATGCCTGCCGGGTTGCCGAAAACGGTGCTCGCATCTTCAGCAGAAGACGAACGCCCTGCGAAGCCGGTCCCCATACCGCTAATGCTTTGTTCGTTGAGGGCGAAGCCACTTGCGAAAATATGGCTGGAAGCCAAAGTGACGGCGAGGCCAAGTGTGGTCTTGAGCATTACTTTTTTCATTATTAGAACTCCTTTTGATCACCGGACGAAAACTACCAACATTTTTGTTTAAGCGCTATAGGCTAAATCGCAGAAGTTAGCGTTGTTTTGTAGGACAATCCGACCGGTTTCCGATCATTTAAATATTATTGTAGGTGGGTGAAATCTCAGGCGACATGGCCAAGAGGAGAAACAAAGTTGTTCCATGCGTGAGTGAAATCACGCAAACGTCCTTGTGGTTCAAAGGCTTGGCGCCAAACTCTGGCCATACCGAGCAGGTCATCTGCAGCGGGTATGGTTAGTTGCTGCTGTTCTATCAGCAACCACGCTATGGCCGTTGCGTAACGTAAATTAACCGTGAGTTCCAAATGCGGGCTGCACAAGAATGCATGCTGACTGGCCAGTCCGCGAACCAGGCTCGCCAGTTCGGGGTCTTGCGCCAGGTACTGATCCCACAAGGCGGCGTGACGGGGTTCGCGAATGCAGTACAGGCCATGGCCGCGCCGATCATGCAGGGCTGAGCCCAAACTTGACTGGCTGGCTGCAATACCCAGCAACAATGCTTCTGCATCCGGGTTGTTCTGGCCCAGATACATCAGCGTTGGCCGAATTACATAAAGGCTCAACTCCCTGGCAGCGATACCCATATCGTCCTCGACGCCTAAAAATGGCCGGCGGTCCCAAGAGCTTGGCAGCAGTGGGTCGTAAGGGATCGCCGGAAGCGGATTATGCCGCTTGAGTTGAAGTGTAGTCTCATATCTTTGTTCTAATGTTCTGTTTTTAAAACATTTATAGCTTCGAGTTGTTAGCTATATATCCGCAAGTAATTAAACGATGCCGGATATTTCTTAAATTTTTAGCAACAAAAAGCCCTGCGGATCAGGCAGGGCTTGTTGGGTTACCGCTTATCAGATCAGGCAATAAGTGCCTGACGAGTACGCTCGATCACAGCTTGCAGAGGTGCTGCGCTGGAATATTGATCGGGGTACAGGCGTTCGCTGTGACGAGCGATGCCGTGTTCGTTGACCAGGGTGAAGCTGAAGCATCCTTTGCGAGCGGCCATAATCAGGCAGTTCATTGGAGCAAAGGCGTTGGTTAGGGTGCGAATGGCATCCTGAGTATGGATTTGAGTAGACATAGTTATTAGGTGTTCCTACAAATGACACGGATTAGAACCGTGCAACGTTAAAACGTTCCAGTGACGTCGAGCCATCTTTGGCTGGACGAAGAACCTGACTGGAACAAAGCCGCCAGTTGGAGCGCATTAAGTATGTGGCGCTTGGGCTGGCAGGTAGGTACTTAGGAGGGCAGGCAATCACAACAGGAGCTAAGGTTCCGTGCTCCGGGTGAAGATCCTGATCAATTTGCAGGTTGGTTCGGTCAGAGTAAGAGCTTCGCGATACCCTTTGCTTTTCAAAGGCAGTATCGTCGCAAGATTTACCTGGAAACCATCGAGGGGGTCGATCCCGTTTTATCAGCGTGTCTTCAATTTATTGAAGAGTGCTTGAGGGATTTGTTCGGCCCGAATTGACTTTCAGCTTGGTACTAACGCTGCGGATACTAACGGGTTGAAAAATTAAACGCAAGTGTGCTAGCGAAAAATACCTGATAAAGCCCTTGGGTATGGGCTTGTCGCGGCTGCCGATGGGCGCTTTTAGCCCATTTTTACCGGTGCGCCAGCCCGGTCCGGCAAGCAATGGCCGCTTGAACCTGCGTTGGAGGCTGCTCATTAGCAGTGCGCAGACCTACAGGTTCTGCCCTGCATTTGTCCTGTTTACTGGGGTGAGTGTGAACTTGTGCACATTTAAGGTGCTGCGTACAAAATGCCGGCAGGGGCTGGATTTACCCCGCTCATAGCCTGTTCGCCAAATTTAAGTCAATGAAAAACATCGTTTTTTTTAATTGGTGAAAAAATCGTCAGTTTGACCTGAGGCCCCGTAGGGTGGGCGTTTGCGGCGGTTAAATGCAGGTTGTCCACTGACTTATCCACAGGATCTGTGGATTGTCCCGTGGGCTTGCTCTAGATCGCGGGTGTAGTACTTTTTCGACTTTACCCAAACGAAAAAAGGAGTAGAGTTGCGCGCCTTCTGTTCTGCCCTACAGTGTCATATGAAGTTTCGCACAGCTACTTCCTCCGTTACCCGTCCTGCTACTCCAGCAGAAGCCCCAAAACGCTTTTCTCTGCGGGTGGCAATCTGGTTACTGGATAATCCTCGATTGGGCGCTAACCCCAGCGTCAAGCACGTTGCCGGGCATTTGCTGAAACAACCCGCACGACAAGGCGTAGTACTGGCCCAGAGTCGTCTGGGGCAATTGATGTGCCGTGATTGCGGGAGTGCCCGGGATCAACGAATCGGTCATGAACTCTTGCGCCAGGCAGCCCGTGCCGGTGACCGCGCCGCACAACAGGAACTGAGCAAAACCGAAGACTGAGCTGTCTTCAGGCCTGTTGCTTGGTTAACCTTGCTCTTTTATCTCGTGCGGAGGGGGCTATGGCCCTGGACTTGAGCAGCATTTTGCTGGGCCTAGCGTTGGCAGGTGTGCCGCTGCTGGCAGTTTTATGGCAGGTGCAGCGTCGCGCCAGTAGCCTTGATGCAGAGCTGGCGATGTTCAGCGAGCGCCTGAGTACGGCGCAGTTGGCCCAGGAAGGCCTGAGCGCCCAACTGGATGCCAGTCGCGATGAAATCAGTGATCTGGGCCAGGCCAATGCGGCCAAGCAGGCAGAGCTCGCGGCATTGCGGCGAGAGGTCGAGTTGTTGCAGCTGGAGCGTGACAATACCCGCGATGCAGCCCATGCCTGGAGCCTGGAGCGCAGCCAGAAAGAAACCGAGTTAAGGCGTCTGGACGCGCATGGGGCCGCCCTGGCCGCTGAACTGCGGGAGCAGCAAGACAGCCATCAACAACGATTGAACGATCTGCAAGGCTCCCGTGATGAGTTGCGGGCTCAATTTGCGGAACTGGCCGGCAAGATTTTCGATGAGCGCGAGCAGCGTTTCGCCGACACCAGCAGTGAACGCCTGGGGCAGTTGCTCGACCCCCTCAAAGAGCGCATCCAGTCGTTTGAAAAGCGGGTCGAAGAAAGCTATCAGCAAGAAGCCCGGGAACGATTTTCCTTGGGTAAAGAGCTGGAGCGTCTGCAGCAGCTCAACCTGCGCCTGAGTGATGAAGCCACCAACCTGACCCGGGCCCTGAAAGGTCAGAAAACCCAGGGCAACTGGGGGGAGCTGATTCTGGAACGGGTGCTTGAACATGCCGGGCTTGAGAAAGGCCGCGAGTACCAGACCCAGGTCAGCCTCAAGGGACCGGACGGCGAGCGTTTTCAGCCCGATGTCCTGATCATGCTGCCGGGTGACAAGCAGGTGGTGGTCGACTCCAAGGTCAGCCTCACGGCGTATCAGCAATATGTAGGGGCAGATGACGAGGTCATCGGCCAGGCGGCACTCAAACAGCATGTACTGTCGTTGCGCAATCATGTGAAGGGGCTGGCCGGTAAGGACTACAAGCGACTCGAGGGGCTGCACAGTCTGGACTTCGTGTTGCTGTTTGTACCGATCGAAGCGGCCTTTTCCGCCGCGTTGCAAGCCGAGCCCAATCTGTTTCAGGAAGCATTCGATCGCAATATCGTGATTGTCAGCCCGACCACCTTGCTCGCGACCTTGCGGGTCATTGACAGCCTGTGGAAGCAGGAGCGGCAAAGTCAGAACGCGCGGGAAATTGCCGAGCGGGCAGGCTGGCTATATGACAAATTCGTGCTGTTTATTCAGGATCTGGATGAGGTCGGCAATCGACTGCAGCAACTGGATAAAGCCTATGCCGCCGCGCGTAACAAGCTGACAGAAGGTCGGGGCAACCTCGTCAGTCGCAGCGAACAGCTCAAACTGCTGGGCGCAAGGGCCAGTAAAAGCCTGCCGGCAGACCTGCTGGAACGGGCGATGACCGATGTGGATGGCGTGGCGCACCCGGCTGAGTGAGCGGGGATGGTATCTCTGTAGTCGCTGCCTGGGCCCCGTTGCAAAACCCAAGGCCCTTCGGTCCTTTCGGCAGCGACTACAGATTTAATACGGCGTGATCACAGCGGCACATGCCGACTCAGCAGGGCCCGCAATACTGCGGGTTTTACCGGCTTGGGCAGATACTCCAGACCTGCGGCATGCACTTCGGCAATCATCTCCGGGCGTCCATCAGCGCTGATCACCACTCCAGGCACTGGCTCCCCCAGCTGGGCCCGCAGCCAGCGCATCAGGTCGGTTCCCACTTCGCCGTCATCCAGATGGTAATCAACCAGCACCAGCTGTGGACGTACGCCCTCATTGAGCAGGGCCGCGCATTCGTCACGATTGCGTGCGGTCCAGACCCGGCAGCCCCAGCGTGTCAGCAAGCTCTGCATGCCGATCAGAATGCTGTCTTCGTTATCGATGCACAGCACTTGGGCGCCATTGACCGGCTGACCATTTTGCTCCGCAGCCACGGGCTGTGGCGCAGCCTGGGTCCTGGCCAGCGGCACCCTGACACTGAACACGCTGCCTTTTCCCTGCCATGAACGCACTTGCAAACTGTGCCCCAGCACGTGGCACAAGCCGTCGGCAATCGCCAGGCCCAGGCCCAGGCCTTTTTCGGCGCGGGTCTGGTGGCTGTCCAGGCGTTTGAACTCTTCAAAAATGACTTGCAGCTTGTCGGCAGGAATACCCGGTCCGCGATCCCACACTTCAAGGCACAGCTCTCCCCCGCGGCGGCGTACGCCCAGCAACACCGGACCTTTGGCGTAGCGGAAGGCATTGGTCAGGAAGTTCTGCAAGATGCGCCGCAGCAGCTTGATATCGCTACTGACGCGCAAACGACTGCTGCGAACCCTGAAACTCAGGCCTTGTTCCTGCGCTTGGGCGGTGAATTCATTGCCCAGGGTCTCAAACAGGTCATTCAGTGCAAAAGGCTTGATGTCCGGAGTTATTTTTCCGTTTTCCAGGCGCGAAATATCCAGCAGGTCACTGATCAGGTCTTCGGCGGAACGCAAGGAACTGTCCAGATGCTGCACCAGTTTCTGCGCTTCCGGACTCAGCCCTTCATCCTGGTGGGACAGCGCGGAGGAGAACAGGCGTGCCGCATTCATGGGCTGCATCAGGTCATGGCTGACGGCTGCCAGAAAACGGGTCTTGGACTGGTTGGCCGCTTCGGCCACGCCTTTGGCGTCGGTCAGCTCCTGATTAAGCTGCGACAACTCATGGGTGCGCTCGGCCACCCGTTGCTCAAGACCTTCGTTGGCCTCGGTCAGCGCCTGCTCGGCTTCGCGGAACGCCGTAATGTCGGTGAAGCTCATGACAAAACCGCCGCCCGGCATGGGGTTGCCAATCAGTTCGATCACCCGGCCATTGGGGAACAGACGTTCGGATGTATGTGCCCGGCCTTGACGCATCCAGTGCAGGCGGCGGGCCACATGCACTTCGGCTTCACCGGGGCCGCACAGGCCGCGCTCAGCATTGTGGCGAATGATGTCGGCAATCGGCCGTCCTACGCTGATCAGCCCGTCCGGATAGTTGAACAATTCCAGATAGCGACGATTCCAGGCCACCAGCTTGAGCGACTGGTCGACCACGCTAATCCCCTGGGTGATGTTTTCAATGGCGCCCTGCAGTAATGCGCGGTTGAACTGCAGCACTTCCGATGCTTCGTCGGCAATGCGTACCACGTCTTCGAGCTGCATCTCCCGACCTTCAATGGCCGCTTTGACCACCGCCCGGGTAGAAGAGGCGCCGAGTACCCCGGCCAGCAGGCGCTCGGTGTGGGCGATCCATTCGCCATTGGCATTCTGGTTCGGATTAAAGCCTTTGCCCTGGCGATAGGCGAAACGGATGAAGCTCTGGTGGGCACGTTCCTCGCCGACAAAACGCGCCGCGAGGGCCAGCAAGTCGTTGATCTGCACCGCGAGCATGGAGCGTCCGCTAGGGTGACTGCTCAGCTCCTGGCCGATAAAGCGTCCGGCTTGCCAGTGCTCCGAAACCCGGGTGCGCGACAGCACCGAAACCCAGGCAAACAGAGTGAAGTTACCGGCCAGCGACAACACCACGCCTTGGGTCAATGGTGTGATCGACAGCCCCAGCGGGTTGCTGTGCAGCCAGGTCAGACCCGGGAAAAGGCTCAAAGGCCAGCCGGCACTGTGGGCGATGAGCGGCAGCACCAGGGTGTAGAACCAAATGAAGGTACCGGTGGCAAGGCCGGCAAATACGCCCCGGCGGTTGGCTTGCTTCCAGTACAGGGCGCCGAGCATGGCAGGGGCCAACTGGGTGACTGCGGCGAAGGCAATCTGGCCGATGGTGGCCAGGCTCGCCGTGGAGCCCAGCAGGCGGTAACTCACATACGCCAGCAGCAAGATCACCACAATCGTTACGCGGCGTACCGAAAGCATCCAGTGGCGGAACACCTCGAACGGGCGCTCGGCGTTTTTGTGGCGCAGCAGCCAGGGCAGCAGCATGTCGTTGGAGACCATGGTCGACAGTGCCACGCTGGCGACGATCACCATGCCGGTGGCCGCCGATGCGCCGCCAATAAATGCCAGCAATGCCAGTGCCGGGTGAGCCTGGGCCAGTGGCAGGCTGATCACGAACGAATCCGGCAGCACCGAGCTGGGCAGCAGCATTTGTCCGGCCAGTGCAATCGGCACCACGAACAGGCCGGCCAGAATCAAATAGGCCGGAAACACCCATTTGGCCAGTTGCAGGTCCTGCGGCTCGATATTCTCGACCACGGTTACGTGAAACTGTCGGGGCAGGCAGATGATTGCCATCATTGCCACGCCGGTTTGTACCACCATCGACGGCCAGTTGATGGTTTCCTTCCAGTACTGCTCAAGGCGCGGTGCAAGCATGGCCTGGTTGAAAAGATCGTCGAAACCGTCATACAGGCCGTAGGTCACAAAGGCACCTACGGCAAGAAAGGCGAACAGTTTGACCAGCGACTCGAAGGCAATCGCCAGCACCATGCCGCGGTGGTGTTCGGTGGCATCGAGGTTGCGCGTGCCGAATACGATAGTGAACAGCGCCAGAATCAGGGTCACAATCAGGGCCGTGTCCTGGGCGCGGGTCCCCGTGGCGTCTGCTCCGGCACCGATCAGCAGATTCACGCCGAGCACAATGCCCTTGAGCTGCAGGGCGATGTAGGGCAGCACGCCCACCAGACAGATCAGTGCCACCACAATCGCCAGAGATTGGGACTTCCCGTAGCGCGCGGCAATAAAGTCGGCAATCGAGGTGATGTTCTCCTGCTTGCTGATCAGCACCATCTTTTGCAGGACCCAGGGCGCGCACACCAGCAGCAGCACCGGCCCCAGGTAAATCGGCAAAAAGGCCCAAAGCTGCTCGGCGGCCTGGCCGACGGCGCCGAAGAATGTCCAGCTGGTGCAGTACACCGCCAGCGACAAGCTATACACCCACGCGCGGACCCGCGGCGGCAGCGGTTTGCTGCGCCGGTCACCATAAAAGGCAATGGCAAACATAATGGCCATATAGGCCAGGGCGACGGCGGCAATGAGCCCGCTGGACAGCGACATGGTGACTCCTGGAGGTGTAAGGCCACAGCAATCCGGCTGTGGCGGGCTAGTCTCGCATGATGTTTATGCGCCGTCAGTGTCGACCATGGTCTGATCGCGGCCAAGGGTCGCAGGGTTTGCAGCGGGATGCAGTGACGAATATCTGCAAAATAGATAAGTGTTAGAGAAATTACCCGTTATATAGATATTCGATTTGGTTCTACTCTAATTTCACCTCATGAGAGGAAAGGAGGAACCCATGACTTGCCCAAACAAAGCCCAGCCCGGATTTCGGCCATTCAGCCAGTTGCAGCACCCCCGTGAAGTGATTCGCCAGTTCACCCCGAACTGGTTTGCAGCCACCATGGGGACGGGGGTTCTGGCGTTGGCGTTGGCCCAGTTGCCGGTGCATATCCCCGGCATGCATGTCTTTGCCGAAGGGTTGTGGCTGTTCAATATCGGTTTGTTCATTCTGTTCAGCGTGCTCTATGGCGCGCGCTGGGTGCTGTACTTCGACGAAGCGCGGCGGATTTTCGGGCACTCCACCGTGTCGATGTTTTTCGGCACCATTCCCATGGGGCTGGCGACCATCATCAATGGTTTTCTGGTGTTTGGAGTCCCGCGTTGGGGCAGCGACATGGTGCAGGTGGCCGAGTTTTTGTGGTGGATAGATGTAGCCATGGCCCTGGGTTTCGGGGTGATCATCCCGTACCTGATGTTCACCCGGCAGGACCACAGCATTGATCAAATGACCGCGGTCTGGTTGCTGCCAGTGGTGGCGGCGGAGGTAGCCGCGGCCAGCGGCGGGCTGTTGGCACCGCATTTGAGCGACACTCTCGCGCAGTTTCATGTGTTGATTACCAGCTATGTACTGTGGGCGTTCTCGGTACCGGTGGCGTTCAGCATTCTGACTATTCTGATTTTGCGCATGGCACTGCATAAACTGCCCCACGAAAGCATGGCCGCTTCAAGCTGGCTGGCTTTGGGGCCGATCGGCACTGGCGCCCTGGGTTTGCTGCTGCTGGGTAGCGATGCTCCGGCGATTTTCGCGGCCAATGGCCTGGGCCGGGTCGGTGAAATTGTCGAGGGCCTGGGCCTTATCTCTGGCGTGATCCTGTGGGGCGTGGGCTTGTGGTGGATTGTGATGGCTTTGATGATCACGGTGCGCTACTTCCGGGCGGGTATCCCGTTCAATCTTGGCTGGTGGGGCTTTACCTTCCCGCTGGGCGTGTACTCATTGGCCACTTTGCGTCTGGGCAGCGTTCTGCATCTGGCATTTTTTGATATTGCCGGCTGCGTGCTGGTGGTGATGCTGGTGCTGATGTGGTTGATCGTTGGTACGCGAACCGTGAAGGGTGCCTACCGTGGCGAGTTGTTTGTGTCGCCCTGCATCGCCGGGTTGAAGAAGTAGATACGGCGCTCAGGTTCTGTGCGAAATGGCAGAACAGGCTGATTTAGTACAGAACCTGAGCAAGCTTGTGCCCTGAGTGATACAACGGCCCTCCAATGAGAAAGCCGTTCGGCGCAACGTGAGTACATGGATGATGAGTCACCCCTCGCAGTTCAGTTTGCTGAGGAAGCGCCGCTTCCTGCCCTTCTTCGTGACCCAGTCCCTGGGCGCACTCAATGACAACCTGTTTAAACAGTCGCTGATTCTGGCCATCCTTTACAAATTGAACATCGAAGGTGATCGCGGGATCTGGATCAACCTGTGTGCGCTGCTCTTTATAGTGCCGTTCTTTTTGTTTTCGGCACTGGCCGGGCAGTTTGGCGAAAAGTACCCGAAGGATCGTTTGATCCGTCTGATTAAACTGGGCGAGATTGCGATCATGGTTGTGGGTGCCATCGGCTTTGCCTTCGATCACCTGGCGTTGATGCTGGTGGCGCTGTTCGCGATGGGGACCCACTCGGCACTGTTTGGGCCGGTGAAGTATTCGATACTGCCGCAGACCTTGCATGAAGACGAGTTGGTGGGCGGCAATGGCCTGGTCGAGATGGGCACTTTTCTGTCGATTCTGGCCGGCACCATTGGTGCCGGGATCATGCTCTCATCCAGCAACTACACGGCGATTGTGTCCGTGGTGATAGTGTCGGTCGCAGTGCTCGGCTATCTGGCCAGTCGCGCAATTCCGCGGGCGGCGGCGGACACCCCGGACCTGAAGTTGAACTGGAATATCTTCAGCGAGTCCTGGGCCACCTTACGGATGGGGTTGAACCAGACGCCTGCGGTGTCGCGTTCTGTAGTCGGAAACTCATGGTTCTGGTTTGTCGGCGCGATTTACCTGACGCAGATCCCGGCCTACGCCAAAGAGTGGCTGTATGGCGATGAAACCGTGGTCACCCTGATTCTTACGGTGTTTTCGGTGGGGATTGCGCTGGGCTCGATGCTCTGTGAAAAGCTCTCGGGACATAAGGTCGAGATTGGCCTGGTGCCCTTTGGCTCGTTTGGTCTGACCCTGTTTGGCTTGTTGCTGTGGTGGCATTCGGGGCACATGCCACAAAACATTCAAGCCAATGACTGGCTGGGCGTGCTGGGCTTCAGTCAGGCCTGGTGGGTACTGTTGGATATTCTCGGCCTAGGCGTGTTCGGCGGCTTCTACATTGTGCCGCTGTATGCGCTGATTCAGTCGCGCACGGCCGAAAACGAGCGGGCCCGGGTGATTGCGGCCAACAACATCCTCAATGCGCTATTCATGGTGGTGTCGGCAATTGTCACCATCCTGCTGCTGAGCGTGGCCAGGCTGACGATTCCCGAGCTGTTCCTCGTGGTCTCGTTGATGAATATCGCGGTCAACACTTATATCTTCAAAATCGTCCCTGAATTCAGCATGCGTTTCATGATCTGGCTGCTCGGCCATTCCATGTACCGGGTGGAGCACAAGAATCTGCAGCTGATTCCGGATGAAGGCGCCGCGTTGCTGGTGTGTAACCACGTTTCGTTTGTCGATGCGCTCTTGATTGGTGGTGCTGTACGTCGGCCGATTCGCTTTGTGATGTATTACAAAATCTACAACTTGCCGGTACTCAACTTTATCTTTCGCACTGCGGGCACGATTCTGATTGCCGGGCGGGCTGAAGATGAAGCGATTTATGAGAAAGCCTTCAGCCGCATTGCCAGATATCTGGAAGATGGCGAATTAGTGTGCATCTTTCCCGAGGGCAAGTTGACCACCGATGGCGAGATTGGTGAGTTCAAGGCCGGGGTGACGCGGATTCTGGAGCACACGCCGGTGCCGGTGATTCCGCTGGCGCTGCAGGGGTTGTGGGGCAGCTTCTTCAGCCGGGATCCGCACAAGGGTTTTTTCCATCGACTCTGGTCGCGGGTGACATTGGTTGCAGGTGCACCGATACCGGCCAGTGAGGCCAGTCAAAAGCTGTTGCGCGAAAGGGTCTGTGAGCTGCGGGCGCAGAAGAGGTAGATAGTGCTGGCGGGGCGGGAAGCGGTTTGCCGGCGATGGCGTCGATGCCATCGCCGGCAAATTGTGCCGGATCAAGTGCTTATTTTGAGACCGACCAGGCCGGCAATGATCAGCGCAACACTGGCCAGTCGGAACAGCGCCATGGATTCGCCAAACAGGATGATCCCGGCGATCACGGTACCGACTGCACCTACCCCGGTCCATATGGCGTAGGCAGTGCCCAGCGGCAGGTCTTTCATGGCCAGCCCGAGCAAGCCGAGGCTGATAATCATGGCGCCGACCGTCAGGGCCGTCGGCAGCGGGCGACTGAAGCCGTCGGTGTATTTGAGGCCTACGGCCCAGCCAACTTCAAACAGGCCGGCGAAAAACAGAATAATCCAGGGCATTGCAATCTCCATCAACGGATGGGGCCGTCCCCAGAAAAATCACTCGATGAGTCGCGAGGTCGTCCTCGCAGTGCGCAGTATATTGCACATGATTGATCTGATAGACAACCCCGAAGCGTTAGTTGGTAACAGTTTTTTCTGCCGCGAGGCGGTCTTCTTTCTCGCTCATGCGTCGGAAGTACGTCGAAAGCAGTGCCCCTGAGATGTTGTGCCAAACGCTGAACAGCGCACTGGGTACCGCCGCCAGAGGCGAAAAGTGCGCGCTGGCCAGGGCGGCTCCCAGGCCGGAGTTCTGCATGCCGACTTCCAGAGCCAGGGATTTACGCTGGGCCAGGGGCAGTTTGAACAGGCGGCCGGTAAAGTAGCCAAGCAAATAGCCGAAGCTGTTGTGCAGTATGACCACGGCCATGATCAGCAAACCGGACTTGGCGATCTGGGCCTGACTGGCCGCCACCACGGCCGCCACGATAATCACGATGCTGATCACCGAAACCAGCGGTAGTACGTCCACCGCGAAGCGTACGCGGGCGCCAAGCAGTCGCTGGGCCACAACCCCCAGTACGATCGGCAGCAAAACCACCTGCAGAATCGACCAGAACAGTTCCATGAACGAAACCGGAAGCCATGCCGAAGCCAGCAACCAGATCAGCGCCGGCGTCAGTAGCGGAGCGAGCAGGGTGGTGACGGCAGCAATGGCAACAGACAGGGCCAGGTCGCCCCGGGCCAGCCAGGTCATGACATTGGACGAGGTGCCGCTCGGGCAGCAGCCGACGAGAATCACGCCAACGGCAATTTCGGGCGGCAGGTGGAAAACCTGGCACAGCAACCACGCCACACCGGGCATGATCACGAAATGAGCAACCACGCCCAGTGCCACGCGCCACGGGTGGCGGGCAACTTCGGCGAAGTCTTCGAGTTTGAGGGTCAGGCCCATGCCGAACATCACCAGGCCCAGCAGCGGCACGATGAAGCCTTTAAGGCCGACAAACCAGGCGGGTTCAAGAAACGCCAGTACGGCGAATATCAGTACCCAATAAGCAAAGGTATTACCGACAAAGCGGCTTAAAGCAGCAAGTGCGCGCATGGTGTTCCTTTATTGTGATTATGGGATATCCCCTGCAGTAGCACGCTCGCTCCAGCAGGGGATATGGGTGAGTCAGATTCCCTGGGGAATCTCTTCGCCACCCAGTGCTTCAAACAGCTGCGGCAAGAACTCGCCGAATGTCAGCATCATCAGGGTGAAACTGGCGTCCTGCTGGCCCAGGTCGTCGTCACCGCCGTCCTGTTCAGCCTGGTCTTGCAGCAGGTCTTCAAACTTGAGGCGTTTGACCACCAGTTTGTCGTCCAGTACGAATGACAGCTTGTCCTGCCAGGCCAGTGACAGTTGAGTCACGACTTTTCCGGTGCTCAGATGCAGCTGGATTTCGTCGCTGGTCAGGTCCTGACGTTTGCAGCGAATGATGCCGCCGTCTTCGTGGGTATCGCGCAACTCGCATTCATCAAGGACAAAGAAGTTGTCGGCAGCTTTTTGGGTTTTGACCCATTCGGTCATGACCGCGCTTGGAGCCATTTTCACCGCCAGCGGGCGAACCGGTAATGAACCGATGACTTCCCGCAGGGTGGAGAGCAAGTCTTCGGCACGTTTAGGGCTCGAAGCATTAACCAGGATCAGGCCCTGTTTAGGGGCAATGGCAGCAAAGGTTGCCGAGCGACGAATAAAGGCGCGGGGCAAGAAGGCCTGGATGATTTCATCCTTGAGCTGATCGCGCTCCTTCTTATAGACCTTGCGCATTTGTTCGGCTTCGATCTCTTCGACCTTGTCCTTTAATGCATCACGAACAACGCTGCCCGGCAGGATGCGTTCTTCTTTACGGGCCGCGATCAGCAGGAAGTCCTGGCTGACGTGAACCAGCGGTGCGTCCTCACCTTTACCGAAAGGGGCAACGAAACCGTAGGTGGCTAATTCCTGGCTTGAACACGAGCGGGCCGGTTTGGTGGCCAGTGCAGTTTCCAGCACCTGCGCATCAAAAGGCAGATCTTGGGTCAGGCGATAGATAAGCAGGTTTTTGAACCACATGGGGTGAATCACTCCTATATACAAAGCAGGCATTATTCGCTTCATGGAGCCATAGGCCAACCCTGCGCTAACCCTTTGGCAGGCTTAGAAAAATTATTTTAAAAAGTGCTTGCCAGACTATAGGTCGCTCCGTAGAATGCGCGCCACACCGAGAGTGAAAGGGTGATTAGCTCAGCTGGGAGAGCATCTGCCTTACAAGCAGAGGGTCGGCGGTTCGATCCCGTCATCACCCACCATTCGCTCACAGTGTTACGCGCAGCGGTAGTTCAGTCGGTTAGAATACCGGCCTGTCACGCCGGGGGTCGCGGGTTCGAGTCCCGTCCGCTGCGCCATATTTTTACCACAAGCCCCTTGAACGCTTGTGGTTGGGGAAAGCCCGCTGAATGCGGGTTTTTTCTTGAAAGTCTTCGGTTCTGCAGTTCGCTGCCGGATCAAAGTGCAGGACGCAGGAAACGGAAGTTTTTACCGGGTTTTGAAAAAAACTTGAATAAAAACAACCACTTACACGAAAAGTGTGAGAGAATGCGCCCCGCAACGAGAGTGAAGTGAAAGGGTGATTAGCTCAGCTGGGAGAGCATCTGCCTTACAAGCAGAGGGTCGGCGGTTCGATCCCGTCATCACCCACCATTCGCTTTCAGTGTTACGCGCAGCGGTAGTTCAGTCGGTTAGAATACCGGCCTGTCACGCCGGGGGTCGCGGGTTCGAGTCCCGTCCGCTGCGCCATATTAGAGTCACAAGCCCCTTGAACGCTTGTGACACGCGAAAAAGCCTGCCTTGTGCAGGCTTTTTTGTGCGCCCGGGTTTTGTAGATCCTGTAGGAGCGAGCTTGCTCGCGAGCATTTCAACGCAGCAACGAAGAGCTCGCGAGCAAGCTCGCTCCTACAGGGGGTTTATTGCAAAAAATTCAGTTCAGCCTGTTTTAGAAATCCCAGCGGGTACTGACCATCACATTGCGCGGGTCACCGTAGTACGACGAGTTATAGAAACCGATGTTGGTGTAGTACGACTTGTCGAACAGGTTGTTCAGGTTGACGCTGGCCGAGAGGTTTTTCGTAAACTGGTAGCGAGCCATCAGGTCAACCAGCCAGTACGGATCCTGTGAAAACTTCTCCTCGACCCCGCCTTTATTCCAGTTGGTCAGCATTTGCCAGCCCGTACCCTGCCAGCGAACCCCGCCACCCAGGGTCAGTTTGTCGAGGTCGCCGGTCAGCTTGTAGCTGGTGTACAGATTGATTTGATCCTCGGGCTCCCAGGTCGATACCTTTTTACCGCTCTGATCACGGCTGATCTTGTGCGTATAACCCGCCTGCAACTGCCAGCCGGGCATGAGCTCGCCAGAAATTTCCGCTTCGTAGCCTCTGGTTTTGGCTTTGATGCCTTTATAGGCGTATTCAATGTCCGGATTGGTCGGATGGGCGTTGTAGGCAGTGTCTGCTTCAGGCCGGTTGTCCTGATGGACCTCGAAGTAGGCCAGACTTGAATTGAGGCGACCATCAAAGAACTCGCCCTTCAAACCCAGTTCATAGTTGGTGCCTTCATCGGGCTCAAGCATCTTGTTGTCGCGATCGCGGTAATACGACTGCGGCAAAAAGATTTCGGTATAGCTGGCATAGGCAGAAATATTTTCGTTGAGGTCGTAAATCACCCCGGCGTAGGGCAGTACCTTGCCGGTGTCTTTTGCATGGCTGGTGCCCGTCAGGGTGTAATCGGCCACCCGTGTACCGAGCATTAGCGTCAGATCATCGGTGAGGCTCAAGCGTGCGGTCATGTAAGTGCCGGTCTGGCGCGTTGTTTCATCGTTGTAGGAGGTTACGTTGCCCCAGTCCGGTTCCAGGCTGTCGCCATCCCAGTTGTAGTAGTCATAGGCGTTGTCGACCATTTTGGCGTTGGTGTAGTCCTTGCCGGTCCAGTGCGATTTAGCTACCGAGCCGCCGACCACCAATTGATGTTCGCGCCCCAGCAAGCTGAATGGACCGCTGGCAAACAGGTCGCCACTGTCGCTGACGTATTCGCCGGTGTACTTGCGGGCCAGCATTGGCGCCAGTCCGGTGCTTGCGTCCGGGTCCAGCAATGCGCCGAGCGGTGCGTTGTAGCCGTTGACCTGGTGGTTGTACTGGCCTTTGACTACCCAGCCGTTATCAAAGCTGTGCTCCAGGGTCGAAAAAACCGTGCGTGTGTATTGCTCCCAACTGCTCCATTTGGCGCCGTTGTTGAACGAACGAGGGGTGCTGATGCGCTCGCCGGCGGAGTTGAACAGCGAGGCACTGCCCGACCAGCTGGAGCCTTTTGGATGGTTGTTCTGATAATCGGCGCCGAGAGTCAGCAGGGTGTCCGGGGTCAGGTCCACTTCCAAAATGCCGTAGTAAACCTCGCTGTCGCGCTGGTAGTGGTCCATGAACGAGTGCTTGTCCTGATAGGCCGCAACGGCCCGGCCACGCACATTGCCGCTTTCGGTCAGCGGGCCGCTGACGTCGATCTCGGAACGGTAGTTGTCCCAGGACCCTGCGCCCACATCCACGTGGGCCTTGAACTCGCTTGTCGGTTTTTTGCGCACCATATTGATGGTGCCGCCGGGGCCGCCTGCGCCGGTGAGCAACCCGGTTGCACCCTTGAGAACTTCGACCCGGTCGTAAATTGCCGTGTCGGTAAGGGTGTGCCCGGCAGAGTACTGCGGGTCTTGCAGGATCGGGATGCCGTCGTACTGAAAGTTCTTGATCGCAAAACCGCGGGAATAGTAGCTGGTGCGGTCACTGTCATAGGTCGCAACGGTGATGCCGGGGGTGTGGCGCATCACGTCATCGATCGAGTTGAGACCGAAATCGTCCATCGCCTGGCGTGTTACCACAGAGATCGACTGTGGGGTTTCGCGCGGTGTCAGCACCATGCGCGTAGCAGTCGCAATGCTGCCGGGGGTGTAGGAGCCCGAACCTTCAGTGATGGTGCCCAATTGGTTGGCGCTGACTTGGGTGGCGCCCAGTTCCAGGCTGCCGCCCGCCGCAGGCAGTGCCTCGAGCATGTAGCCATTGGCACTTTTTACTGCGGTATAGCCACTGCCACGCAACAAGGCTTCGAATCCGGAAGGCTCGTTGTAGGTGCCGTGCAGGCCGGGAGTCGTCAGCCCCTCAAGGTTGGCGGGCTGAAAAATAATCGCTACCCCGGCCTGTTGTGCAAAACGGTTCAGGGCACTGCTCAGCGGGCCGGATGGAATGTCATAGGTCTGTATCGATGCCGACTGCGCCTGGGCGACGGTGCTGCACAGCACGCCAGTCGCCGAAGCGACAATCAAGTGAATGGCCAGGGCCAGCGGGGTGCAGGCCCGCGGGCTAAAACGCCCGCGAGGGTGGGAGGAAGTCAGCATGGAGAGCGCAGTCCTTTAGGGTTCTATGTATCTACCTTGACGGCTGGCTAGAAAAAAGCGGAACTAATGCGAATAATTATTCTTTAGATTGTTGCGCCTGGCTGATCACCACCAGCCACGGGGTATAGGTTTTTATCGTCAGCGGCAGGGTTTCAGCGATCAATTGCAGCGCCCGATCGGTGTTATCCAGCGGCAATACAGCCGATACGCGCAAATTGGCCAGGGCCTGACGGTCAAACTGGATATGGCCGCGCCGATGTCGGGAAATTTCATCGAGCACCCGGGTCAGGGGCTGGTTATCCACCACCAGTTGGTGATCTCGCCATGCCTGATCAATGCTGGCGGGGTCGAGCGTACCGGACAGTTCGACCGAGTCGCGGCGGATCAGCGCCCGGGAGCCAGTGTCGACCTCCAGGGTCTGTCGTTCGTCAGCGCTCTGTGCGGCGACGCGCGACTGCAGCATGCTCAAAACAGTGGTGTCGTGCAGATGTTTGACCACGAAGCGGGTGCCCAGCGCGCGCATGCTGCCCTCGTCGGTCTGCACAATAAAGGGCCGGGCGCTGTCGTGAGCAACCTCCACCAGGACTTCGCCTAGCAGTACCTCGATACGCCGTTCCTGGCCGTTGAAGTGCACATTCACTGCACTGGTACCGCTAAGAGTGAGCGTTGAGTTGTCGGCCAGACGCAGGGTTTTCCAGTCATTGGGGCCGGTCCTGATGTCGGCCATCCATTGCTTTGGATACTGGCTTTGCAATAGCAGTGCGCCGGGCAGGCCCAGGCAGCCGGCAATCAGTAATGTGCGTAATACCCGCTTGCCTCGGGCTGCAGGTTTGCGCCCGCCAAAGGCGGCAGTGAGTGCGGCCTTGGCCGGGGCGGATTGCCCACGCAACGCTTGCAGGCGGCTGATCACCTCTTGCATGCGCAGGGCGGCGGCTGCGTGTTGCGCACTTTGTTGTTTCCAGCACTCGAACTGCAGGCGCAGCGCATCGTTGGCGGCCTCTTCATGCAGTTGAAGAATCCACTCGGCGGCTTGCTCGTCAATGGTCGGGTGGGGCTCGGGCATGGCTTTATCAGGTATCCAGGCTATGGCTGCAGTGCAGCAAGGCCTGGATCAGGTACTTGCGCACCGTGCGATCAGACAGTGCCAGTTGCCGGGCGATCTCGCTCTGTTTCAGGCCATCGAGGTAGTACAGGACAAAGGCCTGGCGAACCTTGTCCTGCATGCCTTCCAGAATGAACGCGATGTGTTCGAGAGCTTCCAGTGTGGTGAGGATCTGCTCGGGGGATTGAAAGCCTTCAAGGGCTTGTGCGGTAAGCGCAAGTTCTTGCAGATAGGCGTTTTCGATTTGTTTGCGGCGCACCTGATCAATGATCAGGCGTCGTGCCGTGGTGCTCAAAAACGCCCGGGGCTCACGCAGGGTGGCTACCGACTCGCGGGCGTTGAGGATTCGGGTAAAGGTGTCTTGTGCCAGGTCTGCGGCATTCTGGGCGCAGCCGAGTTTTCTGCGCAGCCAGCCAAACAGCCAGCCGTGATGCTCGCTGTACAGATTGGAAATCGCGGCCTGGAACGCGGGTTCACCCGTTGACATAGGTCGTGGCTCAGACGTTATTGAGAATTATTACTAATTCTGAATGCAAGTCCGGGGTAAACGCAACTGAGAATGAATGCAGGAGCAAGCTTGTTTGCAGGCGCGAGCTGTTCAAGAGCTCGCACCTACAGGGGGAGGGGGGGATCAGTTTTTGGCGATCAGGTTGCCGGCATGCAGGCCGCACTCTTTTTGCGTGGCTTCTTCCCACCACCAGCGACCTTCGCGCTCGTGCTGATTTGGCAGCACCGGGCGGGTGCAGGGTTCGCAGCCGATGCTGATAAAACCGCGTTCGTGCAGGCTGTTGTACGGCAACTCCAGCATGCGGATGTAGCCCCAGACTTCCTCGCTGGTCATTTGTGCCAGCGGGTTGAATTTGTACAACGCACGTTCGGGGGTGGAGAACGCACCATCAATTTCCAGTGCTGCCACCTGGCTGCGGGTGCCCGGGCTCTGATCGCGACGCTGGCCGGTGGCCCAGGCCTTTACGGTCGACAGTTTGCGGCGTAGCGGCTCGATTTTGCGCACGCCACAGCACTCGCCGTGGCCGTCCTTATAGAAGCTGAACAGGCCTTTTTCTTTAACGAACGGCTCAAGTTTGCTTTGATCCGGCGAAATCAGCTCGATCTGGATCTGGTAGTGCTCGCGCACCTGCTCGATAAACCTGTAGGTCTCGGGGTGCAGCCGGCCGGTGTCGAGGCTGAAGACTTTGACGTTCTTGTTCAGCTTCCAGGCCATGTCCACCAGCACCACATCTTCGGCGCCGCTGAAGGAAATCCAGAGCTCGTCGCCAAAATGTTCAAAGGCGAGTTTGAGAATGTCCTGGGGGGACTTGCTGGCGTATGTCGCGGCGAGTTCGGCGACGTTGAACGTATGGCTCATCAGGCGGCTTCCTACAGTGAATGGCGCTTGGCGCTCTCTAGTGCGGCGATGTTAGCAAAAACCGCGGGCTACAGGGTTTGCAGCGTATCGAGCAGCACTTTGACCTTGGTGATCGATTCCTGGTATTCGTCCTGCCAGTGCGAGTCGGCGACGATACCGCCGCCGCCCCAGCAGCTCACTTGCCCGTCCTTGATCAGCAGGCTGCGAATCGCAATGGAACTGTCCATCTCGCCGCGTACGTCCAGATACATGAGCGAACCGCAGTAAATGCTGCGTCTTGTCGGTTCCAGCTGATCAATGATTTGCATCGCGCGGATTTTCGGGGCGCCGGTAATCGAGCCGCCAGGGAAGCTGTCGCCGATCAGGTCGAGGGCGTCTTTGCCTTCAGCCAGTTGCCCGGTCACGCTGCTCACCAGGTGGTGAACATTGGGATAGCTTTCGAGGCTAAACAGCTGCGGGACGCTGACCGAGCCAGTACGGCAGGTACGCCCCAGGTCATTGCGCAGCAAATCGACAATCATCAGGTTTTCAGCGCGGTCCTTGGGGCTGGCCAGCAGTTCGGCGGCGTTCGCCGCATCTTCGCTGCTGTCTTTGCCCCGCGGGCGGGTGCCTTTGATCGGGCGGGTTTCCACTTGATTGTTGCTGACCCGCACAAAGCGCTCCGGTGACAGGCTCAAAATCGCGTTGCTGTCCGTCAGGCGCATAAATCCTGAAAAGGGTGTCGGGCAGGCGGCCCGCAGTGCGCAATAGGCGGTCCAGCTATCGCCCTGGCAAGGGGCGCTGAAGCGCTGGGTGTAGTTGACCTGGTAGCAGTCGCCGGCCTGGATGTAGCGCTGAATCTGCTCCAGTGCCTGCTCATACTGGCTGGCGCTGATATCCGGCTGCATGGGCCGCTTGAGCGAGAACCCCGGGTTCGCCGCCGGCGCCGGCTGGCTGAACAGCGCAATCAGGCGTTCGCGTTCGCCGCCAGCCAGGCGCGGGTGAAACACCAGTTGGCTGGTGAGTTGCTGGTGATCGCTGATCAATGCCCAGGCGTACAGGCCCAGTTGCGCGTCGGGCAATTGCAGGTCATCCCGTGACCGGGCAGGGAGCTGCTCAAGCCGACGGCCGAAGTCGTAGCTCAGGTAGCCGATCAGGCCGCCGGCAAACGGCAGTTCATAGTTGGCCGGAAGGCTGGCGTTGCCGAGCTGGTTCAGGTTTTCCCGCAGGCGCTGTAAAAATTCGCGCCCCGACTCGCTTGGCCCCACAGTCAGCTCTTGCAGTGGCCAGGCGCTCAGCAGGTCATAACGGCCGCGCTCGGCTGCAGGGCGGCCGCTGTCGAGCAGTACGGCACCGGGCGCATGGCGTATCGCCGCAAAATACTCGGCGGGATTGGCGTGGTAGGGCAGGGGGTGTACAGAGCAGGTCAACATGCGAAGCCAATCAGCCATCGGAGCGGGGTGGCGATTGTAATCCTGTGCAGTGCAGCAACCAAGCCTTGAGAGAGCGGTGGCAAGAGTCTGTGGGAGCCGGCTTGCCAGCGATGCCTGTAATGCGGTTGTCTGTCGGGCCGCATTGAGGCCATCGCCGGCAAGCCGGCTCCCGCCGGGCTTGTCAGCGTCTTGTGGGGGCCGGCTTTATTCGGCGGAGTGAATATGCCCGAACAATTCCTGGGCAAAGCGCATGCGCTCTTCCGGGGTTTCCTTGATGCCTTTGGCGGCCAGCTCTTCGAGGTGTGCTTCTACTGCGTGGGTACGCAGCGTCAGGCCACAGTCGTTGGCAATCTGGATATTCAGGCCCGGGCGGGCATTGAGCTCCAGAATCAGCGGGCCTTTTTCCTGGTCGAGCACCATGTCGACCCCGATATAGCCCAGCCCGCACAACTCATAGCAGCCGGCAGCCAGCTTCATGAAGCCGTCCCAGTTGGGCAGTTGCACGCCGTCCACCGCATTGGTGGTGTCGGGGTGTTTGCTGATGATGTTGTTCAGCCAGGTGCCCCGCAGGGTCAGGCCGGTCGCCAGATCGACACCGACCCCGATCGCGCCCTGGTGCAGGTTGGCCTTGCCCCCCGATTGTCGGGTTGGCAGGCGCAACATGGCCATCACCGGGTAGCCCATCAAGACAATGATGCGAATATCCGGCACGCCTTCGTAGCTGATGCTTTTGAATATCTGGTCCGGGATCACCCGGTACTCGATCAGTGCCCGGTCGCGGTGGCCGCCCAGCGAGTAAAGGCCGGTCAGAATGCTCGAAACCTGATGCTCGATTTCTTCGTGGCTGATGATCTTGCCCGAGACCGTGCGAAAACGGTCTTCGAAACGGTCGGCTATCACCAGAATGCCGTCGCCGCCCGCACCCTGGGCGGGCTTGATCACAAAGTCGTTACGGCCACCGATGATCTCGTCGAGTTTTTCGATTTCTTTTTCGGTGGAAATCACGCCATACATTTCCGGTACGTGAATGCCGGCTGCAATGGCGCGTTCCTTGGTGATGATCTTGTCATCCACAATCGGATACAGGCTGCGCTTGTTGTACTTGAGTACATAGTCCGCGTTGCGCCGATTGATGCCCATGATGCCTCGGGCTTCCAGGGCCTTCCAGGTTTTCCAGAAGCCAAACATCAGGAGTCAGCCTTCAGGAAGGCCTTGAAACGCACCAGTTCGGTCAGGCGGTAGCCGCGATAGCGACCCATGGCCAGCATGAAGCCCACCAGAATCAGCAGCACTGCCGGGAAGGTGAAGATGAAGTACACCAGCTCCGGAATGCTCATGATCAGGTACGCCAGCGTAGCGGCGAACAGGGTTCCGACTGCGACTTTCATCGCATGGCCGCCGCCACGTTCTTCCCAGGTAATCGACAGGCGCTCGATGGTCATGGTCAGAATCACCATCGGGAACAGTGCCACCGACAGTCCGCGTTCCAGGCCCAGTTTGTGACTGAACAGACTGATGGCAGCGATCAGTATCACCACGAAGGTCAGTACCACGGACAGTCGCGGCAGCATTTGCAGCTTCAGGTGCTCCAGATAGGAGCGCAACATTAATCCGAGTGCCGTTATCACCGTAAACAGGATGATGCCGAACTCCAGCTGGGTTTCGCGGAACGCCAGGGCTATCAGTACCGGGGTGAAGGTACCCAGGGTTTGCAGGCCGATCAGGTTGCGCAGTACCAGAATCACCAGCACGCCAATCGGGATCATCACCATGATCATGAAGGTTTGCTGGGTTTGCAGTGGCAAGCCGTACAGCGAGTACTCAAGGAAGTTGGCGTCGGTGTTCTCGTCCGTCAGCTTGGCCAGGCGAATGGCGTTCATTTCGCTGTTGTTCAGGCTGAAGGTCACGTTGGGCTTCTTGCCGCCATCGACGGTGACCATTGGCTCATCGCCGATCCACCACAGCAGGCGATCGGAGGGCAGGCCCTGCTCACCGGTTTCCGGGTTGAAATACAGCCAGTCGTTACCGTTGAAGCTGCGCAGCCACAGTTCAGGGTTCTGTGGTTGATCGGCCACAAGGCGGATGGTGTGGACTTTTTCCATCGGCACGTGGGCAATCGACAACAGCAGCTCGATGACCTGGGCTTTGTGCGGGGTGGAGGGGTCACCCGCCAGCAGCAGTTTCACGTTGTCATCGTTAGGGTTGTTCACCCGTTTGATGGTTTCGCTGATAAAGGTTTCGACGTCGGCAGAGTGCTGGCGAATGGGCGCCAGCAGTGCTTCGGCGGCGATTTTTTCCGGGCCTTCAACGGCAATGCTGTCACGGAAGACCGGGCCTTTGAGCTTGGTCTTGTCACCCGAATAGCGCTTGGTCAGCACCAGGCGGTAATAAAGGGTCTGCTTGCCGCTGACCCGGCGTGCGGACCAGGTGACCTTGCGGTTGCCATCCACCCGGTTGACGCTGACACCGTAGTTATTGGAGATAAAGCTCTCGTTCAGGCTGACGTAGTCGCGGTTGAGCGGCGGTACGAACATCTGGATCTTGACCGGGTCTTTAGAGCTGGCGACGAACTCGACTTTGGCATCGATGTTCCACAGGTCGTCGGTCGCGTCTTCGGTCACAGGAATGCCGAGAGCAAAAATCTGATAGGCAGTAATCGAAATGCCCAGCACCACGAGGACGGTGATCAGGATTTTCAGGTGAAGGGTAAGCGCGCGCATTTCAATTACTCTGCGGTTTGAGCGTTAGCGACGCAGGCAGGTTTGCCAGCAGCGTATTTAAGACTTGGGTCGACCAGCGCATCAAAGCGCTTGAGTGCTTCGGAGCCGATCAGCAGCGGGTATTGGAACGCACTTCTATCAGTCAAGTTCACTTCGATTGTGCGTAAAGCTTTGCCCATGCAGATTTCCAGGGCAATGACCGGGCGCGAGGTGTAGTTCTTGTCGGACTGGGGATCATAGTCACCGGAGCGGCGTTTGATCTTGCTGACCCGGGCCAGCGGGCGTTCGATGGGGTGCGAGTGGGCGTCATCGATGGCCAGATAAAAGCGGACCCAGCTCTCTCCATCGCGTTTGAAACGCTTTATGTCGCGTGCGCTGAGGGATGCGGTTTTGGCTCCGGTATCGAGTTTGGCGGCTACTTGCAGATCGATGCCGGCCAGTTCGGCATATTCATTGAGGCCGTACACGGTTTTCTCGGCACCAAGGCTCAAGCCCGGTACGCACAGCAGACAAAGAAGGGTGTAGAGGGGGAAAAATTTCATAAATCGGGGCACGTCTCTTGCAATCTTCAGTTCAAGGCACTGGCAGTACAGAGCAAGTTTCCTCGTGCGGCTGCCCGTGGACGGGGCAGGGCGGATGCGGCCGGCATTCTAACATGAAGGTTTTATGGCGCCAGCGTTGCGGCGCTTTTATGGGGGGGAACTGGCTGTCGATTAAACTAAGGTCGTATCGGGATATTGTCGACAATACCTATTTATACTTTGACTATTTGGCGTTGAATCGCTAGTTTTGGCGTCATTGATTTGAAAGGTGTCGACAATATGCTGCAAGCACTAGAGCCCGCCGCTATCGCCCAGGACGATTCTGAAACCCTGTCGGAGAACGTGTTTCGGCGTATTCAGGCGGCTATTGTCAAAGGTGAAATCGCCCCCGGCAGCAAGATCTCCGAGCCCGAACTGGCCCGCACCTACGGCATCAGCCGTGGGCCATTGCGTGAAGCCATTCACCGTCTCGAAGGTCAGCGCCTGCTGGTGCGCATCCCCCATGTCGGGGCCCGGGTGGTGTCGCTGAATCACGCCGAACTGATCGAACTCTACGAAATTCGCGAGTCCCTCGAAGGTATGGCCTGCCGCCTGGCCGCCGAGCGCATGAGTGATGAAGACATCGCCGAGTTGCGTCGGGTGCTCGAAACCCATGAGCGCGATGAGGCGTTCCAGGCGGGTGTCGGTTACTACCAGCAGGAAGGCGACTTCGATTTTCATTACAAGATCATTCAAGGCAGCGGTAATCGCACCCTGACCCAGATGCTGTGCGGCGAGCTGTACCAGCTGGTGCGTATGTACCGCATCCAGTTTTCCACCACCCCCAATCGCCCGCACCAGGCATTCGCCGAGCACCACCGGATTCTTGATGCCATTGCCGATCGCGACGGCGAACTGGCCGAGTTATTGATGCGCCGGCATATCGGCGCGTCGAAACGCAATATTGCGCGTCACTACCAAGACAGCGCCCAGCAGACAGCCACTCCACGAGGTGAGTCATGAGCAATAAAAACAGTCCAGGCCAGCGTTTCCGTGACGCAGTCGCCAGTGAACATCCGCTGCAGGTTGTGGGTGCGATCAACGCCAACCATGCACTGCTGGCCAAGCGTGCCGGCTTCAAGGCAATTTATCTGTCGGGTGGCGGTGTTGCAGCGGGATCTTTGGGGGTGCCGGACCTGGGCATTACCGGCCTGGACGATGTGCTGACCGACGTCCGTCGCATTACCGACGTCTGCGACCTGCCGCTGCTGGTGGACGTGGATACCGGCTTTGGCTCCTCGTTCTTCAACGTGTCGCGCACCGTCAAGTCGATGATCAAGTTTGGCGCGGCGGCGATTCATATCGAAGACCAGGTCGGTGCCAAGCGTTGCGGTCATCGCCCGAACAAGGAAATCGTCTCGCTGCAAGAGATGGTCGACCGCATCAAAGCAGCAGTTGACGCCCGTACCGATGACAGCTTCGTGATCATGGCACGCACCGATGCGCTGGCGGTCGAGGGCCTGGAGTCGGCGCTGGAACGTGCAGCAGCCTGTGTTGAAGCCGGTGCCGACATGGTCTTCCCGGAAGCCATTACCGAACTCGAGATGTACAAACTGTTCGCCAATCGGGTGAAGGCGCCGATTCTGGCCAACATCACCGAGTTTGGCTCGACACCGCTGTACACCACCGAGCAACTGGCCGGTGCCGATGTATCGCTGGTGCTGTACCCGCTCTCGGCTTTCCGGGCGATGAACAAGGCTGCTGAAAACGTCTACGGCGCCATCCGCCGTGACGGCACCCAGCAGAACGTGATCGACACCATGCAAACCCGCATGGAACTGTACGACGCCATCAACTACCACAGCTTCGAGCAAAAGCTCGACGCCGTGTTTGCCGCCAAGAAGTAACACAATTCCATGATCCTGCAGGAGCGAGCTTGCTCCTGCAGGGATAGGTATAGAACCCTGTAGTTGCCGAATCCCTAACAAATTCAAGATTGGAGAGCGCAATGGCCGAAGCAAAAGTATTGAGTGGCGCCGGATTACGCGGCCAGGTGGCCGGGCAAACAGCCTTGTCGACCGTTGGCCAGGAAGGCGCAGGTCTCACTTATCGTGGTTATGACGTCCGTGAGCTGGCCGCCGAAGCCCGCTTTGAAGAAGTAGCCTATCTGCTGCTGTACGGTGAACTGCCGAACAAAACCGAGCTGGCGGCCTATATGGCCAAACTCAAAACCCTGCGTGATTTGCCGCAGGCCCTCAAGGAAGTGCTGGAGCGCATCCCCGCCGACGCCCATCCGATGGATGTGATGCGTACCGGCTGCTCGTTCCTGGGCAACCTTGAGCCCGAGCTGGATTTTACCCGTGAGCGCGATGTAACCGATCGCCTGCTGGCCGCTTTCCCGGCAATCATGTGCTACTGGTATCGCTTCAGCCATGACGGTCTGCGCATCAATTGCGTGACCGATGAAGAGTCCATTGGCGGGCACTTCCTGCACCTGCTGCACGACAAGAAGCCGAGCGAACTGCACGTCAAAGTGATGAACGTGTCGCTGATTCTGTATGCCGAGCACGAATTCAACGCCTCGACATTCACCGCCCGGGTCTGTGCTTCGACCCTGTCCGACCTGTACTCGTGCGTCACGGCCGCCATCGGCACGTTGCGCGGGCCACTGCACGGTGGCGCCAACGAAGCGGCAATGGAAATGATCGAGCGTTTCGGCTCGGCAGAAGAGGCGGTCAAGGGAACCCTCGAGATGCTGGCGCGCAAAGACAAGATCATGGGCTTTGGCCACGCGATCTATAAAGACAGCGATCCGCGTAACGAAGTGATCAAGGGCTGGTCGAAAAAACTCGCTGACGAAGTGGGTGACACCACGTTGTTCCCGGTTTCCGAAGCCATCGACCAAACCATGTGGGAGCAAAAGAAGCTGTTCCCCAACGCCGACTTCTACCATGCCTCGGCGTATCACTTCATGGGCATTCCAACCAAGCTGTTCACCCCGATCTTTGTCTGCTCACGCCTGACCGGCTGGGCTGCGCACGTGTTCGAACAGCGCGCCAACAACCGCATCATCCGCCCGAGTGCCGAGTACATCGGCGTCGAACAGCGCAAGTTCGTGCCAATCGAGCGCCGCTGACCAGCAGGCGGCTTGAACCTGTCCACCCTGCAGGAGCGAGCTTGCCCGTGAGCTCTTTGAAAAGCTCGCGAGCAAGCCCGCTTCTGCAGGAGGGGTGAGCCGCCTCAGACCTAACCGTGATCGAGTCCCACGCCATGAATACTGAATTTCGCAAAACACTACCGGGCACCCGGCTGGATTATTTCGACACCCGCGCGGCAGTCGATGCGATCAAACCCGGTGCTTATGACACCCTGCCATACACCTCCCGGGTACTGGCCGAAAACCTGGTGCGTCGCTGTGATCCTGCGACCCTGAACGCCTCATTGAGCCAGTTGATTGAACGCAAACGCGATCTCGACTTTCCGTGGTTCCCGGCGCGAGTGGTGTGCCACGACATTCTCGGGCAGACCGCGCTGGTCGACCTCGCCGGTTTGCGCGACGCCATTGCCCTGCAAGGGGGCGACCCGGCGCAAGTGAACCCGGTGGTCCCGACCCAGCTGATTGTCGATCACTCGTTGGCGGTTGAGCGTGACGGCACCGATCCCGAGGCGTTTGAAAAGAACCGCGCCATCGAGGATCGCCGTAACGAAGACCGGTTCCACTTTATTGAGTGGACCAAAAAAGCCTTCAAAAACGTCGATGTGATCCCGCCAGGCAACGGCATCATGCACCAGATCAACCTGGAGAAAATGTCTCCGGTGATTCAGGTGCGTGACGGTGTGGCATTCCCCGATACCTGCGTCGGCACCGACAGCCACACCCCCCACGTTGATTCGCTGGGCGTCATTGCCATTGGCGTCGGCGGTCTTGAAGCCGAGAGCGTGATGCTCGGTCGTGCCTCCTGGATGCGCCTGCCGGAAATCGTCGGCGTCGAGCTGACCGGCAAGCTGCAGCCGGGCATTACCGCTACCGATATGGTGCTGGCGCTGACCGAGTATCTGCGCAAGCAAAAAGTCGTCGGTGCCTGGCTGGAGTTCTTCGGCGAAGGTGCTGCGGCGCTGACCCTGGGGGACCGCGCCACCATCTCCAACATGGCCCCGGAATACGGCGCCACGGCTGCGATGTTCTACATCGACCAACAAACCATCGACTACCTCAAGCTGACCGGTCGTGAAGACCAGCAAGTGCAGTTGGTCGAAAACTACGCCAGGCTCACCGGGCTGTGGGGCGACAGTCTCAAGCATGCTGAGTATGAGCGTGGCTTGAGCTTTGACCTGTCCAGTGTCGTGCGCAACATGGCCGGCCCGAGCAACCCCCACGCCCGCGTCGCCACCAGCGACCTCGCGGCCAAGGGCATTGCCGGTCAGTGGGACGACGTGCCGGGGCAAATGCCTGACGGCGCGGTAATTATTGCGGCCATCACCAGCTGCACCAACACGAGCAACCCGCGTAACGTGATTGCGGCAGGCCTGATCGCCCGCAACGCCAACAAACTGGGGCTGACCCGCAAGCCTTGGGTCAAGTCGTCGTTGGCACCGGGTTCGAAAACCGTCGCGCTGTATCTGGACGAAGCCGGTCTGACCGATGAACTTGAGCAACTGGGCTTCGGTGTGGTCGCTTTTGCCTGTACCACCTGCAATGGCATGTCCGGTGCGCTGGATCCGCAAGTGCAGCAGGAGATCATCGATCGCGATCTCTACGCGACGGCCGTGCTCTCGGGTAACCGCAACTTTGACGGGCGGATTCACCCGTACGCCAAGCAGGCATTTCTGGCTTCGCCGCCTTTGGTAGTGGCCTATGCAATTGCCGGGACCATCCGTTTCGATATCGAAAAAGATGTGTTGGGCCTGGATGCCAGCGGCAACGAAGTGCGTCTGAAAGATATCTGGCCAAGCGACGAAGAAATCGACGCCGTGGTCAAGCGTTCGGTCAAGCCGGAGCAGTTCCGCCAGGTTTATATTCCGATGTTCGCCATTCACGAAGACACCGGCCCGAAAGTCGAGCCGCTCTACGACTGGCGCCCGCAAAGCACTTACATTCGTCGTCCGCCGTATTGGGAAGGGGCACTGGCCGGTGCACGTCCGCTCAAGGGCATGCGCCCGCTGGCAGTGCTGCCGGACAACATCACCACCGATCACCTGTCGCCGTCCAACGCGATCATGCTCGACAGTGCCGCAGGTGAGTATCTGGCGAAAATGGGCCTGCCGGAAGTCGACTTCAACTCCTATGCAACCCACCGTGGCGACCACCTGACCGCGCAACGTGCCACCTTTGCCAACCCCAAACTGTTCAACGAAATGGTGATCGAGGACGGCAAGGTCAAGCAGGGCTCATTGACCCGTCTTGAGCCTGAAGGCCAGGTGATGCGCATGTGGGAAGCGATTGAAACCTACATGGATCGCAAGCAGCCGTTGATCATCATTGCCGGCGCCGACTACGGTCAGGGCTCGTCCCGTGACTGGGCGGCCAAGGGCGTGCGTCTGGCCGGGGTCGAAGCCATTGCGGCAGAGGGCTTTGAGCGAATTCACCGTACCAACCTGGTCGGCATGGGCGTGTTGCCGCTGGAGTTCATGCCGGGCACCAATCGTAAAACCCTGCAGATTGACGGCAGCGAGACTTACGACGTGATCGGCGAGCGCACCCCGCGTGCCACGCTGACCCTGGTGATTACCCGCAACAACGGCGAGCGCGTCGAGGTGCCGGTGATGTGCCGTCTGGACACCGCTGAAGAAGTCTCGATCTACGAAGCGGGCGGCGTGTTGCAGCGCTTTGCCCAGGACTTCCTGGAATCGGCCACGGCTTAATAGCAGTGCCGGGGCCTGGTGCCCCGGCCCTAACAGGAATCAGTTTTATGGCCTATGCAGCGCAAATCAAAATCCCTGCGACTTATATGCGCGGCGGTACCAGTAAAGGGGTGTTTTTCAGTCTGCTTGACTTGCCCGCCGTGGCCCAGGTTCCGGGCGCGGCCCGTGATGCCCTGTTGTTGCGGGTAATCGGCAGCCCGGACCCGTACGAAAAGCAAATTGACGGCATGGGCGCGGCGACCTCCAGTACCAGCAAAACCGTGATCGTCAGCCAAAGCCTGCAAGCCGATCATGATGTCGACTATCTGTTTGGCCAGGTGTCGATCGACAAGCCGTTCGTGGACTGGAGCGGCAACTGCGGCAACCTGTCGGCGGCCGTCGGTTCGTTTGCCATCAGCAGCGGCCTGGTGGATGCGGCCCGTATCCCGCAAAACGGCACGGCCGTGGTGCGTATCTGGCAAGCCAATATTGGCAAAACCATTATTGCCCATGTACCGATCACCGATGGCGCAGTCCAGGAAACCGGTGATTTTGAGCTCGACGGGGTGACCTTTCCTGCCGCCGAGGTGCAGCTGGAGTTCATTAATCCGGCGGCTGACGAGGAGGGTGCAGGGGGTTCGATGTTCCCTACCGGCAACCTGGTTGACGACCTTGAAGTACCAGGGCTCGGCACCTTGAAAGTCACCATGATCAACGCCGGTATCCCGACCATTTTCGTCAATGCCCAAGCCATCGGTTACACCGGTGCCGAGCTGCAAAACGACATCAACGGCGATCCGAAAGCCCTGGCCATGTTCGAAACCATTCGTGCCCATGGTGCGTTGCGCATGGGCCTGATTGAAAGGCTCGAAGATGCGGCCAAGCGTCAGCACACGCCCAAGGTGGCCTTTGTTGCCGGGCCGACCGATTACCTGTCATCCAGCGGCAAGCCGGTGCCTGCACAGAGTGTGGACTTGCTGGTGCGGGCATTGTCGATGGGCAAGTTGCACCACGCGATGATGGGGACGGCGGCGGTGGCGATTGGCACTGCGGCAGCGATTCCGGGCACCCTGGTCAACCTTGCCGCGGGCGGCGAGTTGCGCAGCGCCGTGCGTTTTGGTCATCCCTCGGGCACCTTGCGGGTGGGCGCGCAGGCGCAGCAGGTTGATGGCGAATGGACAGTTACCAAAGCCATCATGAGCCGCAGCGCGCGGGTTTTGATGGAAGGTTGGGTGCGGGTACCGGGCGATGCCTTTTAACCCTGATTGCTGAACCCGACGCATAAAAAAGCCCCGCATCGCTGCGCAATGCTGTTCGCCTAAACGACTGCTATCTCAACTGTAGGAGCGAGCTTGCCTCGCGATGGTCTCGAAATGCCGTGTTTAATCTGTAAACACGGCGTTTCGTTAACAATCATCGCGAGACAAGCTCGCTCCTACAACGGCAGGGTTTAGTTCTGTGAACAGCTTTGCGCATCGTTGCGGGGCTTTTTAGTTCAAGTCCTGTGGGACTTAAACCATTTTGTCGCCGACATGCAGAATCTTCATGCCGTTGGTGCCACCGATGGTGTGGTAGCTGTCGCCCTTGGTCAGGATGACCCAGTCGCCATTTTCTACGACGCCACGCTTGAGCAGTTCGTCGATGGCAGCCTGGCTGACTTGTTCTGGCGGCAGCGATGCCGGGTCGAACGGCACGGTGTAAACGCCACGGAACATGGCAGCACGGGCCTGGGTTTCACGGTGCGGGGAGAACGCGTAGATCGGCACCGAAGAACGGATGCGCGACATGATCAACGGCGTGTAACCACTTTCGGTCAGCGCGATGATCGCTTTGACGCCAGGGAAATGGTTGGCGGTGTACATGGCCGCCAGCGCAATGCTCTGGTCGCAGCTTTCGAAAACCTTGCCGATACGGTGGCTGGAGGTTTTGCTGGTCGGATGCTTTTCAGCGCCGACACAGATCCGCGCCATGGCCTGTACCGCTTCCAGCGGGTAAGCGCCGGCAGCACTTTCAGCCGAGAGCATCACGGCGTCGGTGTAGTCGAGAACGGCGTTGGCAACGTCGGACACTTCGGCGCGAGTCGGCATCGGGTTCTGGATCATCGACTCCATCATCTGGGTCGCAACGATCACCGCTTTATTGTGGCGGCGTGCATGCAGAATGATTTTCTTCTGAATGCCCACCAGCTCGGCATCGCCGATTTCCACGCCCAGGTCGCCACGGGCAACCATTACTGCGTCACTGGCCTTGATCAGCCCGTCGAGGGTTTCGTCATCCGCTACGGCTTCAGCGCGTTCAATCTTCGCGACCAGCCAGGCAGTACCGCCGGCTTCGTCACGCAGTTGACGGGCGTATTCCATGTCGGCGGCGTCCCGCGGGAACGACACGGCCAGGTAGTCGACTTGCATTTCGGCAGCCAGCTTGATGTCAGCCTTGTCTTTTTCAGTCAGGGCCGGCGCGGTCAGACCACCGCCGCGACGGTTGATGCCCTTGTGGTCAGACAGTGGGCCGCCGATCAGCACGGTGCAGTGCAGGGCGTCATCGGTGGCGGTGTCTACACGCATTACGACACGGCCGTCATCGAGCAGCAGCTCGTCGCCGACGCCGCAGTCCTTGACCAGATCCGGGTAGTCGATGCCGACTACTTGCTGGGTGCCTTCGGTCAACGGATGGCTGGTGGAGAAGGTGAATTGATCACCGACCTTCAGCTCGATCTTCTTGTTGGCGAATTTGGCGATACGAATTTTCGGGCCTTGCAGGTCACCCAAGAGGGCAACGAAACGGCCATGTTTGGCAGCGATTTCACGCACCAGCTTGGCACGAGCCTTATGCTCATCCGGGGTTCCGTGGGAAAAGTTCAGACGGGCGACGTCCAGGCCAGCGAGGATCAGCTGTTCCAGCATCTCCGGTGAATTGCTGGCAGGGCCAAGTGTGGCAACGATTTTAGTTCGACGAACGGACATGCAAAGACTCCTGAGTTCAAGCGCAGCCAAAGGCTACTATGGTCTTTGGCTGTAGTCATTGTTCCTCTGCACTACTTTCGACTTAAGTTGTGGTGCCGCAGCTTGAAGAATTTTCCCGTGGGGTCGATACAGTGTTAAGAACAGGAGATCCCCATGCGTTTTTTGCTCATTCTATTGATGGCCGGCAGTGTCGTCGGTTGTACCCGCTGGTCGATGAATCATCACCTGAACAGTGCCTACCGTGCCTATGACCGGGGTAATTGCGAAGCGGTGATGCTGGAGTTGTCCGAGGTGGATCGCGAGAGCCGCAGTCGCCCGTATATCTGGCCGCAGACTGCAATGTTGCGCGGACTATGCCTGGAACGAACCAAGTTCTATCTGGACGCTGCCCAGACCTATCAATACATCATCAATGAGTTCCCGAAGAGCGAGTATGCCTATCGCGCCAAGGCGAGGATCGAGACGTTGAGAATTCTTAAATTCATTCCGGGGCCCGGTGCAGGGGCGACTCCGGCACTGCCTGCTACCATTTGATGAAGTATCAACTGGCTGGTGGCTATATGATATCGCTGTGCTGCTGTTAGAGTATTCCGGGCTTTTTATGGATTAATGAAGGTATCGATGTCTGCTGGTTGGCCTTAGAGCGAGCTGCGGAACATTTCAGGCAGTAGCGCGGTCATGCTTAATGGCCTTTCAAAGTGATATTCGCCATGGTTATAGATCGCCGTATCCAGCGTCATCAACTGACAGGCTTCCTGGGCGTGCTCAACCGGTTTACAGGCAAACCTATCGGGTATCTGGGCAATGTGTCCGAGGGTGGGCTGATGCTGATCAGCCAGTTGCCGCTGCTGGTGGGGGCTGATTTTGAACTCAGGCTGCAAGTGCCAGGGCCTGACGGGGAGCTGCAGCTGGTGGATCTGACGGCACGATGCCTGTGGTGCATTGAAGACGTCAGCCCACAGTGCTACGACTCCGGTTTTATGCTGTATCAGCCTCCTGCGCAATACCTCGTGCTGATCGACAGCTTGCGCGAGTATTTCAGTTTCCTGCCGTTACAGGCCTCGGCTTAGGTCTGGCCTTGCACCGGTTTGAGCGCCTAGACTGACGGGGTCTACAGCTCAGGAACACCCCGTGACCTCTATTTTTTGGTACGACTATGAAACCACCGGCATCAACCCGCGCTGCGATCGGGCTGTGCAGGTTGCCGGTATCCGCACCGATGTCGACCTCAATGAGATTGATCAGCCGCTCAATCTGTATTGCCAGCCCAGTGACGATATTCTTCCTCACCCCATGGCTTGCCTGATCACCGGTATTACCCCCGGGCGCCTGGAAGACAAAGGTCTGGGGGAGGCCGAGTTCATGACCCGCACCCACGCGCAACTGGCATTGCCCGGCACTTGTGGCGCAGGCTACAACTCCTTGCGTTTCGATGACGAAGTCACGCGCTACAGCCTGTACCGCAATTTCTTCGATCCTTATGCCCGCGAGTGGCAGGGCGGCAACAGTCGCTGGGATTTGATTGATGTAGTGCGAACCGCGTATGCCCTGCGTCCGGAAGGAATTGTCTGGCCTGAAGACGAAGGGCGAGTGACCCTCAAGCTCGAGCGTTTGACGGCTGCCAACGGGATTGATCATGGCCAGGCCCATGATGCCTTGTCCGATGTGAGGGCCACCATCGCGTTGGCGCGGCTGATTCGTGACAAGCAACCCAAGTTGTATGAGTGGTTATTCAAGCTGCGCACGAAACAGCGGGTGCTTGATCAAGTTCGGTTATTGCAACCCATGCTGCATATTTCGGGGCGCTTCTCTGCGGCCAGGCATTATGCGGGGGTGGTATTGCCGCTGGCCTGGCATCCGAAAAACCGTAATGCACTGATTGTGTACGATCTGCATTTTGATCCTCAGCCATTACTGGACATGGATGCAGAGTCCTTGCGCCAGATGCTCTATACCCGGCGCGAAGACTTGGCTGAAGGCCAGCAGCCGGTTGCGCTGAAGCTGATACATGTTAACCGTTGTCCGGTGGTGGCCCCCTTGAATGTAGTGCGGGCCCAGGATCAACAGCGTTTGCAACTGGACATGGCGCTTTATCAAGCGCGTGCGGCGACGCTTATTGAGGCTCAGCAAGTTTGGCAGGACAAGTTATCGGCTATTTATGCCAGCGAAGATTTCGTCCCCGCTGCCGATCCCGAGCAACAGTTGTATGACGGTTTTCTCGGTGAGCGTGATCGTCGATTGTGTGAGCAAGTCAGGCTCAGTGATCCGGAGCAATTAGCAGGTACTACTTGGCCTTTTGATGACGAGCGTTTACCTGAATTATTGTTTCGCTACCGTGCGCGAAACTTCCCCCATACCTTGAGCGCGGAAGAACTTGAGCGTTGGCAATTGTTCTGTCGGCAGCGCTTGACCGACCCGGCCATGGGCGCGCCCCTGACCCTGGATGATTTCACCCGCGCAGCGCTGGAGTTGTCACGCAGTGCCAAGCCCGCCCAACTGAAGCTGTTGAGTGAATGGCAGCGCTATGCGCAAGGTCTTGGCCGCCGTCTGGGGATGAACTCGCAGGCGCAGGACTGACACTAAAAGGCAGGCAATAAAAAACGCCAGCAAGCTGGCGTTTTTTATTAGCGGTGCATAACGCAGCGCGAAGGGGGCACTTAGTCCAGCAGAGTTGCCCAGCCTTCAACTACGTCGCCGCCCCACTTGGCTTTCCACTCTTTCAGGGTCTTGTGGTTGCCACCTTTGGTTTCAATCACTTCACCGTTATGCGGGTTTTTGTATTGTTTAACCTTGCGGGCACGTTTGGTGCCGGTGGTTTTAACAACACCGCGTGGTGCTTTGCTTACTTTGGCTTCCGGATCCAGAAGGGCGATAATATCGCGCAGCGATTTTTGGTATTCGCCCATCAGCGTGCGCAGTTTGCCTTCGAATTCCAGCTCGGTTTGAAGTTTGTCGTCTTCCGACAGGTTTTTCAGGCGAGCTTGCAGTTCTTTGATCGCTTCTTCAGTTGCACGGTATTCGTTGATCAGGGACATGAGGATAACCTTATGTTGGAAAGGGTTTACAGGGAGACAGTGATGCAATAATAGTCAGACAGTTACTGCAAGTAAATATGCAAGGCTCGATTAATTTTAAAATTTAATTATTAACATTTTCCCATTCCTATATCAGCGCTATTAAATAAGCCGTTGTCAGGTGAATGTTAAGAAAGATTAATAAATGTCCTGGTTCACCAATAAAAACCCTGAAGGCCCCGCTCCCGAAGGCGTAGCAGGTGGGTGATGCGACCCTGGGGCGCACGCAATAAGCCTCAAGGAAGACTGTAGTTTTGCTGCGCACTCGCTAGAATGGCGGCCTTAGTAAAGTTTTGGAGTTTTTCCCTGATGCGCACTTTTCGGTTGGTGATCGCCTGCCCCGACGGCGTTGGTATTGTTGCCAAGGTCAGTAATTTCCTGGCCTCACACAATGGCTGGATCACTGAAGCGAGCCACCACTCGGATGATCAAAGCGGCTGGTTCTTTATGCGTCACGAGATTCGTGCCGACTCCCTGCCATTTGGACTTGACGCTTTTCGCGAGGCGTTTGCCCCGATCGCCGAAGAGTTTTCGATGGAGTGGCGCATTACCGATACCGCACAAAAAAAACGCGTGGTCTTGATGGCCAGCCGCGAATCCCACTGTCTGGCAGATTTGTTGCACCGCTGGCACAGCGATGAACTGGACTGTGATATCTCGTGCGTGATTTCCAACCACAATGATTTGCGCAGCATGGTCGAGTGGCACGGCATTCCTTTTTACCATGTGCCGGTTGACCCGAAAGACAAAGAGCCGGCCTTCGCCGAGGTCTCGCGTCTGGTTAAGCATCATGCTGCCGAGGTCGTGGTTCTGGCGCGCTACATGCAAATTCTGCCGCCGGATCTGTGTCGCGAATATGCCGGCCAGGTCATCAACATTCACCACAGCTTCCTGCCGTCATTTGTCGGGGCCAAGCCTTATCACCAGGCTTCGATGCGCGGTGTAAAGTTGATTGGTGCAACCTGCCACTATGTGACCGAAGAACTGGACGCCGGTCCCATCATAGAGCAGGACGTCGTACGCGTCAGCCATAGCGACAGTATTGAAGACATGGTGCGTTTCGGTCGTGATGTCGAGAAGATGGTGCTGGCCCGTGGCCTGCGCTATCACCTCGAAGACCGTGTACTGGTGCACGGCAATAAAACCGTAGTGTTCTGATGCCGCAATCGATTACAGGGGCCGGCTGACCGGCTCCTGTATCGCCGCCTTCGTTGCTCTGCAGCGACTACAGCCAGGGTTAGTGCAACATAAAATCTTTCAAAGGATTTGTGTCATGACCGATCCGTTCGATAAAGCCACCTCCACGGCACCGGCAACCCTGGGTGAGGGCTGTCTAAGCCGTTACGACCCGCAAGCGTTAAGCCCGCAGGACGGCACAGAGTTTTCAGATGCCCGGGCCTTGTGGCTGGCGTTACACCCGCAACTTCCCGACGATCAACCCCCGGATACGCTCTCACCGGCTGCTGACTGAGATGAACTCATGCTGGCGACGAGCCTGTGGGCGCACTTAAAGAGTCGAGCCATGCGCTTTTGGTGACGGGCCTGCGGCCGCTGCCGATCAGACGCTTGAGGGTTTCAAGCCAGTAATCGCGGGAGAATCCATGGCGCATATCCACAGGATGCAGGCCCAGTCGTATCAAGGGCGCATTTTGCCACTGGCGTTCACGCAGATCGCACACCACTTTTGACACCCCTCGACGCCATGCACTGCCAGCACTCCAGACCAGCCCCGGCGCATCAATGGCTGAAAAATCGGGCAGACGATAAAGGTGCTGTTGATCGCTGGTATAACTCAAGGGCAGTTGGCGCAAGGCCAGGCGTGTGCCTTCGCTCATCAACCACGCCGGGGCAACAAAGCCGCGGACTGGCCATTGATAGCGCTCAAATACTTCAAGCCCACGCTCCAGCCGGCTCAGTGCCTGGGTTTCGGACAACTTGTAGAACTCCCCCTCCCAGGTATACACCCGGCGCATGAACCAATCGCGCGGGGTGCGCGGTGCAGGCATGTCATCGGCATGGAAGTAACCATGCAGTACCAGTTCGTCGCCCCTGGCCACGCGGCTGTCGAGCATGTTGCGCAATTGGTCGGCACCGGCCAAAGAGCCGCCATGGTGAAAGTCCGGAACCACCAGCCAGGTGATCGGGATTGCGCCCATGGCATCGACAGCTTCGACAAACGGTTGATAATCGGCCCAGGTTTGCGGGGCGACATCGTGCAGCACCAGCGCCACCACCGGATCAGACATGGACAGGTACCGCCTGATGGGTGCCGGTCAATGCGTGATAATGAACCAGCAGGTCCTGCACCACGCGATCCCAGGAGTAATGCAGTTCGGCCCGTTGGCGGGCCTGCCGGCCAAGTTGCGCCGGATTGTTGGCGAACAGCTCACGGACGGCGTTGGCCATCGCCTCAGGGTTGTTCGGTTGGCACAGCAGACCCACCTCATCGTGCACGATTTCCCTGAAGGCCCCGGCGTCAACGGCCACCACCGGAATGCCGCTGGCCATGGCCTCGAGAATGACCAGGCCAAAGGTTTCCTGGTCTCCGGCATGTACCAGAGCATCGGCACTGGCCATGAGGCGGGCCAGTTGAGCGGGGGGGCAGAAGTCGTCAATGACTGTCACGTTATCCGGCACCAGGGATGGCATCTGTGAGCCCACCAGCAGCAGGTGCCAGTTCTGGCCCAAGTCGCGCATGCAGTCGAGCAGAACCGGGAGATTTTTTTCCTTGGCGCCGCGCCCGGCAAAAATCAGCAAATGGGCGTCAGGACTTATCTGCAGCTCTGCACGCAGATCGGGGTCGCGGTGCTGAGGATTGAATGTCTGCAAGTCGACGCCCAGGGGTTGCACGAACACATTGTCGACCCCCAGGCCGATCAGTTTGTTGGCCATGACCTGGCTCGGGGCCAGGACCCGGTCGAAATGCCGGTACAGCCGGCTGACATAGGCTTCTACATTGGGTGTCAGCCAGTTGCCCATGCGGTTGCGCACCAGCAGCGGCAGATCCGAGTGATAAAAGCCAATGACCGGTACGTCCAGCTGCCGCCGGGCATCGAGTGCGGCCCAGGCGGTGAGGTAGGGGTCGCCGACTTCGATCAGGTCCGGTTGCAGGTCTTGCAAAATGTTGCACCAGGGCGCCAGGCGGATCGGGAACCGAAAACCGTTGCCAAATGGCAGGGCCGGGGAGGGGACCTGGTATATGCCGTCGTGCACTGTCCGGTTGCTGCCCGGCACCAGCAGGCTGTGACGGGTGCCCGGCAAACGGCTCAGGCGTCGGTGCTTGGCGTCCAGATAAGTGCGCACGCCGCCACTGGCGGGCGCATAGAACATGGTGATGTCAGCAATATGCACGGCCTTGAGCCCTTTAAATGTCTATCGTCCATGGGGTTGACCTTAATGGATGATAGATGTTCGCAGGAATTGAGCCGGGTAAAAAACGCGTAACCGCCAAGTGTGGGGTTACGCGTTGAGTGCAGGGCGATCAGATGCGGAAACTGCCCACCAGTTGCTTGAGGCGTGCGGCCTGTTGCTCAAGGTCCGTACAGGCTCGCAGGGTGGATTGCAGGTTCTCGACGCCCTCCTGGTTCAGGGTGTTGATCTCGGTGATGTCCATATTGATCGACTCAACCACCGAGGTTTGCTCTTCCGTGGCGGTAGCGACCGACTGGTTCATGCCGTCAATTTCGCCAATGCGCTCGGTGACGCTGACCAGACGTTCGCCTGCACGGTTGGCGATTTCCACACTGTCCTGACTGTGGCGCTGACTTTCCTCCATGGTGCTCACCGATGCGCGCGCGCTGACTTGCAGCTCCTCGATCATGGTTTGTACTTGCTGCGCCGACTCCTGGGTGCGGTGCGCCAGGTTGCGCACCTCGTCAGCGACCACGGCAAAGCCGCGTCCGGCTTCACCGGCACGGGCGGCTTCAATCGCGGCATTGAGCGCCAACAGGTTGGTTTGCCGGGAAATGCTGGTAATCACTTCAAGGATCTGGCCGATGTTCACTGTCTTGTCATTCAGTGATTCGATGTGGCTACTGGAGGTGCCCAGCATTTGCGACAGTTGCTGCATCGAACCGATGCTGCGCTCGACCACTTGCTGACCTTCTTCTGCCAGGCCGCGGGCGTCGCTGGCTTGATGCGAGGCCAGGGCAGCGTTGCGGGCGATTTCCTGGGCAGCTGCGCCCAGCTCGTTGATCGCTGCTGCAACACTGTTAGTGCGGCTTGCCTGTTCGTCAGAGTTGAGCATCGATGAGTTGGAAGCACTGACCACCCGCAGGGCGACTTCGTTTACCTGTTCGGTAGCCGATGATACTTCGCTCATGGAGGTATGAATGCGCTCGACAAAGCGGTTGAAAGCGCTGCCCAGGGTGCCGAACTCGTCGTTGGATTCAACCACCAGGCGCCGGGTCAAATCACCTTCACCTTCAGCGATGTCTTGCATCGCGCGGGTCATCACATGCAAAGGTTGCAACAACAGGCGAATCAACAGGCCGAGCAGGGCGATGATCGAGACCAGGGCAATGCTGGTGGCAATGATCGCTGATGTGCGAAATGTGCTGAGCATTGCGAAGGCATGTTCTTTATCTATAGACAGCCCGACATACCAGTTGACCGAACCCAGCCCTTTGACCGGGCTAAAGGTCACGATCCGTGTTTTGCCATTGGCCTCGGTTTCGCTGATAACCGGACTGATCGATGGTGTGTTTTGCGGGTAAATATCCTTCAGGTTCTTCGACACCAGATCCTTGTCCGGGTGAACCAGGATTTTGCCGTCGGCACTCACCAGGAAGGCAAAGCCCATGCCATCGAAATCCAGGGTGTTGATACTGTCAGCGATGGTTTTCAGGGTCAGGTCCGAGCCGACCACGCCCAGGGTTTGCCCGGCCTTTTTCACCGCGGTACCGATGGAGATAATCATCTGCCCGGTTACAGCATCTATATAAGGTTCGGTCAGGCTTGCGCTGCTGCTGTTGAGCGCGTCCTTGTACCAGGGCCGCGTGCGGGCGTCGAAGCCCTCGGGCATCTTGCTGTTGGGGCGAATGGTAAAGTCGCCCTGGCTGTCGCCAAAGTAGACTGCCATAAAGGTGCTGCCCAGGGCTTTTTGTTCCAGCAGGCTGGCCACTTGCGCTGGGTCTGAAGCAATGGCTATGGATTCTGCAAGATTTTCCGTGAGCAGAATCCGCCCTCCCATCCAGGTTTGAATGTTATTGGCTGTTATGTTGCCCATCTCGTGCAGATAGTTATCCAGATCATTGCGAATGGCATTGCGTTGCAGGTAATCGTTGTACAGCGTAAATAGCGAGAAGGCGGCTATTACGATCAGGGACGCGGCAAGCAGGATTTTATGGCTGAAACGCAGGTTTTTATTCATGGCTTGAAGGGTCCGCTAAGGTCTAAAAGTTTGAGGCCTACTCTGTGGAAACATGCCCATGCGACAAATCACTGTCAGAACCTGAATGGGCTCTATATTTGTCAGTACTGTTTCCTACGCTAAATCCGGTTTTATCTGATCTAGCATTAAGGATGTATCGACTCGCGATCGCGAAAGATTAATCAAAGGTGGAAAAATGCCGGACTTATCTGCTCTTGTTCTTGGTGCTGACCTTGCGGGTCAGCCCGTGGCCCAGTCTTTGCGCCTGGCAAACCGTCATGGCCTGGTGGCGGGCGCCACGGGGACAGGTAAAACCGTGACCCTTCAGCGCCTGGCTGAACAGTTCAGCGATGCTGGCGTGGCTGTATTTGCCGCTGACATCAAGGGCGATCTTTGTGGGCTGGGTGCGGCCGGCAACCCTCAGGGCAAAATTGCCGAGCGGATTGCCGGCATGCCATGGCTCGATTATCAGCCGAAGGCGTATCCGGTTACGTTGTGGGACATACAAGGCAAGACCGGTCATCCATTACGCACAACATTGAGTGAAATGGGACCGCTGCTACTGGGCAGTCTGCTGGAGTTGACGGACAGCCAGCAGTCGGCCCTGTATGCCGCGTTCAAAGTGGCAGATCGCGAGGGTTTGCTGCTGCTTGATCTAAAAGACCTGAAAGCCTTGCTTAATCATCTGCGCGACAACCCCCAGGTGCTGGGCGATGACGCGGCTTTGATGACCACCGGTTCCAGCCAGGCCCTGCTGCGGCGCCTGGCAACACTTGAACAGCAGGGCGCCGAGGCCTTGTTCGGCGAGCCGGCGCTGCAACTGGAAGACATTCTGCAGCCGACCAGTGACGGTCGCGGCCGGATTCACCTGCTCGATGCCAGTCGCCTGGTGCATGAAGCGCCCAAGGTTTACGCCACGTTCCTGTTGTGGCTGTTGGCGGAGCTTTTTGAACAGTTGCCGGAGCGCGGGGATGCCGACAAGCCTTTGCTGGCGCTGTTTTTCGATGAGGCCCATTTGCTGTTTGCCGGGACGCCCAAAGCATTGCAGGACCGCCTTGAGCAAGTGGTACGTCTGATTCGTTCCAAAGGTGTTGGTGTGTACTTTGTAACGCAATCGCCAGCGGACTTGCCGGACACTGTGCTCGCGCAACTGGGTTTGCGGATTCAGCATGGACTGCGGGCTTTTACCTCTAAAGAGCAGAGATCGTTACGGGCTGTAGCCGACGGATTTCGGCCTAACCCGGCTTTCGATGCGCTGGCGGTGCTGACCGAGTTGGGCACCGGCGAAGCGTTGGTGGGCATGCTTGAAGAAAAAGGCACGCCGGCCATGGTTCAGCGAGTATTGATTGCACCGCCGCAATCGCGGATCGGCCCGCTGACCGAGGCTGAGCGGGCGGCCTTGATTGTCGGTTCGCCGTTGCAAGGGCGCTATGACAAACCGATTGACCGGGAGTCGGCCTACGAAGTGTTGCTGGCCCGCAAGGGCGTAGCACCGCAGGAGCAAGTCAAGCCACAGGAACCGGGTCTTCTGGATCAGGCCGGGGACTTCCTGGGCTCAACGGCTGGCAAAGCATTGCAATCCATGGCGCGTCAGGCGGCGGGCCAGATGGGGCGGCAGTTGGTTCGCGGGTTGCTGGGCTCATTGCTGGGTGGCAGCAAACGCAAGTAGTGGCTGGCGTCGGCTGGGAAGGGTTGCGCAGCAGCCCGACTCAGCTGATGGGCCGGGCATTTTCATCGCTGGCAAGCCAGCTCCCGCACGTATCGGTTACTGAGGCTTGGGCTTGGCGTGACTGGCCAGCCGCTCAAGGGCGGCGCGCAGGGCCGGGTCGCTGATACCATCGGCCGTTGCCTGGATGGTCTGGGCGGCATTGACCGAAAGGTCGAGCGTATGTCCGGCAACTTTGGCCTGCACCGTCGGTGGCTGCACTTTAAACAGGATCCGGGTCAGGCTGGCGAACTCGTCAAATGCCTGCAACTGGCGCTGCAGGCGCTTTTGCTGATAACGCAGGCGAGTGGCCCAGTGGCCATCGGTCACAATCAGCAACAGGCTGCCTTCACGCCATGAAGCGACGTGGCAATGTTCGCGGGCGGCCGGCTGGAGCTGGCTTTCAAGAAGGCGTTGCAAGTGTGCCAGACGTTTGGCGTGGCCAAAAATGGCCTTCAGGGGCTTGGCCTCGCGGAGCAGAACGGAGGGTGCCCGTGCTGGGTGTGGGCGAAATGCCATGTTCAGACACCTGAGGAAACAGAGCCGCAATCTTAGCAGAAACCGCCTGTTTCACTCGATATGATCCTGATTTCAAAAACTTTATTTGTGGAATCAATGAGTAACTTCTGCTCTCCATGGGTTGAAGTTCAGCAAAAAGCCCTTATTTTAGTGAGGCCCCGTCACAACGCTGCACCAGTATCGTGGAATAACGCCACTTTCCTCACCGACGTTTCCGGGTAGAATGCTCGCTCGCATGCGGCCATCAGGGCTGCTCGGGCGACTCTCGGGGCCGCCCTCCATCCCTATGTGTGGAAGATCCTGCCGATATGTTTGCGCCTTTGTTAAAGAAACTTTTTGGAAGCAAGAACGAGCGCGAAGTCAAACGCATGCTCAAGACAGTACAGGTCGTCAATTCCTTCGAAGAGCAGATGGTTGCCCTGACCGATGAGCAATTGCGCGCCAAGACCGAAGAGTTCAAGGCCCGCATAGCCAAAGGTGAGACCCTCGACCAGTTGTTGCCAGAAGCCTTTGCGGTGTGCCGCGAAGCGGGTAAGCGGGTCATGGGCATGCGCCACTTTGATGTCCAGCTGATCGGCGGCATGACCTTGCACGAAGGCATGATCGCAGAAATGCGCACCGGTGAAGGCAAGACCCTTGTAGCAACCCTGGGTGTTTATCTCAACGCATTGTCGGACAAGGGCGTACACGTTGTAACCGTGAACGACTACCTGGCTCGTCGAGATGCCAACTGGATGCGTCCGCTCTATGAATTCCTGGGCCTGACGGTCGGTGTTGTCACGCCGTTCCAGCCGCCTCAGGAAAAGCGTGAAGCCTATGCTGCCGACATCACTTACGGCACCAACAACGAATTCGGTTTCGATTACCTGCGCGACAACATGGCTTTCAGCATGGAAGAGAAATTCCAGCGCGAGCTCAATTTTGCCGTAATCGACGAAGTCGACTCGATCCTGATCGACGAAGCCCGTACTCCGCTGATCATCTCCGGCCAGGCCGAAGACAGCTCCAAGCTGTACACCGAAATCAACAAGCTGATCCCGCGCCTTGAGTTGCATGTCGAGGAAGTCGAGGGCGAAGTGACCAAAGCCGGTCATTTCACTATCGATGAAAAGACCCGTCAGGTTGAGTTGAACGAAGCCGGTCACCAGTTCGTTGAAGACATGCTGACCCAGATCGGTCTGCTGGCAGAGGGCGAGAGCCTGTACTCCGCACACAATCTGGGCCTGCTGACCCACGTCTATGCCGCATTGCGCGCCCACAAGCTGTTCAACCGCAACGTTGAATACATTGTTGAAGACGGTCAGGTATTGCTGGTCGACGAACACACCGGCCGTACCATGCCGGGCCGTCGTCTGTCCGAAGGCTTGCACCAGGCTATCGAGGCCAAAGAGGGCCTGAACATTCAGGCTGAAAGCCAGACCCTGGCATCGACCACCTTCCAGAACTACTTCCGTCTGTACAACAAGCTGTCCGGCATGACCGGTACGGCTGATACCGAAGCGTTCGAATTCCACCAGATCTACGGTCTGTCGGTGATGGTCATTCCGCCGAACAAGCCCCTGGCACGTAAAGACTTCAACGACCTGGTGTTCCTCACCGCTGACGAGAAGTACGCGGCGATTGTGGCTGACATCAAGGACTGCATGGCCAAGGGCCGTCCGGTGCTGGTAGGTACGGCCACCATCGAAACCTCCGAGCACATGTCCAACCTGTTGAAGCAGGAAGGTATCGAGCACAAGGTTCTGAACGCCAAGTTCCACGAAAAAGAAGCTGAAATCATTGCCCAGGCCGGTAGTCCTGGGGCACTGACCATCGCTACCAACATGGCCGGTCGTGGTACTGACATCCTGTTGGGCGGCAACTGGGAAGTGGAAGTGGCTTCCCTTGAGAACCCGACTCCGGAGCAGATCGCACAGATCAAGGCCGACTGGCAAAAACGTCACCAGCAAGTGCTGGAATCGGGCGGCCTGCATGTGATCGCTTCCGAGCGTCATGAGTCGCGCCGTATCGACAACCAATTGCGCGGTCGTGCCGGTCGTCAGGGTGATGCGGGTTCCAGCCGTTTCTACCTGTCCCTTGAAGACAGCCTGATGCGCATCTTCGCCTCTGACCGGGTGAAGAACTTCATGAAGGCCCTGGGCATGCAGTCCGGCGAAGCGATTGAGCACCGTATGGTGACCAACGCGATCGAAAAGGCGCAGCGCAAGGTTGAGGGCCGCAACTTCGACATCCGCAAGCAATTGCTGGAGTTCGATGACGTCAACAACGAACAGCGTAAAGTGATTTATCACATGCGTAACACGTTGCTTGCTGCGGACAATATCGGTGAAACCATCGCCGACTTCCGCAAGGACGTTCTTGAAAGCACTGTCAGCGCGCATATTCCACCGCAGTCGTTGCCGGAGCAGTGGGACGTCAAAGGTCTGGAGTCGGCTATCGAAACCGGTTTCGGGGTGAAGCTGCCGATCCAGCAATGGCTCGATGAAGACGACCACCTGTACGAAGAAACCCTGCGTGAGAAGCTGCTGAACGAGTTGCTGGCGGCTTATAACGAGAAAGAAGAGCAGGCGAGCCCGGAAGCGCTGCGCACCTTCGAGAAACAAATTGTGCTGCGTGTACTGGATGACTTGTGGAAAGACCACCTGTCGACCATGGATCACCTGCGCCACGGCATCCATTTGCGCGGCTATGCGCAGAAGAACCCGAAGCAGGAGTACAAACGCGAGTCGTTCAACCTGTTCTCCGAGCTGCTTGATTCGATCAAGCGCGATTCGATCCGTGTGCTGTCCCATGTACAGGTTCGTCGCGAAGACCCGGAAGCAGAAGAGGCTCGTCTGCGTCAGGAAGCGGAAGACCTGGCTTCGCGCATGCAGTTCCAGCATGCCGAAGCACCGGGCCTTGATCAGCCCGAAGCGCTGGCTGAAGTGCTGCAGGGGGCCGATGTTGAAGACGTCGTACCGGCTACCGAGCCTGTTCGTAATGAGCCGAAGCTGGGTCGCAATGAGCTGTGCTACTGCGGCTCGGGCAAGAAATACAAGCATTGCCACGGGCAAATCAATTAAAACCCGTTCCAACTGCTGAAGTACCTGCGCCGCGACCGGCATTAGCCGTCGCGGCGTTTTACCATTGAATTTGCGTGCTTTCGCGGCGGCGCACAGAACTTATTTAGGAGCGCGTCATGGCTGTTGGTCTTGGTCCTTTGCCTACTTTGCACCCGGTTGCCGGTTTTGAACTGGGTATTGCTTCTGCCGGTATCAAGCGTGTGGGGCGCAAGGATGTCGTGGTAATGCGCTGCGCCGAAGGCTCCAGCGTTGCGGGCGTATTCACTTTGAATGCGTTTTGCGCTGCGCCGGTGATCCTGGCCAAGCAACGTTTTCAGGGCGCGATCCGCTACCTGCTGACCAACACCGGCAATGCCAATGCGGGCACCGGTACCCCGGGTCTGATCGCGGCTGCCCGTACCTGCGACAAGCTCGCTGAACTGGCAGGGGTTGATGCCAATTCGGTTCTGCCGTATTCCACGGGGGTAATCGGTGAGCCGCTGCCGGTCGAGAAAATCGAAGGCGCAATGCAAGCCGCGCTGGACGACCTTTCCGAGGACAACTGGGCACAAGCGGCCACCGGTATCATGACTACTGACACTTTGCCCAAAGGTGCCAGCCGCCAGTTCGAGCACGAGGGTGTAACCATCACCGTGACCGGTATCAGCAAAGGCGCGGGGATGATTCGTCCCAACATGGCCACCATGCTCGGTTACATCGCGACCGACGCCAAGGTTTCCCGTGAAGTGTTGCAAAACCTGCTGCTTGACGGTGCCAACAAGTCGTTCAACCGCATCACCATCGATGGTGATACGTCGACCAACGATTGCTGCATGTTGATTGCTACCGGCAAAGCCGACCTGCCTGAGATCACCGAAGCCAACGGCCCGCTGTTCGCTGCCCTGAAGCAGGCAGTGTTAGAGGTCTGCATGGAAGTGGCGCAAGCCATTGTGCGTGACGGTGAGGGTGCAACCAAGTTCGTCACTGTTGAAGTGAATGGCGGCGCTAACCATCAGGAATGCCTGGACGTGGGTTACACCGTTGCCCATTCGCCACTGATCAAAACGGCACTCTTTGCATCTGATCCGAACTGGGGTCGCATCCTGGCCGCTGTAGGCCGTGCTGGCGTACCTGATCTGGACGTGAGCAAAATCGATGTGTACCTGGGTGAAGTATGTATCGCCAGCGGTGGTGCGCGTTCGGTCAGTTATACCGAAGAGCAGGGCTCGGCAGTGATGGCCCGGGAAGAAATCACCATTCGTATCGAACTGGGCCGCGGTGTGTGCAGTGAAACCATCTGGACCACTGACCTGTCCCACGAGTACGTGAAAATCAACGCCGAATACCGCACTTAAATCCGGTTCTGCAACAAGTACCCTGTATTCGTCAAAAGGACGGCCCACCATGAGCTTGCATCTGATCATTGGCGACAAGTTGTACTCATCCTGGTCCTTGCGTGCCGCTCTGGCGCTGGAACTTGCAGGTGTTTCGTATAGCGAACAGATGATCAAGCTGGGTCAGCCCGATACCCGGGCTTTGATCCTGCAGTACTCGGCAACGGGCAAAGTACCCTTGTTGCAGACCGAACACGGCACCATTGCCGATTCTCTGGCAATTGCCGAATACCTGAATGAGCAATTCCCGGCTGCTCAATTGTGGCCGGCAGATATCGCCGCGCGGGCCCAGGCCCGATCGGCATGTGCGCAAATGCACAGCGGCTTTTTTGGCTTGCGGGCAAACTTGCCCTTTGATTTGAGCCACGATCAGGCGTTGGCGTCCATGCCTGCCGAAGCTCGGGCCGATATCGAAAGAATCAGTGCGTTGTGGGCAGAGTGCCGCGCACTGGCAATCGAAAGCGGGCCGTATCTGTTCGGGCCTCCGAGCCTGGTGGACGCTTTTTTCGCACCGGTGGCAGTCCGTCTTCATACCTATCGTGTAGCTCTGTCGGCTGAAGATGCCGCCTATGTTGAAGCCATTTACCAATGGCCCGCGTTCAAAGCCTGGCAACAGGCCGGATTAGAGGAAGTACAAGGGTGAAACGAGTTCATGTGGCTGCGGCCGTTATTCGAGGTACAGACGGTAAAATCCTGATCGCACGTCGTGCAGATTCCCAGCATCAAGGCGGGCTTTGGGAGTTTCCTGGCGGCAAGGTTGAGGCTGGTGAGTCGGTTGAGGCTGCTCTGGGTCGTGAACTGCAAGAAGAGTTGGGGATCAGGGTTGAATCGGCTCGACCCTTGATCAAGGTGCAGCATGATTACCCTGACAAACAGGTCTTGCTGGATGTCTGGGAAGTCTCGGCCTTTGCAGGTGAGCCACATGGGGTAGAAGGCCAGCCAGTGGCCTGGGTCTCTGCGCGCGAATTGGCTGATTACCAGTTTCCGGCGGCTAACGAGCCGATCGTGGCCGCTGCCCGTTTGTCTGATCAGTACCTGATTACTCCGGACGGGCTGGAAACGCCGGAACTGCTACGGGGGCTGAAGAAGGCCATTGCTGGCGGCATCAAACTGGTTCAGCTGCGAGCCCCCAATGGTTATGACCCCAAGTACCGTGATCTGGCTGTAGATGCTACGGGGTTGTGTGCGGGCAAGGCGCAACTGATGCTCAAGGGGCCACTGGAGTGGCTGGGTGACTTTCCTTCGGCGGGCTGGCATTTAACTGCTGCGCAACTGCGTAAGTACGCGTCCAAGGGGCGGCCTCTGGCGAAAGATCGCTGGCTGGCAGCCTCATGTCACAACGCAGAAGAGTTGGCGTTGGCTGAGCAAATGGATGTGGATTTCGTGACCCTGTCACCGGTTCTGCCCACTCAGACCCACCCTGATGCGCAACCTTTGGGTTGGGAGCAGGCTCAGCAACTGGTTGCCGGCTTCAGCAAGCCGGTATTTTTGCTGGGCGGCCTGGGGCCGGATGATCTTCAACAGGCATGGGCGATTGGTGCGCAAGGTGTTGCCGGGATTCGCGCACTCTGGCCTGAGGCTTGATACGCAATCTGCAGGGGTTCTGGCAGTCGAGTGATTGCGCCCTGATTTAAAACGCTGTGCCTGAATAACCAAACCCGGCGCCTGCCGGGTTTTGCTATGCAGGGCGCGTCGGCCTTCAGTCGTAAATGGCTTTTTTCTTCCAGTCGCCGTCGGTCTCATCTGTTCTGAGTCCCTCGGTCAGTTCATTGACCTCGTCCGTGGACGGCTCAAGCCCGTTCTGCAACATTGCGTTGGCGCGGGCCAGCTGAGCTTCAAACGCCTTGAGCTGGGCGCTGTACTGCGCGTCAGGCTGTTTACGCAGGTATTGCACGCCACGCTCAAAGGCCAGGCGCGCCTGGCCCGGCTGATTCTGCTGCAGGGCCAGCTGGCCAAGGTTGTTGAAAAATTCGATATGCAAGATCACCAGCAGGTGACGGATTTCTTTGAGCCACTGCTTGGCTTCGTTGGTCGCCAGCACTCGATCCTTGGTGGCGCGGGTGATCTGGCCGTGCAGTGTTTCTAGCTGGAAACGCACATCCTTGGCTTTGGCTTCGGTGAGAATCGGGCGCGGAGGGTTGTTGACCGGTATCGACTCGCCTTGCGCGAGCAGGGCATTGAGCTCGGCAACCCGGGCTTTCAATGCAGCACTGGATTTGTTCAGGAGTAACAGTCGCTGGGTGGCGTTGAGCTCGAGCCGAGTCAGTAGAAGTTTCAGGGCAGGGGACATCATTTGCCCTGGAAACGTTTCGTTCACTTCACTCAGGCGACGGATGCGGTCGTTGAGCTCGACCTTGAGGCGGGCTTTTTCCAGGTTTTTGTTTTCCACCACATGGTTCATGTAACCGATGGCGATCAGAAGTGCGATCCCGCCTATGACAAGCAGGGCGATCATGGAAGGAGTCAACGTTAGAACCTCTTCAGGGTGGTCTGCCGGCTCTATAAAAAGAAGCTGGGAATCGATAGGTACAAATTGCCATCACCTAATGCTGTCAATCATAACGCCTTGGGAGATGACGGAATATAGACGTCAGGAGTTCGGCGACATACTGCGCATGAAAAAGCCTAAAGGAGAGGGAAGTCATTGATTTCAATATATTTTAAGAATGGGGTTGACGACTTCCCAATCCATCCCTAGAATGCGCGCCAATTGCAGCGTAAAGCGAACAGCCAAACGCATGTAACCAGTGAAGTTGTAGCGTGTCCCCTTCGTCTAGTGGCCTAGGACACCGCCCTTTCACGGCGGTAACAGGGGTTCGAGTCCCCTAGGGGACGCCATTGCGGGAATAGCTCAGTTGGTAGAGCACGACCTTGCCAAGGTCGGGGTCGCGAGTTCGAGTCTCGTTTCCCGCTCCATTTTTAAGCAATCACGCTCTCGGGCGGGGTTGAGTGAAAGCCAAAGCATTAACTTCGGTAAATGCGGTTGGCACTGAAATATACAGTGTATGTTTCGGGCAACGTCCCCTTCGTCTAGTGGCCTAGGACACCGCCCTTTCACGGCGGTAACAGGGGTTCGAGTCCCCTAGGGGACGCCATTATTGCGGGAATAGCTCAGTTGGTAGAGCACGACCTTGCCAAGGTCGGGGTCGCGAGTTCGAGTCTCGTTTCCCGCTCCAAATTTTGTTTTTTGGAGCTACGCATAGTCCAGGAAACATGAAAAATCAGCCATTGGCTGTTTTTTTTTGCTTCACCCAGCAACTTTGTTTCGACAAGGTTGAGTGAAAAGTCAGAGCGTTAACTGCGGTTAATGCGGCTGACACTGAAATGTACAGTGTACGTTTCGGGCAACGTCCCCTTCGTCTAGTGGCCTAGGACACCGCCCTTTCACGGCGGTAACAGGGGTTCGAGTCCCCTAGGGGACGCCATTATTGCGGGAATAGCTCAGTTGGTAGAGCACGACCTTGCCAAGGTCGGGGTCGCGAGTTCGAGTCTCGTTTCCCGCTCCAAATTTTGTTTTTTGGAGCTACGCAGTTGCAAAAAACACCAGAAAGCAGCCTTAGGGCTGCTTTTTGCGTTTCAGCGTTTTAATCCCACCGGTACCCCCGCCAAACGCTCTAAGCCCATAACCAAACGATCTGCAAGAAAAGTACGACTCGCGCCACAGATGGATTCAAACCTGTGTTGAGTTCCGCAGATGTCGCATTATTTCGATAGCGCCCAGCGCCGGGACATCCTGGCCTTGTCCCGCACATTCACCGGCCGGACCCAATGGCCCACATGGTTATTGTTGATTGCCGTGCCCGGCGCATGGTTTGCCTTGCTGCTCGGCAGTTGGTGGGCCAGCGGATTACTGATTCCGGTTGTAGTGTTGTGGATGTCGCTGCAGCACGAGTTGCTGCACGGTCATCCCACCCGCTTTGAGTGGTTCAACAAGCTGCTGGGCTATGCCCCTTTTGCCGTGTGGTATCCATACACCCTGTACCGCGACAGCCATTTGTTGCATCACCGCGACCATGACCTGACTGTGCCGGGGGTTGATCCGGAAAGCCGCTATTTGAGCCAGGCGCGCTGGCAAGGCAGCTCTGAAATGCTGCGCGGCGTGCACTGGTTGAACAAAACCGTGCTGGGACGACTGCTGCTGGGGGCGCCTCTGTCGTTGGCCGGCCTGGCTGGACAAGAACTGCAGCGCTTGCTCAGTGGTGATGCCCGAGCCTGGCGCATGTGGCTGACCCACGGTTGTCTGACGCTGCTGATGTTTGCTTTTATTGCCCGCTACAGTGAAGTGACAGTTTGCCAGTATGTATTTTTTGTCAGCGTGCCGGCGCTGTCGGTGGGCGCCATTCGCTCCTTTTATGAACATCGGCCCGCTGTACGTCCCGAGCAGCGCACGGTGCTTAACGAAGCGGGCTGGCCCTGGACCTGGCTGTTCCTGAATCTGAACCTGCATCTGGTGCACCATGATCTGCCTGGTGTGCCATGGTTCTACTTGCCCGCAATCTATCAGGCGCGGCGTGCCCAATGGCAACAGCGCAGTGGCGGCTTTCTGGTACGGGGGTATGGCGAATTGATTCGTGGTCACGGCCTGCAGCCGATTGATAGCCCGCAGCACCCGTTCAATTGAACCCACAGGGAGCACCCGATGCCGGGACGTTATGCAGAACTCGTGATGTACGTTGCGCCGCAACCGGTGAAGGTTGCCAGTGAGCAGTGGCTGACTCGAATTGTGGAGCTACTGGATGTACCTCGTCGTGATGGCCGGGGGCTGGAGTTGCTTGAGTTGTTCAGGTCCCCGGATCTGTTGCTGACCCAGACCTGTGGTTACCCGCTGATGACCCTGTTGCGCGGTCAGGTGCAGCTGGTGGGTCGCCCGCGCTATGAACTGAATGACAGCAGCGCGGGCAACCACTGCAGTTTGATCGTCAGCCGCGCCACCGACCCGCGTACCGATCTGGCTGACTTCAAGGGCAGTCGCGGGGTGATCAACGACCTGCACTCCAACAGCGGCATGAACCTGTTTCGTCACCGTCTGGCGCCGTTGCAGCAGGGTGGACGATTCTTTGCCAGCGTGGCCATCAGCGGTGCCCATCAACAAAGCCTGCGCCATGTGCGTGAAGGATGGGCTGACCTGGCTTGCATCGACAGTGTCACCTTTGACTGTCTGGCCCGTTACGCCCCAGCAGAGGTCGCGGGCTTACGCACTGTGGCACGTACCGAAAACAGCCCCACCTTGCCTTACATCACCGCGCTCGGCACCGGGCGCGGTGGTGCAGAGCAGATTCGCCGGGCAATGAATCAGGCTTTGCAGCAATTGCCGCAGGTCAGGGCTGTATTGGGTGTGCAGGAAGTATTGCCGGTCAGCGAAGTGGATTATCAACCTGTGCTCGATCTTCAGCGAGTCGCCACCGAATGTGGGTATGCAGTACTGGCTTAGATGTTTTTTAGTCAAATAACGAATAACTAAATGTGTTTTTAGTATTTAAATTGAATAAAGGCCTTTGATAGGATCGCCGCACCGGATCACCGGACATACCGTTTTTACTTCTTTTGGAGCCTTTATGTCCGGCGCCGACACCTCTCACCGAGACTATGTGGGACTGCTTTATCGCACCCATCATGGCTGGCTGCAGGCGCGTTTGCGCCGCTACCCCGGTTCCAGCAGCTACGCTGAAGACATTGCGGCCGAAACCTTTACCCAGCTTTTGAGCGTCGGGCAGGGGATGTCGATCCGCGAACCCCGTGCCCTTTTGACCACCATTGCCCGACGCTTGATTTACCAGCGCTGGCGCCGCCGAGACGTGGAGCAGGCGTATCTGATGAAGATGCAGCATGAACTTGCGCTTTGTTCGCCATCACCCGAGGCGCTGGCCCAGGCTCATCAAGCCTTGCAGATGATTGACGCGCTGCTCGACGGTTTGCCGCAAAAGGTTCGGAACACTTTTCTGCTCTCAAGGGTCAATGGTCTTACGTATCCAGAAATAGCGGCGCAGTTGGGTATTTCCCGGCGCTCTGTCAGCGATTACATGAGCCTTGCCCTTGGCCGCTGCTTGATAAGCGACGCTGCACTGCCGAAACAAAGCCCCTTCATAACAAGAGACTCGCTATGAACAACCTTAAACAATGGCTCGGCGGCACGCTGCTGGCACTGGGGATCGCAACGCAACCGGTATTGGCCGCGCCTGCAGCTGCACCCGTGCACTTCGGTGATATCACTTGGGAAAGCGGCAGCCTGATCACTGAAGTACTGCGTTTAATTACCGAAAAAGGCTACGGCGTTGCGACGGATACCTTGCCCGGCAGTACCGTCAGCCTCGAAGCGGCGCTGGCCAAAAATGACATCCAGGTGATTGGCGAAGAATGGGCAGGGCGCAGCCCGGTGTGGGTCAAGGCCGAGGCTGAAGGCAAGGTGTTCGGTCTGGGTGACATCGTCAAAAACGCCAGTGAGGGTTGGTGGGTGCCGGAGTACGTGGTCAAGGGCGACCCTGAAAAAGGCATCAAGGCCGTGGCCCCCGACTTGAAGTCGGTAAAGGATCTGGCGCGCTATAAAGAAGTATTCCGCGATCAGGAAGACCCGAGCCGCGGGCGTTTTCTCAATAGTCCGACCGGCTGGACCTCTGAAATTGTAAACAGTCAAAAGCTCAAGGCTTATGGCCTGGACAAGGATTTTGTAAATTTCCGCACCGGCTCGGGCGCTGCGCTGGACGCAGAAGTCAGTTCTTCGATTCGCCGTGGCAAGCCCGTGTTGTTTTACTACTGGTCGCCAACCCCGCTGATCGGGCGCTATAAGCTGATCAAGCTGGAAGAACCGGCGTTTGATGCCGAGGCCTGGAAAACCCTGGCTGATGCCAGCAACCCCAACCCCAAAGGTACGAGCTCATTACCGGCAAAACTGGCCATTGGCGTATCGGCCCCCTTTAAAGCTCAATACCCGCAGTTAGTGGAGTTCTATGAAAAAGTCGATTTCCCTATCGACCTGTTGAACACCACCCTGGCCCGGATGAGCGAAAAACGTACCGAGCCACGCAAGGCGGCAGAAGCCTTTTTACGTGAACAGCCGCAGATCTGGCATGCCTGGGTCACCCCCGATGCCGCGGCCAAGGTCGATGCGGCCCTCAAAGCCGATTAACGCTTTCAATCAAGCAAGAGCACGGCATGTTCCCTGAAAATTTGACGTTTTCCATCGCCGGTTGGGTCAATGATGGAGTTGATGCACTGGTGAGCAATTACGGGGATGTGTTCCGGCACATCTCCGACACTTTGCTTTGGGCCATTATCAACCTCGAAACCCTGCTGCGCCTGACACCCTGGTGGTTGATGCTGGCCATTGTCGGTGCCATAGGCTGGCACGCCACACGTAAAATCCTCAGTACCCTGTTGATTGTCGGCCTGTTGTTTTTAGTGGGGGCGGTCGGCCTGTGGGACAAACTCATGCAAACCCTGGCATTGATGATGGTGGCCACGGTTATTTCGGTGTTGCTGGGGATTCCGCTGGGGATTCTGGCGGCCCGCAGCAATCGCTTGCGTGCGGTGATGATGCCGTTGCTGGACATCATGCAAACCATGCCCAGTTTTGTGTACCTGATTCCGGTGCTGATGCTGTTCGGCCTGGGCAAGGTTCCGGCGATCTTTGCCACGGTGATCTATGCCGTGCCGCCACTGATCCGTCTGACTGATCTGGGCTTGCGCCAGGTTGACCGGGAAGTGATGGAAGCGATCAACGCTTTTGGTGCCAATCCATGGCAGCAACTGTTCGGTGTGCAATTGCCGCTGGCCATGCCCAGCATCATGGCCGGGATTAACCAGACCACCATGATGGCGCTGTCGATGGTAGTCATCGCCTCAATGATCGGTGCCCGGGGGCTGGGTGAGGATGTGCTGGTGGGCATTCAGACACTCAACGTCGGCAAAGGCCTTGAAGCGGGGCTGGCGATTGTGATTCTGGCCGTGGTTATCGACCGGATCACCCAGGCCTATGGCCGGACTCGGCACGGGGAGCAAAAATGACCTCGGTGGCCCTCGACAAGATCGAAGTACGCAACGTTTTCAAGGTGTTTGGCAGCCGCGAAAAAGAAGTCATGACCCTGCTGCGGGAGGGCCTGAAAAAGGAACAGGTACTGGCGCAAACCGGTTGTGTGGTGGGGGTCAATGATCTGTCCTTGTCGATTCGCGCGGGTGAGGTGTTCGTCATCATGGGGTTGTCCGGCTCGGGCAAGTCGACGCTGGTGCGCCACCTCAACCGTCTGATCGACCCCACCAGCGGCCAGATCCTGGTGGATGGTGAAAACATCCTGGATTACGACATGCCTGCCTTGCGCCAGTTTCGACGGCACAAAATCAGCATGGTGTTTCAGGGCTTTGGCTTGCTGCCCCATCGCAACGTGCTGGAAAACGTGGCCTACGGCCTCAAGGTGCGCGGCGAGAGTAAAGGTCAGTGCAATGAGCGGGCGCGGCACTGGATATCGATGGTAGGGCTGCAGGGCTATGAACAGGCTTACGTGCAGCAACTGTCGGGAGGCATGCGCCAGCGAGTAGGGCTGGCGCGGGCTCTGGCGACTGACACCGACATTATTCTGATGGATGAAGCCTTCAGCGCGCTGGACCCGTTAATCCGTGCAGAAATGCAGGATCAGCTGCTGGAGCTACAGCGAACCCTGGAAAAAACCATTGTTTTTATCACCCACGACCTGGATGAAGCGCTGCGTATTGGTAATCGCATCGCCATGCTCAAGGACGGGCAGCTGATTCAGGTGGGGACGCCGCAGGAAATCCTGCTGAGCCCCGCGGACGATTACGTGGAGCGTTTTGTACAACGTCATCGGGCCAGGCTTATTTGACCTCATAGCGCACGGACAGCACGCCCTTTTTCTGGCCAACCGACAGCACGCTGACGGCATGTAACGCGGCCAATGAGCGGACATGGGTGCCGCCACAGGGATAACCCGGCAAGTCGCCAAAGCGGATAACCCGTTGCCCGGAGTCGTGCTGCATGTGCCTTGGCAAGTCGGCTCTGATCCATTGCTCAAGATGCTGTTCGATGGTTTCGGGCTCCAGCACTTGCGGATTATCGCCGGGGGTGAAGCTTACCCGGCATTCGCCCGGCCAGTGGTGGGCCTTGGCGGGAATCCAGCCTGCCTGCTCACCCAGCACGCCAATCAAGTGCCCGGCCGAGTGCAGGCGCGCATTTAGATGGCGGCGTGTCGCGTCAACTTCTGCCCGTGTCGGGCCTGGCAAAACCGGCTGTTTGAGGTAATGCACGATGGCGTCCTGTTCTTGCAGTACTTTCACCACTTCACTGTCTGCAATCCAGCCAGTATCAGATGGCTGCCCGCCGCCCTGAGGGTGGAAGGGCGTGGCATTGAGGACCACTGCAAAGCCGTCTTCGTGGGGCGTACAGCGCAGAACCTCGACCTCTGCGGTCAGTGCGTCATCGGTAAAAAACAGGCGTTGGGTCATGGTTCTATCCTGGAGGGTTTCTTTTTCCAGTATAGGGGCGGCCCTTGAGTGTGATAATCCATCCAAATTTCAATGGACCTGTGCGTTGTGAGCATAAATCTCCCGCTGTCGTTATTGGCTGAAATGGTGATTTTCGTAAAGGTGGTCGAGGCCGGGAGTTTTTCCGCAGCTTCGCGTCAGCTTTCAATGTCGCCTTCAGCGGTCAGTCGCAGTATTTCGCGGCTGGAAAAAGCTCTGGCCATCCGTTTGCTGCAACGGACTACGCGCAAGTTGCGCCTCAGCGATGCCGGAGAAGAGGTTTTCAAGCGCTGCCTTGAGGTAACGGGCGCGGCGCAGTCAGTGATGGATTTAAGCGGGCGCTTTACCCTGGAGGCCGAAGGGCTGATCCGGGTCAGCGTGCCCAAAGCCGTGGGTCGCTATGTGATACACCCGCATATGCCCGAGTTCTTGCGGCGCTATCCCGGGGTTGATGTGCAATTAATTCTTGAAGATCGCTATGTCGACCTGATCGATGACAACGTTGACCTGAGCATCCGCATTACCGATCAGCCGCCACCGGGCCTGGTGGGACGCCAGCTGTTTGTGATTGAGCATTTGCTGTGTGCCACGCCGGGTTATCTGGCAGAGCACGGGGTGCCGCAACAGCCTGAGGACCTGCGTGATCACAGCTGTATTTATCTGGGGGAGACCCCGGCGGATGCGCGCTGGAAGTTCAGGCAGGGCGCCAAGTCAGTGACAGTCGGGGTACGTGGCCGTTATGCGGCCAACCATACGGGCGTAAGGCTGGACGCGGTGTTGCAGCATATCGGGATTGGCAGTCTGCCGTACTTCACGGCGTGTCAGGCGCTGGAGCAGGGGCTGATTGTACAAGTGCTGCCGGCGTGGAATTTTATCGCCTCCTACCACGGAGCTGCGTGGTTGTTGCATGCCCCTTCGCGCTATATGCCACCCAAATTGCGGGTGTTTATCGATTATCTGGTGGAGCGCCTGGGGCAAGAGCCGCTGCGGCCCTGACAGTGGCATGGGGGCATCAGTACTGGAGGCACAAAAAAGCCCGCCAGGTAAACCGGGCGGGCTTTTAGAATCGGGCGCCTGGCGCGTCAATCAGTGCTGCGGGCTGTCTTCGTTGGTCGGCAGCGCCATAAATTGCTTTTCCTGGTTCCAGTCGAATGGTTCGCCGTTTTGTTCGGCTTCAAAGCGACGTTCTTCCAGGGCTTCGTACATGTCCAGCTCTTCATCGGACAAGAAGTTAAAGCACGCGCCGCCGAAGAACCACAGCAAATCGCGAGGTACCAGGTGGGCGATTTGCGGATAGCGTTCGATCACCTGACACAGGATGTCCTGGCCCAGATACTGGCTGCTGTCAAAGTCGGTCAGCAGGCCGCTTTTCATTTCATCGAAGCGTTCCAGGAACAGGGCATGGCTTTCTTCCGGGATCTGTTCGGCATCACCGACAGCAACCAGGATACTGCGCAACATATCGAGCAGGGCTAGGTTATGGTTGAGATCGTTGGTGGCCATTGCGGTGTCCTCTAGAGCAAAACGGGCGCCGGAGTATAAAGCCCCCGGCGCCTGCTGTCCTGCTAGCGAATCTTTCCTTCGCTGTGGGTGAGCTGCTCTTTGCTGAAGTCATCCACGTCGATCACCTTGCGCCGGGCGGCTTCTGCGGTGCGTAAAGTCTCGGCTTCGGCCGGTTGCAGTACACCTGCCTGCAATGCCGAATCGATAGGCGGTTCGCCCGCAGCCGGTTTGACCTGGCCGCTTTTCAATCCGTCGTGGAGTTTTTTGTGCAGTGGATGTGCGGCTTTGAGCAGGTCGCAGGCGTGTTGCAGGGCGCCTACCGCATCGTCCGGTGACTGCGGGCGATAGCAGCCGGCAAGCACGGCTTCCAGGGCCGGATCGCCTTTGGTGCGACCCAGTACGGCGGCCACTTCAGCATCCAGTGCATCCGACGGCCCGGTATGGCGACGGCCGAACGGGAACACCACGACCCGCAACGCACAGCTCAGCGCACGGCTCGGGAAGTTTTTCAGCAGTTCGTCCAGGGCACGTTCGGCGTGGCCCAGGCTTTCTTCCATGGCCCATCGGAACAGCGGGTTGAGGTACTCGGGGGAGTCCAGATCGTGATAGCGCTTCAGGGCGGCCGAGGCCAGATACATGTGGCTGAGCACATCACCCAGGCGCGCCGACAAGCGCTCGCGACGTTTAAGTTCACCACCGAGCAGCATCATGCTCAAGTCTGCGAGCATCGCAAAGGCCGCTGCCTGACGGTTCAGGGCGCGGAAGTAACCCTGGCTCAGGGCATTGCCGGGGGCGTGTTCGAAACGGCCAAGGCCCAGGTTCAGCACCAGGGTGCTGGCCGCATTACTCACGGCAAAGCCGATGTGCTTGAGCAGTAGGCCATCAAACTCCAGCAGGGCCTGGTCTTTGTCTTCACGCCCGGCCAGGGCCATTTCCTTGAGTACAAAAGGATGGCAACGAATCGCGCCCTGACCAAAGATCATCAGGTTGCGCGACAGAATGTTCGCACCTTCCACGGTGATGAAAATCGGCGCCCCTTGCCAGTTGCGCCCCAGGTAATTGTTGGGCCCCATGATGATGCCCTTGCCGCCATGCACGTCCATGGCGTGGCCGATGCATTCACGGCCGCGCTCGGTGAGGTGGTACTTGAGGATGGCCGACAGCACTGAAGGTTTTTCGCCCAGGTCCACGGCATTGGCAGTCAGCATGCGCGCGCTGTCCATCAACCAGGCATTGCCGCCAATCCGTGCCAGTGCTTCCTGGATGCCTTCAAAAGCGGCCAGGGGCACGTTGAACTGTTCTCGTACTTGCGCGTACTGGCCGGTCACCAGGCTGGTGAACTTGGCAGCCCCGGTGCCGACCGCGGGCAGTGATATGGAGCGCCCGACCGACAGGCAGTTCATCAACATCATCCAGCCTTTGCCGAGCATTTCCTGGCCACCGATCAGGTAGTCCAGCGGGATAAACACGTCTTTGCCCGAGTTCGGGCCATTCATGAAGGCCGCGCCCAGCGGCAAGTGCCGGCGCCCGATCTCAACCCCCGGGGTATCTGTGGGGATCAGTGCCAGGCTGATGCCCAGGTCTTCTTTGTCGCCCAGCAGGTGGTCCGGGTCGTGGGCCTTGAACGCCAGGCCCAGCAGGGTGGCAACGGGGCCGAGGGTGATATAGCGCTTTTCCCAGTTCAGGCGCAGGCCGAGTACTTCTTCGCCTTGCCACTGGCCTTTGCAAATGATCCCGGTGTCGGGCATGGCACCCGCATCGGAGCCCGCCAGTGGACCGGTCAGGGCAAAACAGGGGATATCATCGCCGCGGGCCAGTCGTGGCAGATAATGGTTGCGCTGCTCGTCGGTGCCGTAATGCAGCAGCAGTTCCGCCGGGCCCAGGGAGTTGGGGACCATTACCGTAGAGGCCAGATCACCGCTGCGGGTAGCCAGTTTCATGGCGACCTGGGAGTGGGCGTAGGCCGAGAAACCCTTACCGCCGAACTCCTTGGGAATGATCAGGGCAAAAAAACCGTGGGTTTTGATATGGGCCCAGGCCTCGGGTGGCAAATCCATGGCCTGACCGATTTCCCAGTCGCTGACCATTGCACACAGTTCTTCGGTCGGGCCATCGATGAAGGCTTGCTCTTCTTCGGTCAACTGCACCTTGGGGTAGGCCAGCAACTGTTCCCAGTCGGGACGGCCACTGAACAGCTGGCCATCCCACCATACGGTCCCGGCATCGATGGCATCGCGTTCGGTTTGCGACATGGGCGGCAGGGTTTTCTGAAACCAGCTGAACAGGGGCGCGGTGAACAGTTTGCGGCGCAGGTCGGGCAGCAGAAGCAGGGCAGCGGGAACCGCCAGTAATACCCACAAAATAACCAGTAGCCAGCCTGGTACATGGCCGATGATGCCCATGGCCAGCAGATAAACCGCCACCACGGCCATGGACGTCAGGGGCGCGATGCGGCGGTGGGCCAACCAGGCTACACCCACGATCAAAACCAGAATCCACAACAACAGCATATTCAATCCTCCGTGAGGCCATTCAGGCACCCTTGTGAGCTTAGTCGCAAGTCCATATCAAGGTAGTTGCAATAGTGACCTCATGCGGGAGACGGAGTTCGACGTCCCGGCGTAGACTCCTGTGGCGTCTATCAATCAGGAGTTGAGTCATGCTGAAAGTGTGGGGTCGCAAGAATTCGTCAAATGTCAGAAAGGCCTTGTGGTGTATTGAAGAGCTGGCACTGCCCTACAGTCGGGAAGAGGCAGGTGGTGCGTTCGGCGTGGTAAACAGCCCGCAATACCGGGCGTTGAACCCGAATGGACAAGTGCCGACGATCGAGGATGACGGCTTCGTGCTGTGGGAATCCAACGTCATCGTGCGTTATCTGACCGCCCAATATGGCGCGGACACGTCCTGGTATCCCACCGATCCCAAGGTGCGGGCCCAGGCGGACAAATGGATGGACTGGACCAGCACTTCCTTTGCGGCAGCCTTCCGCCCGCTATTTTGGGGTGTCTTGCGTACTCCGGCCGAGCAGCAGGACTGGGTGGCGATCAATGCCGCCATCCAGGCTTGCGGGCAGTTGCTGGAAATCGTGGATCAGGCCCTGTCTGAAAAACCTTACTTGTCGGGTGATGAAATCGGTATGGGTGACATCCCGCTTGGCTCGTTCATCTACGCCTGGTTTGAAATGCCCATCGAACGTCCGTCCCTGCCGCATCTCAGTGCCTGGTATGAGCGTTTGAAACTGCGTCCGGCCTACCGCAGTGCGGTCATGACTGCGTTGACTTAATACCTACTATTAATACGGGCGACTGTACTTGTGCGGCCGGGCCAAGCACCATACGAGGTGTTTAAAGGCCTTGCCGGACTTGTCATGCAGACAGTTCGTCCTTACTTGGGTCTCTCCCTTTCCTTCATCTTGGTGCGTAATCCGATATGAGTTCCGCTCTGTCCATACGGCAGCTAACCAAAACCTACGGCAACGGTTTCCAGGCCCTGAGTGGTATCGATCTGGATGTTGCTGAAGGTGACTTTTTTGCCTTGCTGGGCCCCAACGGCGCCGGCAAATCCACCACCATCGGCATTCTCTCTACCCTGGTCAACAAGACCAGCGGTACAGTGAATATCTTCGGCCATGATCTCGATCGTGACCCTGCGGCACTCAAACGCTGTATTGGCGTGGTGCCGCAGGAGTTCAATTTCAATCAGTTTGAAAAGACCTTCGATATCGTGGTGACCCAGGCCGGGTATTACGGTATCCCGCCGAAAATCGCCAAGGAACGCGCCGAGAAGTACCTGACGCAACTGGGGCTCTGGGACAAACGCGAAACCCCTTCGCGTTCGTTGTCGGGCGGCATGAAGCGGCGCCTGATGATTGCCCGGGCACTGGTGCACGAGCCGCGGCTGTTGATTCTCGACGAGCCCACTGCAGGCGTGGACATTGAGCTGCGTCGTTCTATGTGGACCTTCCTCACCGAATTGAATGAGCAGGGCACCACCATCATCCTCACCACGCATTACCTGGAAGAGGCTGAGCAGCTGTGCCGCAACATCGGGATCATCGATCACGGCACCATTGTCGAGAACACCAGCATGCGTCAATTGCTGGGCCAGCTGCATGTCGAGACCTTCTTGCTTGACCTGAAGAAGCCGCAGGCGGTGCCGGTGCAACTGATCGGTTATCCGAGCCAGTTGCTCGACGATCACACCCTGGAAGTGCAGGTGGATAAAGCGGTGGGCATTACCGGTCTGTTCACTCAGTTGGCCGCTCAAAACGTTGAAGTGGTCAGCCTGCGTAATAAAACCAATCGTCTTGAGGAGTTATTCGTGTCGCTGGTCGAGAAAAACCTGGCAAAGGTGGCGATATGAGCTCGGAGCTGCGCCCCAACCTGATTGCGTTGAACACCATTATTTATCGTGAAGTGCGGCGTTTTACCCGCATCTGGCCGCAAACCCTGCTGCCGCCTGCGATTACCATGGTTTTGTATTTTGTAATTTTCGGCAACCTGATCGGTCGGCAAATCGGTGATATGGGTGGCTTCACCTATATGGAGTACATCGTACCGGGCCTGATCATGATGTCGGTGATCACCAACTCCTACGGCAACGTGGTGTCGAGCTTCTTTGGCGCCAAGTTCCAGCGCTCGATTGAAGAGCTGATGGTATCGCCGGTATCGCCCCACACTATTTTGATCGGCTTCACGGTCGGCGGGATTCTGCGCGGGTTGATGGTGGGCGTGATCGTGACCCTGCTGTCACTGTTCTTCACCCATTTGCAGGTGCATCACCTGGGCCTGACCATAGTTGTGGTGGTGCTGACGGCAACGATCTTCTCTCTGCTGGGGTTTATCAACGCCGTATTTGCGCGCAACTTCGACGATATCTCGATCATCCCGACGTTCGTGCTGACGCCGCTGACGTACCTGGGCGGGGTGTTTTATTCAATTACCCTGCTGCCGCCGTTCTGGCAGACCGTATCGCTGGCCAACCCGGTGCTGCACATGGTCAACGCCTTCCGCTACGGCATTCTTGGGGTTTCGGACATCAAGATCAGCGTGGCCCTGACCTTTATGGTGGTGGCAACGATCGTGCTGTACATCGCTTGCGCACGCTTGCTGGTCAGTGGTCGCGGGATGCGCCAGTAGTCTTTCATCATCATGCAAAAGGCCCCGTAGCGGCTAATGCTGTTCACATGAATAAACCCTGCCTTGGCAGGAGCGAGCTTGTCTCGCGATGATTGTTAACAAGAATGCGTGTTTACAGGTTGAACACGGCGCTCTGGAGACCATCGCGAAACAAGCTTGCTCCTGCAGTTGAGACCGCAGGCGTTAAGTGAGCAGCATTACCCTTACGGGGCCTTTTTTATGGGCGCTTGTTATGTCGGCGTTTCCATTGGCGGCTGACCCACCAGCGCCAGTACAACTGGGTCAGGCAATAGGCCAGCGCCCCGAGTACGACGCCACACACCACTGACCCAAGCAAAAATGGCTGCCACAGGGTGGACAACTGGCTGCTGATCCATTCCCAGGTCAGTTCGTCGGGCAGTGAGCGGGCCGGGACATTCATCAGCCATGCCCCCATTTGGTAAGTGCAATAGAACACGGGGGGCATGGTGATCGGGTTGGTCAGCCAGACCAGACTCACCGAAATGGGCATGTTGCTGCGCACCGTGATCGCCAGAAAGGCGGCCAGCAGCATCTGGAAAGGCATGGGAATAAACGCGGCGAAGATCCCCACCGCCATTGCACGGGAAACGGAGTGCCGATTGAGGTGCCAGAGGTTGGGATCATGCAGCAAGGTGCCCAGGAAACGTAAGGACTTGTGTTCCCTGATGCTGGCCGGATCCGGCATGTAGCGTTTGAAAATCCGCCGTGGCATAGGCTTCTCGCTCGGAGTAAGAGTGCAGTATGCCTAAGTTAAGCTAGCCGCTTGTTCAGACTTTGTGACAATTCTTAAAACCTGGAGCGCAGCTTCCGACTAATCCGATAAAACGGCTTTATTGGATCGGGTTATGCATACGGGAATGTTGGCACTGGCGTCGGGTTTGATGGCGTTGCGGTTTTTACCCGGGTTGCCACCGGGCGGGTGGTTGTTGTCAATGCTGGTTGCGGGACTGTTGCTGCTCATCTTTCGTTTCTATCCGTTTGGGCTGTTCCTGATCGGGCTGACATGGGCCTGTTTTCAGGGGCAGAGTGCACTGGATGATCGATTGCCCGGCGCGCTGGATGGTCGAACGCTGTGGGTTGAAGGGCGTGTAGTCGGGTTGCCCCGGCAGACTGATAGCACCGTGCGCTTTGAATTGCGCGATGCCCGCTCGCGGCACACTGCTTTGCCCGGGACTATCCGGCTGGGCTGGTACGGCGGGCCGCCGGTCAACAGTGGCGAGCGCTGGCGGCTGGCGGTGAAACTCAAGCAGCCCCGGGGTCTGCTTAACCCCCAGGGCTTTGATTATCAGGCCTGGTTGCTGGCGCAGCGGATTGGCGCGACTGGAACTGTCAAGGCGGGTCAACTGCTCGAACCGGCCAGTCATGCCTGGCGCGACGATTTGCGCAAGCGTGTGCTGCACACCGATGCCAATGGGCGAGCGCCGTGGCTCGCCGCGCTGGTCATGGGCGACAGCTCGGGCCTGAGCGGTGACGACTGGAGGCTGCTGCAGGCAACCGGAACCGTGCACTTGCTGGTGATCTCGGGTCAGCACATTGGGCTGTGTGCCGGACTGATTTACGGCCTGGTCGCCTGGTTGGCACGCCGTGGCTGGTGGCCGCGGCGTCTGCCATGGCTGCCATGGGCCTGTGGCCTGGGGTTTGCCGGCGCGCTGGGTTACGGCTTGCTGGCAGGCTTTGAAGTACCGATTCAGCGGGCATGCGTCATGCTGGGGCTGGTGCTGATATGGCGTCTGCGGTTTCGTCATCTGGGGGTTTGGCTACCGTTTTTGCTGGCGCTCAACGGGGTGTTGATCATTGAGCCGCTGGCCAGTCTGATGCCGGGATTCTGGCTGTCCTTCGCCGCCGTGGCGGTGCTGATTTTCACCTTCAGTGGACGCCTGGGGCCCTGGGACTGGCACGTGGCATGGGCCCGGCCCCAAGCAATGATTGCCCTGGGGCTGTTTCCGATGCTCTGGATCCTGGGCTTGCCCATCAGCCTGAGCGGCCCGCTGGCCAATCTGGTGGCTGTGCCGTGGATCAGTCTGCTGGTATTGCCCACGGCACTTCTGGGCACGTTGCTGTTACCGGTGCCCTGGCTTGGCGAAACCCTGCTTTGGGTGTCAGGCGGTTTGCTTGATGGGTTGATCAGGGGGCTGACCTTGCTGGCCGGGTATTTTTCCCCCTGGTTGCCTGTAACAGTTCCCTTGGCAGTGTGGCTGTTGAGTGCTTTCGGGGCGCTGCTGTTGATGCTGCCGGCAGGCGTGATACTGCGGCCGCTGGGGTGGCCGCTGGTGCTGCTCGCAGTTTTCAGCCCGCGTGAGCAAATCCCTCGCGGTCAGGTTGAAGTGTGGCAGCTGGATGTGGGGCAGGGGCTGGCCATTGTGCTGCGCACCCGCAATCACGCCGTGCTTTATGACGCGGGACCGAAAGTCAGGGATTTTGACCAGGGCGAGCGGGTGGTGGTTCCGGTGTTGCGCTCCCTGGGGATAGCCAGGCTGGACCTGATGCTGATCAGTCACGCGCACGCCGATCACGCCGGCGGGGCCCTGGCGGTACAGCAGGAAGTCGGTGCCCTGCGGGTCATCGGCGGTGAGTTGCCGGGGTTGGCGGAGCCATTGCGGGCGCAGCCTTGTACCAGCGGCGAGAGTTGGGAGTGGGATGGCGTGAAGTTTTCGCTCTGGCAGTGGTCAGGGGCGAGTGACAGCAATCAGAGGTCCTGTGTGATGCAGGTTGAAGCCGGCGGCGAGCGGCTTCTGCTGACGGGGGATATTGACGCCCGGGCCGAACGGGCCTTGTTGCAAACTTCGTTGGGCGTCCCTACCCGCTGGCTGCAAGCCCCGCACCACGGCAGTCGCACATCATCCTCGGTGGATTTGCTCAAGGCCCTGGCACCCGGGGTGGTGCTGATCTCCCGGGGCCACGGCAACAGCTTTGGCCATCCGCACCCTCAAGTGCTGGCGCGCTATCAGGGGTTGGGGGTGCAGATACTGGACAGTGCCGAGCAGGGAGCGCTGCGGTTTCGCTTGGGCACCTTCGGCAAGGCTGAGAGTCTGCGCGATCAACCCCGTTTCTGGCGTGACTGATGCTTGAAGCCGGCTGCTGTGCGTTGCATGCCCAAGCGGCGAGACAGGCATGGCTGCTACAAGAGGGGGAGTTCAATCATGTGGTAAAGTGGCGCACTTTTTCGAGGGGATTTTCACTGTGTGGGAACTGGTCAAATCCGGCGGCTGGATGATGCTGCCGATCATTCTGAGCTCTGTTGCCGCGCTGGGCATTATTGTCGAGCGCCTGTGGACCCTGCGTGCCAGCCGCGTGACTCCGCCCCATCTGCTCGGGCAGGTCTGGGTCTGGATCAAGGACAAGCAGCTGGACAAGGAAAAACTCAAGCAATTGCGCGCCGATTCGCCATTGGGTGAAATCCTGGCTGCCGGCCTGGCCAACTCCAAGCATGGTCGCGAGATCATGAAAGAATGCATCGAAGAGGCCGCCGCCCGGGTCATTCACGAGCTTGAACGTTACCTCAATGCATTGGGCACCATTGCCGCCATGGCGCCGTTGCTGGGACTGCTGGGCACGGTTCTGGGCATGATCGATATTTTCAGTTCGTTCATGGGCTCGGGCATGACCACCAACGCTGCGATACTCGCGGGCGGTATTTCCAAAGCGCTGATTACCACTGCTGCGGGACTGATGGTCGGTATTCCGGCGGTGTTCTTCCATCGCTTCCTGCAGCGCCGGGTCGATGAACTGGTGGTTGGCATGGAGCAGGAAGCGATCAAACTGGTCGAAGTGGTGCAAGGCGACCGCGAAGTCGACATGGTCGGGAGCAAAGTGTGAAGTTTCGCCGCAAGCCACGGGAAACGGTCGATATCAACCTCGCGTCGTTGATTGACGTGGTGTTTATCCTGTTGCTGTTCTTTGTCGTAACCACCACCTTTACCCGCGAAACTCAGTTGCGGGTGGATCTGCCGGAAGCCGTCACCGGCTCGCCCAGTGACGAGCAGAACACCAGGCAGCTGGATATCGCCATCAGCGCAGACGGGGTGTTTTCGGTGAACGACCAATTGCTGCCAAAAAACGATCTGGCGAGCCTGATCGAGGCCCTGCAGAGGGAGTCCGGTGGCGATACCAGCTTGCCATTGTCGATCAGCGCCGATGGCAAGACCCAGCATCAGGCGGTCATTATTGCGATGGATGCGGCCGGCAAGCTCGGCTTCAGCCATTTGCGCATGACCACCGTTGAGGCGCAGGCGCCTCACTGATGGCCATGTCCGATCGTTTGCTGCGTGCCTGGTATGCCGGGCATCCGCTGCTCAAGCTGTTGAGCCCGCTGGAATGCCTGTACCGCAAAGTGGTAGAGCGCAAGCGCGCGCGTTTTATCGCGGGAGAGGGCGAGATCTATCGTGCGCCCGTACCGTTGGTGGTGGTAGGCAATATCACCGTCGGCGGTACCGGTAAAACACCGCTGATTTTGTGGCTGATCGAGCATTGCCAGCGCAATGGTCTGCGGGTTGGGGTGGTGAGCCGTGGTTATGGCGCCAGGCCGCCTCAATTGCCGTGGCGTGTCAGCGCCGAACACAGCGCCAGAATAGCGGGGGACGAGCCCTTGCTGATCGTGCAGCGAACCGGCGTACCATTGATGATCGACCCCGATCGCAGTCGTGCGGTTCAAGCCTTGCTGGCCAGCGAGCCACTGGACCTGATTCTTTCGGACGACGGTTTGCAGCATTACCGCTTGGCCCGGGACCTGGAGTTGGTGCTGATCGATAACGCCCGGGGCCTGGGCAATGGTCATTGCCTGCCGGCGGGGCCGTTGCGGGAACCGGCGGAGCGATTACTGAGTGTGGATGCGGTGCTGTATAACGGCGCTGCCAGCGACCCGCAAGGTGGATTTGCGTTTCAGTTGCAGCCGACTGCGCTGATCAACCTGCTCAGTGGCGAGCGCAAGGCGCTGGACTTTTTCCCGCCTGAACAGGCCTTGCATGCCGTGGCCGGGATCGGTAATCCGCAGCGTTTCTTCACCACCCTCGAAACGCTACACTGGCGGCCAATCGCCCATGCTTTTGCAGACCATGCGCCCTATAGTGCCGAGGTCTTGAATTTCATGCCGCCATTGCCTCTGGTCATGACCGAAAAGGACGCGGTGAAGTGCCGCGACTTTGCGTCACCTGACTGGTGGTACCTGGCGGTTGACGCTGTTCCGTCCGAAGCCTTCGTGCTGTGGTTTGACCGGCAGTTATTGCGTCTTTTACCCAATCGTCTTTTGCCCTAACCGATCTTTATTCAGGGGAACATTTTATGGACACCAAGCTGCTCGATATCCTCGCGTGCCCTGTTTGCAAAGGCCCGCTCAAGCTCAGCGCCGATAAAACCGAGCTGATCAGCAAGGGTGCAGGCCTGGCTTACCCGATCCGCGACGGGATTCCGGTGATGCTTGAAACCGAAGCCCGCACCCTCAGCACTGATGAGCGTCTGGATAAATGATTCCGGTTTTTACCGTCGTAATTCCCTCGCGCTTCGCGTCGACCCGTTTGCCCGGCAAACCGCTGCTGACGATTGCCGGCAAGCCGATGGTTCAACACGTCTGGGAACAGGCCTGTAAAAGCAGTGCGCAGCGGGTGGTAGTGGCCACTGACGATGCTCGCATTGTCGAGGCTTGCAAGGGGTTTGGTGCCGAAGTATTGCTGACCCGTGCCGATCACGAGTCCGGTACCGATCGCCTGGCCGAAGTGGCCACCCAGCTGGGGCTGGCCAGCGATGCCATAGTGGTCAATGTGCAGGGCGACGAGCCGCTGATTCCACCGCAACTGATTGATCAGGTCGCGATCAACCTGGCGGCCCACAGCGAAGCAAGCATGGCGACGCTGGCCGAGCCGATCACAGACGTCGAGACCCTGTTCAACCCGAATGTGGTCAAGGTGGTCAGTGATATCAACGGGCTGGCGCTGACATTCAGCCGGGCTACCTTGCCCTGGGCCCGTGATGATTTCGCTTCGCACCCGGAGCAGTTGCCTGCCGGCGTGCCCTATCGTCGCCATATCGGGATCTACGCCTATCGCGCCGGTTTCCTGCATGACTTCGTCAGCTGGGGCCCTTGCTGGCTCGAAAACACCGAGCGTCTGGAGCAGCTGCGGGCACTTTGGCATGGTGTACGAATCCATGTGGCCGACGTGCTCGAGTCGCCTGCGGCCGGTGTCGATACCATTGAAGACCTCGAGCGCGTTCGGCGTTTGCTGGAGGCTTGATGCGCGTCCTGTTCGTTTGTCTGGGTAATATCTGTCGCTCTCCTACGGCCGAAGGCGTACTGCGCCACAAGTTGCAGGTAGCGGGTCTGGCCGGGCGTGTTGAAGTGGCTTCTGCAGGAACGGGCAACTGGCACGTAGGCGGGGCACCGGACAAGCGTACCCAGCGCGCAGCCATGCGGCGGGGTTACGATTTGTCGGCGCAGCGTGCGCAACAGGTGGTCGCGGCCGACTTCAATCACTATGACCTGATTCTGGCCATGGACCTGAGCAACCTGCGCGACCTTAAAGCCTTGCAGCCTGCCAACGGCAAGGCCGGGCTTGACCTGTTCCTGCGTCGTTTCGATGGCGTTAAAGACGAGGTGCCCGACCCTTATTACGACGGTGAGGCAGGCTTTGAAGAGGTGCTGGATCTGGTTGAGTCTGCATGCGATTTGCTGGTGATTGAACTGAAGGGGCGTTTATGAGTTTGCTGTTGCAGGTTGATGAGTCGCTCAAGCCGTTCAATAGCTTTGGTGTGGATGTGCGCGCGAGCCTGTATGCCGAGGCCTGTAGCGATGACGACGTGCGCGAGGCATTGCAGTGCTCGGCGCAGCGCAATTTGCCTTTGCTGGTGATCGGCGGCGGTAGCAACTTGCTGCTGACCAGGGATGTCCCTGCGCTGGTGCTGCGCATGGCTAGCCGTGGCATTCGCCAGGTTGAAGACGATGGTCGGGAAGTGGTGGTCGAGGCCGAAGCGGGCGAGGTGTGGCATGCCTTTGTGTTGTGGACCCTGGAGCAAGGCCTGTCGGGGCTGGAAAACCTCAGTTTGATTCCTGGAACCGTGGGTGCCGCGCCGGTACAGAACATCGGCGCTTACGGCGTTGAGATCAAGGACGTTTTTGCGGGGCTGACCGCACTTGACCGGCAAACCGGCGAGCTGCGCGATTTCACCCTGGCGGACTGCGACTTTGGCTACCGTGACAGCGTGTTCAAACAACAGCCGGGGCGCTGGGTGATTCTGCGGGTCCGGTTTACCCTGAGCCGTGCCGCAAGGCTGCATCTGGAGTACGGACCTGTACGCCAGCGCCTGAGTGAGCAGGGTATCGAACAGCCGACGGCGACCGACGTGAGCCGTGCCATCAGCAGTATCCGCAGTGAGAAGCTGCCGGACCCGGCGGTACTGGGTAACGCAGGCAGCTTCTTTAAAAATCCGCTGGTGTCAGCTGCGCTGGCCGCTGAGCTGAAACTGGCGCATCCCGGCATTATCGGTTACCCACAAGCTGATGGCCGAGTGAAGCTGGCCGCCGGCTGGTTGATCGAAGCCGCGGGGTGGAAAGGCTTTCGTGAGGCTGACGCCGGAGTGCATCGTTTGCAGTCGCTGGTATTGGTCAACTATGGCTCGGCCAGCGGTTTGCAGTTGCTGGCCCTGGCCCGACGCATTCAGGAAGATATCGAGCGGCGCTTTGCGGTGCAGCTGGAGATGGAACCGAACCTGTATTAATGGCTTCTCCCGATCTGGATATTAAATGAAGCAAATACCGGCATGGGCGTTAGCGCTGACCCTGGTGACATTAACCGGGTGTACGACAGCTCCGCCCAAAGACCAGGGCAATCTATGCAGTATCTATCGTCAGTATCCTGCCTGGTACAAGGACTCGGTCGCGATGCAGAGCCGCTGGGGAACGCCTCCCCATGTGGCGATGGCGATCATGAAACAGGAAAGCAGTTTTGTCGCTGATGCGCTTCCTCCCCGCGCTTATCTGTTGTGGATAATCCCGTGGGGCAGGGTCAGCCCGTCATACGGCTACGCGCAAGCTCAACCGCCGGCCTGGAAGGATTTCGAGCGAAGCATGGGCAGTGGCGGTTCTCGCGATAACTTTGCCGATGCCATCATGTTTATCGGATGGTATGCCGCAGGTACCCAGCAGCAGTTGGGGATTTCCAAATGGGATACCTACAACCAGTATCTGGCGTATCACGAGGGCAGGGGCGGTTACAGTCGCAATACATACCGTGCCAAACCCTGGCTGATGCAGGTGGCCCGTAAAGTTGAGCAGCAGTCGAAAACCTATGGTGCGCAGCTTAACCAGTGCCGCGGCGAGCTGGAGCGTAACAGGCGTTCGTTCTGGTTCTTCTAGCTCCCCCGCAATTCATTGTAGGAGCAAGCTCGCTCCTGCAGTTGATGCGGTAGACAACGGAAATAAAAAAAGCCCCGCCAGTTCAGAACTGGCGGGGCTTTTTAGTGGCCTGCAGGTTTAGACGAGTGGTTTAGACTCGTGTTCCTTGCCTTCGGCTACGGTTTCGCCAGCAGCTGCCTGAGCGGCAGCAGCGGCGGCTGCTTCACGCTTGCGGCGACGTACTTCGCGCGGGTCGTTAGGAGCGCGACCGTTGCTTGGTGCGGTGCTGGCAACCGGAGCTGTAACCACTACTTCAGTCACTTCAGTCGCGACAACAACTTCTGCCGGAGCAGGTTGTTCAACTACAGCTGTCTCGATCACGGCGGCTTCAGCCACTACGACTTCGACAGCCACAGGTTCAGCCACAGGAGCCGGAGCTGCCTCGACAATAGCCGGCTCGGCAATCGGCTCGCGAACAAAACGGGCTTCCTTGACGTGCTCTGGCGCTTTTTCGATGGCTGGTGCCTCAACAACCGGTGCTTCCACGCTTGGCGCTTCTACTGCCGGTGCTTCGACTACCGCTTCAACCACTGGCTCTGGCGCAGCTACAACAGGCGCTTCGACTGCCGGGGCAGGCTCGGCAACTACCTGAGCTTCAGGCTGTGCTTGCGGTGCTGCAGGCACTTCAACTTCTGGTGCCTTGACTGCTTCGACCGGGGTGACCGCTTCAACAGCTGGCGCTTCAACTACGGGGGCTTCAACCACAGGGGCTTCTACAACCGGTGTTGGCACAATGGCTACTTCAGTTGTTTGAACCTTTTCAGCAACCACGGTTTCTGCCGGAGCCGATTCCTGGACGGTCTGGGTCGCACGCTCGGCCTGTTGATTGGCCTGGGCTTCAGCAGGAGCGCTGATGACCGAGCTGGCAACGGCTTCAGTGACGGCCAGACCGGCAGCCAGTTCAGTGGTGGAAGGAGCGTTTTCGGCAGTGCCTTCTTCGCTGTTTTCTTCCGAGCCTTCAATCACGTTGCCATTGGCATCGCGTTGACGCTCACGACGGTTGCTGCGACGACGCTGGCCACGGGAGCGGCGGCGTGGACGATCGCCTTCGGCGTTGTCCTGCGACTCGTCCTGGGATTGCTCTTCGTTCGACAGAGCTTCTTCGTCTTCTGCGGCTACTGGCTGTACTTCGCGTGGTGCACGTTCTTCGCGGGGAGCACGCGGCTGGCGTTCTTCCCGTGGAGGGCGCGGTGCGCGCTCTTCTTCGACGACGACGGCTGCAACGGCTGCGGCAGGAACGGCATCCAGAGGCTCGCGCAATTCGCGAACGCGCTCTTCACGGGCTTCGCCGCGCGGTTTGCGTTCTTCACGAGGTGCGCGTGGAGCACGTTCTTCACGAGGTGGACGCGGTGCGCGTTCTTCACGGGCAACAGCAGCTACCGGAGTTTCTTCGCGCGGCTCGCGGACTTCGCGTGGTGCGCGTTCTTCTCGCGGTGCACGCTCTTCGCGTGGCTTGCGCTCTTCATCGCGACGGCCATTGCGATTGCGGCTTTGCTGGCGACCATTGCGGCGCTCTTCATTGCGCGCAGGACGCTCTGTCGTTGCCGGCTTCTCAACCACGGTCGGAGCAGCAGGCTCTTCCTTGGAGGCGAACAGGCTTACCAGCGATTTGACCAGGCCTTTGAACAGGCTTGGCTCGGCGATGGTAGCGGCAGGTGCAGCAGCAGGAGCCGGTGCAGCAGCTTCGGTCGGAACCGGTGCCGAGGTGCGCGGCGGTGCTGTTTTGACTGCAGCTTCCTGGCGAACCAGAGTGCGAGTGGCGGCAGCCGGCTGAACTTCTTCCACTTCCGCAGCAGCGGCAGCGATTTCGTAGCTGGACTGGTTGGTGTGGGCTTCCGGGCTGTCATCACGCAGGCGCTGAACTTCGAAGTGCGGCGTCTCGAGGTGATCGTTCGGCAGAATGATGATGCGTGCACGGGTCCGCAGTTCGATTTTGGTAATCGAGTTGCGCTTCTCGTTGAGCAGGAATGCAGCAACCGGGATTGGCACCTGGGCGCGCACTTCGGCAGTGCGGTCTTTCAGGGCTTCTTCTTCGATCAGGCGCAGAATGGCCAGCGACAGCGATTCAACGTCACGGATGATGCCGGTGCCATTGCAGCGTGGGCAAACGATGCCGCTGCTTTCGCCCAGGGATGGACGCAGGCGCTGACGGGACATTTCCAGCAAGCCAAAGCGCGAGATACGGCCCACTTGTACGCGGGCACGGTCTGCTTCCAGGCACTCGCGGACTTTTTCTTCCACGGCGCGCTGGTTTTTGGCAGGGGTCATGTCGATGAAGTCGATGACGATCAGGCCGCCGATGTCGCGCAGGCGCAACTGACGGGCGATTTCTTCAGCCGCTTCAAGGTTGGTTTGCAGTGCGGTTTCTTCGATATCGCTGCCTTTGGTGGCGCGCGCCGAGTTGATGTCGATGGACACCAGGGCTTCGGTCGGGTCGATAACGATGGAGCCGCCGGAAGGCAGTTCAACGACGCGCTGGAAGGCGGTCTCGATCTGGCTTTCGATCTGGAAACGATTGAACAGCGGAACGCTGTCTTCGTAGAGTTTGATTTTGCTGGCGTACTGCGGCATCACCTGGCGGATGAAGGTCAGGGCTTCGTCCTGTGCTTCAACGCTGTCGATCAGTACTTCGCCGATGTCCTGGCGCAAGTAGTCGCGGATGGCGCGGATGATCACGTTGCTTTCCTGATAGATCAGGAATGGCGCGGAGCGGTCCAGGGAGGCTTCTTTAATGGCGGTCCAGAGTTGCAGCAGGTAATCGAGGTCCCACTGCATTTCTTCGCTGCTGCGGCCCAGGCCTGCAGTGCGCACGATCAGACCCATGTCGGCCGGAGCGATCAGGCCGTTCAGGGCTTCGCGCAGCTCGTTGCGTTCTTCACCTTCGATGCGACGGGAGATACCGCCGGCACGCGGGTTATTAGGCATCAGAACCAGATAACGGCCAGCGAGGCTGATGAAGGTGGTCAGGGCTGCGCCCTTGTTGCCACGCTCTTCTTTCTCGACCTGCACGATAACTTCCTGGCCTTCGCTCAGGACGTCCTTGATGTTGACGCGGCCTTCAGGAGCTTTCTTGAAGTACTCGCGGGAGATTTCCTTAAGTGGCAGGAAGCCGTGGCGCTCAGAGCCAAAATCGACAAAGGCAGCCTCAAGGCTTGGTTCGATGCGAGTAATACGGCCTTTATAGATATTGGCTTTCTTCTGCTCGCGCGCGCCTGACTCGATGTCCAGGTCGTAGAGGCGTTGGCCATCTACCAGTGCAACACGCAACTCTTCAGGTTGAGTTGCGTTAATCAGCATTCTTTTCATGTTGTACCGTCGGTTTCCGGGCTACCGGAAACGGCGTTCGGCACACACGACTTCTCATGGTCGGTGTCAGGTGCGTCAGGAGCAGTTGGCCACTCCTGTGTCCAGCGAGGTTCGACCAATGGGGGCGAAGTCGCGACTTACGCTTCCTGCTTGCTGTGGTGACTTAAGCACTCAGTCAGGAGGAGGAATCAACCAGCGGCTGTGGACGAGATGAAGCGTCTTGATAAAGCCTATTGCTACACAGTCCGGCGGTTGTGCATCTCCACCCTACACGTATCCCTGATAATTCGGGTGCTGCCGCGCGCAGAATCCGCAGCGGGTTGGCATTTACCGTGTTCTCCAAAAGGGGAGTTCACGCATCATGGCTAATAAAGGCGATGTTTCCGAAGCATTCGCTTGATATGCCCGAAGCTGACTGCACTTTGTGAACTGGCCGTGAATATCGGCGTAAAAGGCGAGTTTGCACTCTGCTTTCCAGGCTCGCTTCAGGCCTCATGTCACCTGCGCTTGTTACAACTCCAGGTGTTCCGTATCCAGCAAAAGCCCCGTAGGACGGCCTCGCGTCCTGATTAAGAGCGTTGGGCAGGGCCGGTTATTCACCGTTAATCCGCTGTCCAGGCCGCTTTTGGCGGCGTTCGCGACTATAGCAGCAATGATTAAGTGCTTCAATTCCATAAAAAATTGTTATCATTCGCGGCATGACGACCACTACCCCCCCGACCCCCAGCGTCCAGCTGCTTGAGGTCTCGCCGGAATATGCCGGCCAACGCATCGACAACTTTTTACTTGCACGGCTCAAGGGCGTTCCCAAGACCTTGATTTACCGCATTTTGCGTAAAGGCGAAGTGCGTGTGAACAAGGGGCGGATCAAGCCCGAGTACAAGCTGCAGGCGGGCGATATCGTGCGCGTGCCGCCGGTTCGCGTGCCTGAACGCGATGAGCCGGTGCCGGTGGCTCAAGGTTTGTTGCAGCGACTCGAAGCCGCCATTGTCTACGAAGACAAGGCGCTGATAGTGCTGAACAAACCGGCCGGTATCGCTGTACATGGCGGTAGCGGTCTGACTTTTGGCGTAATTGAAGCCTTTCGTCAGATGCGCCCCGATGCCAAGGAACTGGAACTGGTGCATCGCCTGGATCGGGACACTTCCGGCCTGTTGATGATTGCCAAAAAGCGCAGCATGTTGCGTCACTTGCATGCCGCATTGCGCGGTGATGGTGTCGACAAGCGCTACATGGCGTTGGTGCGCGGTAACTGGGCGGCGTCCATCAAGCAGGTGCGAGCACCGCTGATGAAGAGCAACCTGCGTTCCGGCGAGCGTATGGTTGAAGTCAACGAAGAGGGCAAGGAGTCGGTCACCGTGTTCAAGGTGCTGCGTCGCTTCGGTGATTTTGCAACCATGATCGAGGCCAAGCCGATTACCGGCCGTACTCACCAGATTCGAGTGCACACATTGCATGCCGGTCACTGTATTGCCGGTGACACCAAGTATGGCGATGAAGGGTTTTCTAAAGAAATTCGCGATCTGGGTGGCAAGCGGCTGTTCTTGCACGCTTACATGCTGACGGTGCCTCTGCCTGAAGGTGGCGAGTTGAAGCTGCAGGCTCCGGTTGACGAAATGTGGGCCAAGACCGTGGAGCGCCTGCTGAGTGCGCCATGAGTACAAGCTGCTGATCTTCGACTGGGACGGTACGCTGGCCGACTCCATCGGTCGGATTGTCGCCGCGATGAAGGTCGCGGCACATCGCGCAGGCCGTCCTGAGCGTGATGAAGAGGCGATCAAGGGAATTATCGGCCTTGGTTTGCCTGAGGCCATCCTGTCGCTTTATCCCGATATGTCGGACGCCCAGGTGATTGCCTTTCGCCAGCACTATGCGGATGTCTACATGGCTATGGATACCGAGCCGTCACCGTTGTTTGCGGGGGTGGCTGAGTCGCTCGAGGCCTTTCGTGCCGAGGGTTACCGTTTGGCAGTTGCTACGGGCAAGGCGCGCCGGGGGCTTGACCGGGTGCTCAGGGCTCATGGCTGGGAAGATTTTTTCGATATCACCCGCGCTGCCGATGAGACCGCCAGCAAGCCTGATCCATTGATGCTGAATCAAATCCTGGCCCATTGCGACATGCAGCCCGGACAGGCCTTGATGGTGGGGGATGCGTCGTTTGATTTGCTGATGGCCCGCAACGCCGGTATTGATTCAGTTGCAGTGAGCTATGGTGCTCAGTCAATGGAGCGCTTGCTTGCATTTGAGCCGCGGTTGGCGATCGACAGTTTTCCCGAATTGCGTACCTGGCTCAATTGTCAGGTTAATTAAAGTCTTTGCTGGGGTAGAGCATGGTTGATCAATGGAAGGCGCCTTCAGAGTCTGAGCCGGCTGCCGGCGATGACAAAAGCTGGAAGCTGCTGGAAAAAACCCTGTTGGCAGGTATTCAGGAGCAGCGTCGGGCGCGTCGCTGGGGCATTTTTTTCAAGGTGCTGACCTTTTGTTATCTGATTACGGTGCTGATCCTGTTTTCTCCGTTGGTGGATATGGAACGCAGTGCCACCAGCAGCGGGTATACCGCTTTGATCGATGTGCGCGGCGTGATTGCGGACAAAGAGGCTGCCAGTGCTGACAATATTGTCACCAGCCTGCAGGCTGCGTTCGCCGATCCCAAGGTCAAGGGTGTGGTGTTGCGTATCAACAGTCCGGGCGGCAGTCCGGTGCAGTCGGGCTATGTCTACGATGAGATTCGCCGTCTGCGCGGCTTGCACCCTGATATCAAGGTGTATGCGGTGATTTCCGATCTGGGTGCCTCGGGTGCCTATTACATTGCCAGTGCGGCAGATGAAATTTACGCCGATAAAGCCAGTCTGGTGGGCTCGATCGGGGTGACGGCAGCAGGCTTTGGTTTTGTCGGTGCAATGGACAAGCTGGGCATTCAGCGCCGCGCTTACACCTCTGGCGAACACAAGGCCTTTCTTGATCCGTTCGAGCCTGAAAAACCGGACGAGACCAAGTTCTGGCAGGGCGTGTTGAATGTCACCCATGAGCAGTTCATTGCCAGCGTCAAGCAGGGGCGCGGTGATCGCCTTAAAGACAAGGATCATCCCGAGCTGTTTTCGGGGCTGGTCTGGACCGGGCAGCAGGCATTGCCTCTCGGCTTGATCGACGGGTTGGGTAATGCCAGTTCGGTTGCCCGTGATGTGATCGGTGAAAAAGAACTGATCGACTTCACTGTGCAAGAGTCGGCGTTTGACCGCTTCTCGAAAAAGCTGGGCGCCAGTGTGGCTGAACAGTTGGCGATGTGGATGGGGTTCCAGGGGCCGACCCTGCGCTGATCCATGGATGATTTAAAAAACCGGCCTTTTCAGGCCGGTTTTTTTGTTTTACGGAATCGCCACGCCTTGCGCGAGCAGCATGTCGACCAGGCGGATAAGTGGCAGGCCGACCAGGCTGGTGGCGTCATCGCCTTCGGTGCGCCTGAACAGGCTCACACCCAGACCTTCCGCTTTGAAGCTGCCTGCGCAGTCATAGGGTTCTTCGGCAAGCAGGTAGCGTTCGACCTGTTCCGGGGTGAGGGTGCGCATGTGCACGGTGAAGGGCACGCAGTCGGTTTGATAGTGGCCTGTCTGGCTGTTGAGCAGGGTCAGTCCGGTGAGGAAGGTTACGCTGGCGCCGCTGGCGTCCAAAAGTTGCTGGCGGGCCTTGTCAAACGTGTGGGGTTTGCCGATGATTCGTCCGTTGAGCGCTGCAACCTGGTCGGAGCCGATAATCAAGTGGTCGGGGTGACGGGTGGCAAGTGCTTCGGCTTTTTGCCGGGACAGGCGTTTCACCAGTTCAATGGCTGATTCGCCGGGGCGGTGGCTTTCGTCTATATCGGGGGAGCTGCAGCTGAAAGGCAGGCGCAGGCGAGTCAGCAGATCACGGCGATAAGCCGAGCTTGAAGCGAGTAATAAAGGCAGCATGCGCGTCTCCTGTGGGCGGTCAGGGATTCTAACGATCGTACAGGATGTCGCACAGGCACAATTTCCTTTGACAGGTGAAGGGGTCGTCCCTAGAATGCTGCGCCTATGTTGAATGACCCGATTCCACCTCACGTTGACCCGCGCAAATTAGCTGATCGTGGCACTACCCTCCAAGGTGAAGTGTTGCTGGCTGATTTGGAGAGACTCTGCGACCCGCTTTCCGATACTCTCGGAACGGTCCAGGCGAAATTTGTTTTTGAACGAGATGAACGTAGGTCTGTGGTCATCCACAGCTCTATCGACGCCGAAGTCAAAATGGTTTGCCAGCGTTGTCTTGAGCTGGTCACCCTGCCGATCCACAGCGAGTGCAGTTATGCTGTGGTGAAAGAGGGTGCGAACACCCAGTCGTTACCGCAAGGTTATGACGTGCTGGAGCTGGGCGAGGATCCTTTGGATCTGCTGGCACTGATCGAGGAAGAGCTTCTGCTCGCCTTGCCCATTGTGCCTGCTCATCATCCGGAAGAATGCCAGCAGCCGGCGGGTCTCGATGAGCCCGATCCAGGCGAGGACGAGGTAACGCGGTCCAACCCGTTCAGTGTATTGGCGCAGTTAAAGCGTGACCCAAACGTTTAGGAGTTAATTAATTATGGCTGTTCAGCAGAACAAAAAATCCCGCTCTGCCCGTGACATGCGTCGTTCGCACGATGCTCTTTCGGCTAGCACTCTGTCTGTAGAAAAAACCACCGGTGAAATTCACCTGCGTCACCACGTATCGCCAGAAGGCGTATACCGTGGTCGTAAAGTGATCGACAAGGGCGCTGACGAGTAATCACTTGTCCGTTCAGGTCATCGCGATCGACGCAATGGGCGGGGACTTCGGTCCCCGCAGCATTGTTCAGGCCAGTATTGCTTGCCTGTCTGCTACTCCCTCGTTACACCTGACCCTCGTCGGTCAACCCTCCGAACTTGAAAATCTGATTGCCAGCTATCCGGCTGTGGATCGCACGCGCCTGACTATTACCCCTGCTTCAGAAGTGATCGCCATGAATGAGCGGCCTTCGCTAGCTTTGCGCAGCAAGCCAGACTCTTCTATGCGTGTGGCGCTGGAGTTGTTGCGTGACGGCAAGGTGCAGGCATGCGTGAGCTCAGGTAATACCGGGGCGCTGATGGCGCTGTCGCGGCATGTGCTTAAAACCTTGCCGGGGATTGATCGTCCGGCAATGGTGGCGGCGGTGCCGACCCAAACCGGCTACTGTCAGTTGCTGGATCTGGGGGCCAATGTTGATTGCACTGCCGGGCAGTTGTTTCAGTTTGCCGTGATGGGCTCGGTGGCGGCGCAGGCGCTGGGTATTCTGCGTCCGCGGGTCGCCTTGCTCAATATAGGCACCGAGGACGTCAAGGGTAATCAGCAGGTCAAGGAAGCGGCGGTATTGTTGCAGTCGGCGCCTGGCCTCAATTACATCGGCTTTATTGAGGGTGACGGGGTGTACCGGGGTGAGGCCGATGTGGTGGTGTGCGATGGATTTGTCGGCAATATCTTGCTCAAATCCAGCGAAGGTCTGGCGACGATGATTTCGAGCAGGATCCGGGCGGTATTCAAGCGTACGCTGTTCGGCCGGTTTGTCGGTGCGCTGGCGTTACCGTTAATGCGGCGTTTGCAGGCTGATCTGGCGCCCGCCCGGCATAATGGTGCGAGTTTTCTCGGTTTGCAGGGCATTGTTATCAAGAGTCACGGTTCGGCAGGTGCTCAGGGCTTTCAGAGTGCAATAGAGCGCGCACTGATTGAAATCCATGAAGACCTGCCAAAGCGTTTGTATGGACGCCTTGAAGGGTTGTTGCCGTAGGCGTTTTGCCGGCCGGGTACTGAAATGTGACCGCCCGGTCTAATCAGCCATCCAACTGTCAGTTTCTTGCGTCCGCCACGGCAGGACGTCAATTCTCCGACGACAAGATCATTAGGGGCTTGTTACATGTCTACATCCCTCGCATTCGTCTTTCCAGGGCAGGGTTCGCAGTCCCTCGGCATGTTGGCCGAGCTGGGCGCGGCTCATCCGCTGGTCATTGATACCTTCAAAGAAGCTTCTGATGCTCTGGGTTACGACCTGTGGGCCGTGACCCAGGAAGGGCCGGCAGAAAAACTCAATCAAACTGATGTTACCCAGCCAGCCATTCTGACTGCCTCGATTGCCCTTTGGCGTCTGTGGCTGGCCGAAGGCGGCAAGCGTCCGGATTATGTTGCCGGTCACAGCCTGGGTGAATACAGCGCTCTGGTGGCTGCCGGCTGTCTGAGCCTGGCGGATGCGGTCAGGCTGGTTGAGCGTCGCGGGCAACTGATGCAGGAAGCTGTTCCGGCCGGTCAGGGCGCCATGGCGGCGATTCTGGGGCTCGAAGACGCCGTTGTGCTGCAAGCCTGTGCTGAAGCTGCCCAGGGTGAAGTGGTCAGCGCGGTTAACTTCAACTCGCCGGGTCAGGTTGTAATTGCCGGTTCCAAGGCTGCCGTCGAGCGTGCCATGGAGCTGTGCAAGGCCGCCGGAGCCAAGCGTGCGCTGCCATTGCCGGTCAGCGTACCTTCGCATTGTGAGTTGATGCGTCCTGCCGCAGAGCGCTTCGCCGAGTCGATTCAAGCGATTGATTGGCAGGCGCCACAGATTCCTCTGGTGCAGAACGTCAGTGCGGCCATTGTGCAAGATCTGGAAACCCTCAAGCGCGATCTGCTCGAGCAGCTGTACAAGCCGGTGCGCTGGGTTGAATCGGTACAGGCGCTTGCAGCCAGCGGTCCGGTTGACTTGGTTGAGTGCGGTCCGGGCAAAGTCCTGGTAGGCATCAGCAAACGTTGCGCAGAAGGCGTAACCACTCACAACTTGAATACCCCAGATGCCTTCGCCGCTGCGCGTACGGCACTGGCTTGAATTAGGAGAAGCCTGCATGAGCTTGCAAGGTAAAGTTGCACTGGTAACCGGCGCCAGCCGTGGTATTGGCCAGGCTATTGCCCTGGAATTGGGTCGTCAGGGCGCCGTTGTAATCGGCACTGCTACGTCGCAAGCCGGTGCCGAGCGCATCGCTGCCACCCTGAAAGAACACGGTGTTCAGGGTACCGGCATGGAACTTAATGTTACCAGCGATGAATCAGTTGCCGCGGTGCTGAACAGCATTCAGGAACAGTTCGGTGCGCCGGCGATCCTGGTCAATAATGCCGGCATCACCCGCGATAACCTGATGATGCGGATGAAAAATGACGAATGGCATGACGTCGTCGATACCAACTTGAACAGTCTGTTTCGCCTGTCCAAGGGTGTTTTGCGCGGCATGACCAAGGCCCGTTGGGGACGAATTATCAGTATTGGCTCTGTTGTGGGTGCCATGGGCAACGCAGGCCAAGTAAACTATGCCGCCGCCAAGGCTGGCCTGGAAGGTTTCAGCCGTGCGCTGGCACGTGAAGTGGGCTCGCGCTCGATCACTGTGAACTCGGTAGCGCCAGGGTTTATCGATACCGATATGACCCGCGAGTTACCGCAGGCACAGCGTGAAGCCTTGCTGACACAGATTCCGCTGGGCCGTTTGGGTCAGGCACAAGAGATCGCAAACGTGGTTTCTTTTCTGGCCTCTGACGGTGCAGCCTACGTGACCGGAGCTACAATCCCGGTCAACGGCGGGATGTACATGAGTTAAATGTGACGGATTGCTTCAAAAAAATGTCATACGAGCTGTCTAAAATCCGTTATAAAGCTGCAATCTATTTATAGGCAGAGGGCCGTTGAGGGATGAGTGCAAAGCTTTCAGTTGAAAAACTGAAAAGTCTTTCGATACACTTGCCCGCTGGCCAGCTGCCTGAATTTGTCCATTAGGAGTGAAAACAAGGTATGAGCACCATCGAAGAGCGCGTCAAGAAAATCGTAGCCGAGCAACTGGGCGTTAAAGAAGAAGAAGTAGTAAACACTGCTTCCTTCGTTGAAGACCTGGGTGCCGACTCCCTTGACACCGTTGAGCTTGTGATGGCTCTTGAAGAGGAATTCGAGACTGAAATTCCTGACGAAGAAGCTGAAAAGATCACGACCGTACAAGCTGCTATCGATTACGTGACTAACCACCAGGCTTAATTGCTTGTAATCGTTGCTCGCTGTTATGGAAAAACCGCACTGCCGCTCTGGCGTGCGGTTTTTTCTTTAGGTGTGATGCAAAGTGTCGTCAATAGAATAAAGGAGAGTGCTGTGTCGCGTAGACGCGTCGTAGTCACCGGTATGGGGATGTTGTCGCCGCTGGGTGCAGATGTACCAAGCTCCTGGCAAGGCATTCTGGCAGGCCGAAGTGGCATTGGTCTGATCGAACACACGGATCTTTCTGCCTATTCCACCCGTTTTGGCGGCTCGGTACAGGGTTTTAACGTTGAGGATTACCTCTCCGTCAAAGAGTCCCGAAAACTTGACCTGTTTATTCAATACGGATTGGCAGCCGGATTTCAAGCTGTGCGTAATTCCGGCCTTGAAGTCACAGATGCCAATCGTGAGCGCATCGGTGTAGCAATGGGCTCCGGTATTGGTGGTCTGACCAATATCGAAGAAACCAGCCGTACCCTGCATGAGCAAGGCCCGCGACGGATCTCTCCGTTTTTCGTGCCTGGCTCGATCATCAATATGATTTCCGGCTTTCTGTCTATCCACCTGGGTACGCAGGGTCCGAACTACGCCATTGCCACAGCCTGTACCACGGGTACGCACTGCATCGGCATGGCGGCACGCAACATTGCTTACGGCGAAGCCGACGTAATGATTGCCGGCGGCGCCGAGATGGCCGCGTGCGGTCTGGGCATGGGCGGCTTTGGTGCCTCGCGTGCGTTGTCGACCCGTAACGACGACCCGACGCGTGCCAGCCGTCCCTGGGACAAAGGCCGTGACGGTTTTGTGCTTTCTGATGGTGCCGGTGCGCTGGTGCTTGAAGAGCTTGAGCATGCCAAGGCCCGTGGTGCGACCATCTATGCCGAACTGATAGGTTTTGGCATGAGCGGTGATGCTTATCATATGACCTCGCCTCCGGCTGACGGTGCGGGCGCTGCACGCTGCATCACCAACGCCTTGCGCGACGCCAGAATTAACGGCGATCAAGTGCAGTACATCAACGCCCATGGCACGTCGACACCTGCGGGTGACCTGGCGGAAGTGTCGGCGATCAAGTCGGTGTTTGGCGAACACGCCTACAACCTGGCGGTGAGCTCGACCAAATCCATGACCGGTCACTTGCTGGGTGCTGCAGGCGCGGTAGAGGCAATCTTCAGCGTGCTGGCGATCAACAGCCAGATAGCTCCGCCGACCATCAACCTCGATGAGCCGGATGAAGGCTGCGACCTCGATTTCGTGCCGCACAAGGCGCGGGAAATGCCGATCGATGTAGTGCTGTCCAACTCATTCGGTTTTGGCGGCACCAACGGCTCGTTGGTGTTCCGTCGGTTCACCGACTGATGCAAAGCTGGGTCGACGGCCAGCCAGCGAACGCCTTGGCGTCGCTTAAAGACCGTGGGCTGGCCTACGGTGATGGTCTGTTCGAGACCATTGCCGTCAAGGCCGGCAAACCGCAGCTGCTGGACCTGCACTTGCAGCGTCTGGCACTCGGTTGTACCCGACTGGCGATTGTTGCGGATCAGGCATTGATCCGCAGCGAATTGCTGGCGTATGCGCAGGCCATGGGGGAGGGCGTTCTCAAGCTCATCCTGACCCGTGGCGACAGTCTGCGCGGTTACAGCGCCAACCCCGAGGCGCAACCTCGAAGAATTCTTCAAGCCGGTCCGGCTGCTACTTACCCGCAGGCCCATGCCGAGCAGGGCATCCAGCTGTTTGACTGCGCCACCCGTCTGGCCGAGCAGCCGCTGTTGGCGGGGCTCAAGCACCTTAATCGCCTGGAACAGGTGATCGCCCGTTCTGAATGGCAAGACCCGGCCTACGCCGAGGGCTTGATGCGCGACACCTCGGGCCGGATCATCGAAGGCGTGTTCAGCAATCTGTTTCTGGTCCGCGACGGTGCCTTGCTCACCCCCGACCTGCAGCGTTGCGGTGTGGCCGGCGTGATGCGCGCAGCGCTACTGGCCGAGGCCGGACAGCTGGGCATCCCTTGTCATGTTTCTGACATCAGCCTGAAGCAATTGCAGCAGGCCGATGAACTCTTTCTCTGCAACAGCGTATATGGCATCTGGCCTGTTCGCGGGTTTGCAGAGCTGAGCTGGCCGGTGGGGCCGCTCACCCGTAAACTGCAAGGCATTGCTCGCACCCTATTGGATGTTTGATTCGTGAAACGTAAATTCTTGGTGCTGCTGGAGACAGGTCTGGTGCTGGCGGGATTGTTGCTGGGCGCTAGCGCCTGGAAGCTCAACTCGGCGCTGGAACAACCGCTTAACCTGACACAAGAGCAACTGCTCGACGTACCGGCTGGCGCCACGCCGACCGGCACCTTCAATCGGCTAGAGGCCGACGGCACGCTGGATGACGCTTTCTGGCTGCGCCTGTACTGGCGTTTCAATCTCGAGGGCCAGCCCCTGCACAGCGGTGAGTACCGCATGACTCCCGGCATGAGCGCCCAGGACCTGATTGGCCTGTGGAAGCGTGGTGAAGTGGTGCAGTACAGCTTGACCCTGGTCGAAGGCTGGAACTTCCGGCAGGTACGCAGCGCCCTGGCAAAACACGAAAAAATCGAGCAGACCCTAGACGGTTTGAGCGACAGCGAAGTCATGGCCAAACTCGGTCATCCCGGAGAATTCCCGGAAGGCCGGTTCTTTCCGGACACCTATCGCTTCGTGCGGGGCATGACTGACGCTCAATTGCTCGAAAAATCCTACAACCGTCTGGAGAAAGTGCTGGCCGAAGAATGGGAGCAACGAGACCCGGACGTACCCTATGCCGACCCTTACCAGGCGCTGATCATGGCCTCTCTGGTAGAGAAAGAAACCGGTGTGCCCCAGGAACGCGGGCAGATTGCCGGGGTATTCGTGCGCCGCATGAAAATCGGTATGCCGCTGCAAACCGATCCCACCGTGATCTACGGGCTGGGCGAGCGCTACAACGGCAAGCTCACCCGTAGCCATCTGCGTGAACCCACGCCGTACAACACCTACACCATTCCGGGTTTACCGCCGACACCGATTGCCATGGTCGGGCGTGAAGCGATTCATGCCGCCTTGCACCCGGTCAGTGGCAGCAGCCTGTATTTTGTTGCCAAGGGCGATGGCAGCCACACCTTTTCCGATGATCTGGATGCGCACAACAATGCCGTGCGCGAGTTCCAGATCAAGCGTCGTGCCGACTACCGTTCAAGTCCGGCGCCGACCCCGGCAGCGGAGCCGGTGAGCCCTGCGGCCGAGCCGCAAAGCCCGCAATGACATTGATTAAGGATTGCTGCCTGTGACTGGCTTGTTTATTACCCTGGAAGGCCCCGAAGGCGCGGGCAAAAGCACCAATCGCGAATACTTGGCCGAGCGCCTGCGCAGCGCCGGTATCGACGTGGTTCTGACCCGCGAGCCCGGCGGCACGCCATTGGCCGAGCGAATTCGCGAGCTGTTGCTGGCACCCAGCGATGAAGCCATGTGCGCCGACACCGAGCTGCTGCTGGTGTTTGCCGCCCGTGCCCAGCATCTGGCCGAGGTGATTCGTCCGGCACTGGCCCGTGGCGCCGTGGTGTTGTGCGATCGCTTCACCGACGCCACTTATGCCTATCAAGGTGGCGGCCGCGGTTTGTCGCAAGAGCGTATCGCCAGCCTTGAAACCTTCGTGCAAGGTTCATTGCGCCCGGACCTGACCTTGGTGTTTGATCTGCCGATTGAAGTCGGCATGGCCCGGGCCAGCGCCCGTGGGCGGCTTGACCGCTTCGAGCAGGAAGGCCGGACATTCTTTGATGCGGTGCGCAGCACCTACCTCAAGCGTGCCGGGGCTGAGCCCGGGCGTTATCGTCTGGTGGATGCCGCCCAGTCACTGGAAAACGTACAAGTGCAGCTGGATGCCTTGTTGCCAGAACTGCTGGAACTGCACCGTGGCTGAGGCTTATCCGTGGCAGGACGGCCTGTGGCAGCAAATGGCCGGGCGTGCCCAGCATGCTCACGCCTATCTGTTGCACGGGCCGGCGGGCATCGGCAAGCGCGCGCTGGCCGAACGCCTGATGGCCAGCCTGTTGTGCAGGCAGCCGGTCGGGCTGGAGGCCTGCGGGGCGTGCAAGTCCTGCTCGTTACTGGCTGCGGGCAGTCATCCCGACAACTACATCCTGGAACCCGAAGAAGCCGACAAGGCGATCAAGGTTGACCAGGTACGGGATCTGGTCAGCTTTGTGGTGCAAACCGCGCAGCTGGGCGGGCGCAAGGTGGTGCTGGTCGAGCCGGTTGAGTCGATGAACATCAACGCTGCCAACGCCCTGCTCAAAAGCCTTGAAGAACCGTCCGGCAATACCATTTTGTTGTTGGTCAGCCACCAGTCCAGTCGCCTGCTGCCGACCATCCGCAGTCGTTGCGTGCAACAAGCCTGCCCACTGCCGGGCGAGGCCCTGAGCCTGGAGTGGCTGGCCGGGGCATTGCCCGAGTGCAGCAGCGAAGAGCGGGCTGAATTGCTGACGCTGGCAGCGGGCTCGCCCCTGGCCGCGGTCAAGCTGCAGGCCCAGGGTGTGCGTGAACAGCGGGCTGCGGTAGTGGCCGGGGTAAAAAAACTGTTGAAGCGCGAGCTGTCAGCGACGCAACTGGCGGAAAGCTGGAATGCCATACCATTGCTGCTGCTGTTTGACTGGTTTTGCGACTGGTCGAGTTTGATCCTGCGATATCAGTTGACCCAGGACGAGTCCGGTCTTGGTCTGGAAGACATGCGCAAAGTACTGCAGTACCTGGCGCAGAAAACCCCGCAGGACAAAGTCCTGAATATTCAGGACTGGATTCTCGCCCAACGGCAAAAAGTGCTGAGCAAAGCCAACCTCAACCGGGTGTTGTTGCTTGAGGCACTCTTGGTGCAGTGGGCGGGTCTGCCCGGCCAGCGCTGATTTGATTGAATTGTGAAACAGGTGATTTTTGTATGCTCGTAGATTCCCATTGCCACCTCGATCGCCTTGATCTGAGTGCCCATGACGGTTCGCTGGACGCCGCCCTTGAAGCGGCACGCCAGCGCGGTGTCGGGCACTTTCTGTGCATTGGCGTGAGTGCCGACAATGCGGGCGATGTCAAAGCCCTGGCGGATCGCTATGCCGATGTCGATTGCTCGGTGGGTGTCCACCCGCTGGATGTTCAGCCAGGGGCCGCGCCAGCGCTGGACTGGTTGCTGAACGAGTTGAATCACCCGCGGGTGGTGGCCATTGGCGAGACGGGTCTGGACTATCACTACGAGCCGGAAGCCGCCGAGTTACAGCAACTGTCGTTTCGGGTTCACCTGGAGGCGGCGCAGCAGACCGGCAAACCTGTGGTGATCCATACCCGTGGAGCTCGCGCCGATACCCTGGCCATGCTGCGTGAAGCGGCGCTGCCCAATGCCGGCGTGTTGCATTGCTTCACCGAAGACTGGGACATGGCCAGGGCTGCGCTGGACATGGGCTATTACATTTCGTTGTCGGGCATTGTCACCTTCCGTAATGCCGACGCCCTGCGCGATGTGGCCAGCAAAGTCCCGGCGGATCGCCTGCTGGTTGAGACCGACTCGCCGTATCTGGCGCCGATTCCCTATCGTGGCAAGCCGAACCTGCCGCAATACGTGCGCGAAGTCGCCGAATTTCTGGCCATGTTGCGCGGCGAGTCCTACGAGCGTTTTGCCGAGCAGACCACCGAAAACTTCAAGCGCCTGTTCCCCCTGGCCCGGGTTCAGGGCTAGCCCCCAACGCCTTGCGGGAGCGAGTGGGTGAGTGGCAAAAAAAACCCGGACTCTGGGGAATCCGGGTTAAGACCATTAGGAGTAAAACAAAGGCCTACATTCCATTGTCGCCTTGATCGGCGAAACACTTGGGGGGGATGCTGCGCCGACTCCTTAAGTATTGGTCAGCTTTGTTGAACGTCCAGTCTCTGTTGGTCATTTTTTAAACAGATTTGGAATACGCGTGATTCGTTTGAGTGCTCATAGTGTTTATATGAAATTCTCGGTAAACGTCTATACGCAGGATGGTCCGTGCAATTTAGCGTGACTAATGCATAATACTCCGCTTCGATTTTGACCCGAACAGACCTTTTCTTATGCACAAAGAACCCCGTAAGGTCCGTGAGTTTCGTCGCCGCGAGCAAGAAATTCTCGATACCGCGCTCAAGCTGTTCCTCGAACTTGGTGAAGACAGCGTCACCGTCGAGATGATTGCTGATGCCGTAGGTATCGGCAAAGGCACGATTTACAAGCACTTCAAGTCCAAGGCCGAGATCTATTTGCGCCTGATGCTCGACTACGAGCGCGATTTGAATGAATTGCTGCAATCCGCTGACGTTGATAAAGACAAAGAGGCGCTGTCGCGCGCCTATTTTGAATTTCGCATGCGTGATCCCCAGCGCTACCGCTTGTTTGACCGCCTCGAAGAAAAGGTCGTCAAAGGTAATCAGGTGCCTGAACTGGTTGAAGAGCTGCACAAGATCCGTGCTTCCAACTTCGAACGCCTGACCCTGCTGATCAAGGGTCGCATCAGCGAAGGCAAGCTCGAAGACGTGCCACCTTACTTCCACTATTGCGCGGCCTGGGCGCTGGTGCACGGCGCCGTGGCGCTGTACCACTCGCCGTTCTGGAGCAACGTGCTGGAAGACCAGGAAGGGTTCTTCCAGTTCCTGATGGACATCGGCGTGCGCATGGGCAACAAGCGCAAGCGTGATACGGACACCCCGGCTGTCGAGTAAGGCTGCAAGGCATATACTTGGATCTGGGTCTTGCCAAAACTTGATTTCTAAGTCAAGTTTTGGCGCGCTCTATATTCCCCGTGCCGGAGTCATCCATGATTGTTGATCGCCAAGGCAGACGTTTTCGCAATTTGCGTATCAGTCTGACCTCTGCCTGCAACTACGCCTGTACCTACTGCGTGCCCAACGGCAAGCGACTGGTCGCAGCGCAGGATGAACTGTCGGCCGAGGCCATGGTGCGCGGGGTGGCCTACCTGATCGAAGCCGCAGGCATCGAGCGCTTGCGTATTACCGGCGGCGAACCACTGGTCAGTCCCAAGCTCGAAACCTTTATGCGTGAAGTTGGCCAGTTGGGCCTGGGTGATATCAGCCTGACCACCAACGGCCAACTGCTTGCGCGAAAATTGCCGCTGCTGGTGGACGCCGGTATTCGCCGCCTCAACGTATCCCTCGATACCCTTGATCCTGTTGCGTTTCGCACCATTGCCCGGGGCGGCGATCTGCCGACCGTCCTCGACGGCATGCAACAGGCCAGCGCCGCAGGGATGAAAATCAAGGTCAACATGGTGCCGTTGCGCGGGCAGAACCTGGATCAGGTCATGCCGCTGCTGGAGTACTGCCTTGAGCGCGGCTACGAGCTGCGCTTTATCGAACTGATGCGCATGGGGCATCTGGCCAGTGATGGCAACGCCTTCCTGCAACAGTTCGTCAGCCTGCAACAACTGTTGTCGCTGATTGGCGAGCGCTATGAATACCTGCAGGCCGATGCACCGGTGGATGCCACTGCGGTGCGCTACCAGATCCCGGGGTTTGGTCACTTCGGTGTGATCGCCAACGAAAGCGTCCCGTTCTGCCGTACCTGCTCGCGGTTGCGGCTGTCGTCCACGGGCTGGCTGCATGGCTGTCTTTCGTCGAGCAATCGCCACTATGTCGGCGACCTCCTGAACAAACCCCGCCACCAGGCCCTGCCAGCCCTGCAAAGCTTGTTGATGAAAGCCCTGGGCGACAAGCAGGACGTTGCCTTCTCGGGCGGCGCCACTGTGATGAAAATCATCGGCGGCTAAGCCCCCTGTGTATCAATGCCCGCAGGAGCGAGCCCTTGACCGGCCCGTGAGCCAGCTTTTACATCTGATCCCTGTATATGGGATGCAAAATTATATATTGAGACTTTTCCGTTTCCGGGTTTATAGTCGGCAGCAGCTCCACGCACTCACACTAAAAAAATAAAACAGGTGAAGTGATGCCCAGATATCCCAGGATTCCCCTGCGCGCCCGTGCGACTCCCCCATTCCCCAGATTTCTCGGCCGGCCATCGACAGATGTCCGGTTTTCGTCGTGCTTTCTTTTTGGAGTCCTGATCCATGGCTGAAGCCCTTTCACTGCCGCCGGCAGTCGAGCCGCCCCGTGGCGAGCGCCTTAAAAACAAGGTGGTGCTACTGACCGGCGCCGCTCAGGGTATCGGCGAGGCCATCGTTGCCAGCTTCGTCTCGCAACAGGCGAAAATGGTCATCAGCGATATCCAGGCCGAGAAGGTCGAGAAAGTCGCAGCCCATTGGCGTGAGCAAGGGGGCGACGTGCAGGCCATCAAGGCCGACGTGTCCTGCCAGGCCGACCTGTATGCCATGGTCGCGCTGGCCATGGAACTGCATGGCCGGGTCGATGTGCTGGTCAATTGCGCCGGGGTCAACGTGTTCCGCGATCCGCTGGAAATGACCGAGGAAGACTGGCGTCGCTGTTTCGCCATCGATCTGGACGGCGCCTGGTATGGCTGCAAGGCGGTATTGCCGCAAATGATTGCGCAGGGCATCGGTAGCATCATCAACATTGCCTCCACCCATTCGAGCCATATTATTCCGGGCTGCTTTCCGTACCCCGTGGCCAAGCATGGCCTGCTGGGGCTTACCCGCGCGCTGGGCATCGAGTACGCCGCCAAAGGCATCCGCGTCAATGCCATCGCCCCCGGTTACATCGAGACCCAGTTGAACGTCGATTACTGGAACGGTTTCGCCGACCCCCATGCCGAGCGCCAGCGCGCCCTTGATCTGCATCCGCCGCGGCGTATCGGCCAGCCGCTGGAAGTGGCAATGACGGCTGTATTCCTGGCCAGCGATGAGGCGCCGTTCATCAACGCCTCCTGCATCACCATCGATGGCGGGCGCTCGGTGCTTTACCACGACTGATCCCGCATCCGGACCTGTCAGGCTTTCAAACACCTCAAAAATAACAACAAGGAGTTTGCCATGTACCGTCGTCCCTTCATTCGTACCCTGTGCTGCGCGGCCCTGGCGGCCAGCGCATTGAGTCTGAGCAGTGCCTTGCTGGCTGGCGATCCGGTAAAGATCGGTTTTCTGGTCAAACAGGCGGAAGAACCCTGGTTCCAGACCGAATGGGTGTTCGCAGAAAAGGCCGCCAAGGACAAAGGCTTCGAGCTGATCAAAATTGCTGTGCCGGATGGTGAAAAGACCCTGTCGGCCATCGACAGCCTGGCAGCCAACGGCGCCCAGGGCTTTGTCATCTGCCCGCCGGATGTCGGTCTGGGCCCGGCGATCATGGCCAAGGCCAAGGCCAACGGTTTGAAAGTCATCGCTGTCGATGACCGCTTTGTCGATGCCAACGGCAAGTTTATGGAAGAGGTGCCGTACCTGGGAATGGCAGCCTTCGAAGTCGGCCAGAAACAGGGCAATGCGATGGTCGCCGAAGCAAAAAAACGCAACTGGGACTGGAACGACACCTACGCCGTAATCAACACCTTCAATGAACTGGACACCGGTAAGAAACGCACCGACGGCTCGGTCAAATCCCTCAAGGACGCGGGCCTTGCCGATGATCATATCCTGTACTCGGCGCTTAAAACCCTCGATGTTCCCGGCAGCATGGATGCCACCAACTCGGCACTGGTCAAACTGCCCGGCGGCGCGAAAAACCTGATTATTGGCGGCATGAACGACAGCACCGTGCTCGGCGGGGTACGGGCCACGGAAAGCGCCGGTTTCGCCGCCGCCAACGTCATCGGGATCGGCATCAACGGTACCGACGCCATTGGCGAACTGAAAAAGGCCAACAGCGGTTTCTACGGCTCCATGCTGCCGAGCCCGCATATCGAAGGCTACAAGACCGCAACCATGATGTTTGAGTGGATCACCGAAGGCAAAGAGCCGCCTCTGTACACCGCCATGGACGAAGTAACGCTGATCACCCGGGACAACTTCCAGGAAGAGCTGACCAAGATCGGTTTGTGGAATTGAGTCGAGGTCACTATGCCGCAGCCATTAGCCACTCAAGCACTGACAAGCAATACCGACAGCCTGCGCTTCAACGGCATCGGCAAGCATTTCCCCGGGGTCCAGGCGCTGGCCAATATCAGCTTTGTCGCCCATCCCGGCCAGGTGCATGCACTGATGGGCGAGAACGGTGCCGGTAAATCCACCCTGCTGAAAATCCTTGGCGGTGCCTACGCGCCCAGCAGCGGCAACCTGCAGATCGGTGAGCAGTCGCTGGTCTTCAGATCCACCGCTGAAAGCATCGCCAACCGGGTCGCCGTGATCCATCAGGAACTGCATCTGGTACCGGAAATGAGCGTGGCCGAGAACCTGTTTCTCGGCCATCTGCCGGCGCGCTTTGGTCTGATCAAGCGCGGCGAATTGCGGCACCAGGCCCTGCAGTTGCTCAAGGGGCTGGCCGATGAAATCGATCCGCAAGAGAAGGTTGCCCGCTTGTCCCTGGGCCAGCGGCAACTGGTGGAAATCGCCAAGGCGCTGTCCCGCGGGGCTCATGTCATTGCCTTCGATGAGCCCACCAGCAGCCTCTCGGCGCGGGAAATCGACCGCCTGATGACCATCATCGGGCGCCTGCGGGATGAGGGCAAAGTGGTGCTCTACGTGTCCCACCGCATGGAAGAAGTATTCCGCATCTGCAACGCGGTCACGGTGTTCAAGGATGGCCGCTATGTTCGCACCTTCGAGCAGATGAGCGAGCTGAGCCACGACCAGCTGGTGACCTGCATGGTCGGCCGTGACATTCAGGACATCTATGACTACCGCCCCCGTGAGTGTGGCGAAGTGGTGCTCAAGGTCGACCGCCTGCTCGGGCCGGGGTTGCGCGAGCCGGTGAGTTTTGCAGTGCGCAAGGGCGAGATTCTAGGCCTGTTCGGGCTGGTGGGCGCCGGGCGTACCGAGCTGTTGCGCCTGCTCGGCGGGCTGGCCCGTCACAGTGGCGGCCAGGTAGAACTGCAAGGCGTTGCGCTCAAGCTGCGCTCGCCCCGGGATGCGATTGCTGCCGGGGTGCTGCTGTGCCCGGAGGATCGGAAAAAGGAAGGCATCATTCCTTTGGCCAGCGTCGCGGAGAACATCAACATCAGTGCCCGCGGCGCCCATTCCACCCTGGGTTGCCTGTTGCGCGGGGTATGGGAGCGCGACAACGCCGACCGGCAGATCCATGCCCTGAATGTGAAGACTCCGACGGCGTCGCAGAAAATCATGTTCCTGTCCGGCGGCAATCAGCAAAAAGCCATTCTCGGGCGCTGGCTGTCGATGCCGATGAAAGTGCTGCTGCTTGACGAGCCGACCCGGGGCATCGATATCGGCGCCAAGGCCGAGATCTACCAGATCATCCATCGTCTGGCCGCCAGCGGAATTGCGGTGATAGTGGTGTCCAGCGACCTGATGGAAGTGCTGGGGATCAGCGACCGCATTCTGGTTTTGTGCGAAGGCGTGGTCAGCGGTGAGCTGCCAAGAGCCCAGGCCAATGAATCGAACCTGTTGCAAATGGCCTTGCCCCGCCAGCGCGGCTAACGGCGTGACCCACTGAGAGGTTTGTATGACAACCCAAGATTCGACACTGGCGACACCCCGTAAAAAACTCGACATGCGCCGCTTCCTCGACGATTGGGTCATGTTGCTGGCAGCGTTTGCGATTTTCCTCCTCTGCACCTTGCTGATCGACAACTTCCTGTCGCCGCTCAACATGCGCGGCCTGGGCCTGGCCATCTCCACCACCGGGATTGCTGCCTGCACCATGCTCTATTGCCTGGCGTCGGGGCATTTCGATCTGTCCGTGGGATCGGTGATTGCCTGCTCCGGAGTCGTTGCCGCGGTGGTCATGCGTGACACCGACAGTGTGTTCCTGGGTGTCTGCGCGGCGCTGGGCATGGGCCTGATTGTCGGTCTGATCAACGGCATCGTTATCGCCAAGTTGCGGGTCAACGCGCTGATTACCACCCTGGCCACCATGCAGATCGTGCGCGGACTGGCGTATATCTTTGCCAATGGCAAGGCGGTGGGGGTGTCCCAGGAAGCGTTTTACGTCTTTGGTAACGGCCAGGTGTTCGGCGTGCCGGTGCCGATCCTGATCACCATCGTCTGCTTCCTGTTCTTTGGCTGGCTGCTCAACTACACCACCTATGGCCGCAACACCATGGCCATAGGCGGCAATCAGGAAGCGGCGCTGCTGGCCGGGGTCAATGTCGACCGCACCAAAATCATCATCTTCGCCGTACACGGGCTGATTGGCGCGCTGGCCGGGGTGATCCTGGCTTCGCGCATGACCTCGGGCCAGCCCATGATCGGGCAGGGCTTCGAGCTGACCGTGATCTCGGCCTGTGTACTGGGCGGGGTGTCGTTGAGCGGCGGGGTGGGGATGATCCGGCATGTGATCGCCGGGGTGCTGATTCTGGCGATTATCGAGAATGCGATGAACCTGAAGAACATCGACACGTTCTACCAGTACGTGATTCGCGGTTCGATCCTGTTGCTGGCGGTGGTGATCGACCGCTTGAAGCAGCGCTGACTCTGAATACCGGCTGCCACAGGTTTTGCGCCAAGGCATGCAGCAAACTGGCGCGCAAACTGCATTACGCGACTATTCGCCGGTTTTCTGTCACCGGCCATCGGGAGATCAGGATGCGTAGTCTGTTTGTGGTGCTGTCGGCGCTGGCGCTGGGTGGCTGTATGACGGTCAGCGATCTGGGGGAGGGTGCACGTTATCAAATGAGCGACGCCGGTCTGCTCGATCACAGCAATACCCGGCGCAGCAATTCACTGCGCATCCAGCCGGACTCCTATATCTACATTGCCCAGGGGCCATTCGCCCCCGTAGGCGATCCTTATGTACGGCCCAATGTGGTGGCTGAAGAAGCCTATAACGGCTTTATCGAATACTTCCCCATGGTGCGCCGCGCCAAAGCGCCGCTGGGGCTTGACCAGGCCATGACTGAAGCCCGTGGCTATGGAGCGCATTACTTGCTCTACACTCGCTTTGCACGGGCCGACGACCGTATCGGCAACAGTGACGAATGGCTGGATCAGGAAGAAATCAGCCGCCTGGGGGTTGATGGCGGCGTGATCCAGGTGATGTTGATCGAGACCAGCACCCAGTACCTGATCGATACCGCGACCATTCGCAGCTGTGGCGGCTTGCTGACGTTCCATGAGCAAAAGCCGGCGGACCTGATCGGGCCGCCGCTCGCCAAGTACGCGCGCAGCTTGATAGGCTTGAGCGACCAATAAGACCAGGAGAGCAGCATGAGTGAGCCGGTAGACGTCAGTAACCTGTTGGCGCAAATTCCCAAAGCCGACAAAGGCCTGCCTCCGGTTCATCTATGGGATACGGCATTCTGCGCTGATATCGACATGCGTATCGCCCGTGACGGCACCTGGTACTACATGGGCACGCCGATTGGCCGCAAGCCCATGGTCAAACTGTTCTCGACCATCATTCGCCGCGACGGCGATGATTATTTCCTGATCACCCCGGTGGAAAAGGTCGGGATCAAGGTCGATGACGCGCCGTTTGTGGCGGTCACGCTTGAGGTTCAAGGGCAGGGCGAGCAGCAGGTACTGCGCTTTACCACCAATGTTGAAGAACAGATCACCGCCGGCAGCGAACATCCGCTGCGCATCGTGATTGACCCCGACACCCAGGAACCCGCGCCCTACCTGCTGGTGCGGCGCAACCTTGAAGCGCTGATCCACCGCAATGTGTTCTACCAACTGATCGAGCTGGCGGTTGCCCGGCCCATCGACGGCCAGAGCTGGCTGGGGGTCTGGAGCAGCGGCGTGTTCTTCCCTATAGGCCCCGAGCCGGTCTGAATCCCTGCGCCACACCTGTAACAACCTGTGGGAGCCGGCTTGCCGGCGATTGCCTGTGCGCGGTGAACCAGACCTGCGCACTGTTGCATCGCCGGCAAGCCGGCTCCCACAAGGACTTTACGGATACATTGTCATCCCTATATATGGGAGCGCAACTTATATATTGAGATTTGGCCGCCCCAAGGTTTATAGTCGCCTGCACTGATTCACAGCATTCACTGCTAAAAACAAAACAGGTGAAGCGATGCAGGCGCAATTGATCGCCCTCGATTGGGGGACAACTTCCCTTCGTGCGTATTTACTCGGATCCACCGGCCAGGTGCTGAAAGTGCGCACCCTGGCCTGCGGCATCATGCAGTTGCCCGGCACTGCCCGGCTGGTCGCAGGCCAGTGGTGCGCTGACGGCTTTGAGCTGGCGTTCGACGATGCCTGCGGCGACTGGCTGGATGCCAACCCGGGAGTGCCGGTGATTGCCTGTGGCATGGTCGGCAGTGCCCAGGGCTGGTGCGAAGCGCCTTACCGGGAAACCCCGGCCAGCCTCAATGCCCTGGGCACGGCCTTGCAGAGAGTACGCAGCGTGCGCGGTGTCGACCTGCATATCGTGCCGGGTGTCATCCAGCGTTCAGCCTTGCCCAATGTGATGCGCGGCGAAGAAACCCAGGTGCTGGGGGTATTGCAAAGTTTCCCGCAACTCAACGACTGCTTGATCGGCTTGCCCGGCAGCCACTCCAAATGGGTGCAGGTGCAGGACGGCAATCTTGTGCACTTCGATACCTTCATGACCGGCGAGCTTTACGCCGCCGTCTGTGAACACACAATTCTGGGGCGCACCCAACAGCGCTCCGAGCAGTTTGATCCAGCAGCCTTTGATCGCGGCGTACAGGTGGCCTTGTCACCCGACGGCAGGCTCGGGCCGCTGTCGACCCTGTTCAGCGCCCGTACTCTGGGGCTGACCGGGCAGTTGAGCCCCACCCAGCAACCCGACTATGTGTCCGGCCTGTTGATTGGCCACGAGCTGTCAGCGTTGGGCGGCGCAGTACGTGAGCGCCGAGGCGCAGCGCCGATGCCCGCGATCATCCTGATTGGCAATTCCCGACTCTGTGAACGCTACCAGCGGGCCCTGGCCGCCTGCGGGTTCGCGGATGTGCGCCTGGCTGAACAGGCCACCGAGCAAGGTTTATGGCACCTGGCCCAAGCCGCCGGGTTACTCCGTCACACGCAACTGGAGGGCTGAGATGCTCAAGCAAGCACTGGCAAAAAACGGACTGATCGCCATTCTTCGTGGGCTGCGTCCACAAGAGGCGCAGGCCATCGGCAAGGTGCTGTATGACGCGGGTTTTCGTACCCTCGAAGTGCCACTTAATTCCCCCGAGCCGTACGAAAGTATCCGCATTTTGCGCAGTACCCTGCCTGCCGACTGCCTGGTCGGTGCCGGCACGGTGCTGACCCCGGCCCAGGTCGAGCTGGTCAAGGCGGCGGGCGGGCAGGTGATTGTGATGCCCCACAGTGACCCGCAAGTGTTGCGTGCGGCCAAGGCGGCCGGTCTGTACCTGTCACCGGGAGTTGCGACACCGACCGAAGCCTTTGCTGCACTGGCCGAAGGTGCCGATGTACTGAAAATGTTCCCGGCCGAGCAAATGGGCCCGGCCGTGGTCAAGGCCTGGCTGGCGGTGTTGCCTGCAGGAACTTTGCTGATCCCGGTCGGCGGGATTACCCCGGACAACATGCAGGTATTCCTTGATGCCGGGGTGTCCGGTTTCGGGCTGGGTTCGGGGCTGTTCAAGCCCGGCATGAGTGCCGAGGACGTGGCGGTTACCGCCAAAGCTTATGTGCAGGCCTGGAATGCCCGGCGCAAGGCTGACTGAAAGGCGCTTGCGCCCCATCGAACAAGAGAGACAAGACGATGAAAATTACCAAACTGACTACCTATCTGGTCCCGCCGCGCTGGCTGTTCCTGAAAATCGAGACCGACGAAGGCGTCACCGGCTGGGGCGAGCCCGTAGTCGAAGGCCGGGCCCACACCGTGGCGACTGCGGTGGATGAGTTGTCGGATTACCTGATCGGCAAAGACCCGCGCAATATCGAAGACATCTGGACCGTGCTCTATCGCGGCGGTTTTTACCGTGGCGGCGCGGTGCACATGAGCGCACTGGCCGGTATCGACCAGGCGCTGTGGGACATCAAGGGCAAGGCGCTGGGGGTGTCGGTCAGCGACCTGCTGGGCGGCCAGGTGCGGGACAAGATCCGTGTGTATTCGTGGATCGGCGGCGACCGTCCGGCCGACACGGCCAGGGCCGCCAAAGAAGCGGTCAGCCGCGGCTTTACGGCGATAAAGATGAACGGTACCGAAGAGCTGCAGTTTGTCGACAGCTTTGAAAAGGTCGATCTGGCGCTGGCCAACGTGGCCGCGGTGCGGGATGCCGTGGGCCCTAACGTGGGGATCGGCGTGGACTTCCATGGCCGGGTGCACAAGCCCATGGCCAAGGTGCTGATGAAGGAACTGGACCCGTACAAGCTGATGTTTATCGAAGAGCCGGTGCTCAGCGAAAATTACGAGGCCCTCAAAGAGCTGGCGCCGTTGACCAGCACCCCGATTGCCCTGGGCGAGCGGCTGTTCTCGCGCTGGGACTTCAAGCGCGTGCTCAGTGAAGGCTATGTCGACATCATTCAGCCCGATGCTTCCCACGCCGGCGGTATTACCGAAACCCGCAAAATCGCCAACATGGCGGAAGCCTACGATGTAGCGCTGGCCTTGCACTGCCCGCTGGGGCCGATTGCGCTGGCCGCGTGCCTGCAGCTGGATGCGGTTTGCTACAACGCGTTTATCCAGGAGCAAAGCCTGGGCATCCACTACAACGAAAGCAACGACCTGCTGGATTACGTCAAGGATCCGGCGGTGTTCGACTACGACAAAGGCTTCGTCAAAATCCCCAATGGGCCGGGCCTGGGTATCGAGATCAACGAAGAATACGTGCGCGAGCGCGCGCTGGTTGGCCACCGCTGGCGCAACCCGATCTGGCGCCATGCCGATGGCAGCTTTGCCGAGTGGTAAGTCCCTGATCTGATGCAATACCTGTGGGAGCTGGCAAGCCAGCTCCCACAGGGGTGTCGGACCCTGTATTTGAAACGACCTCAATAACCATAAAAAAGAGGCATGCCCATGTCATCTTCAAGCACTGTCGCGCCTGCGTCTTTGGTGACGCCGAGCCGCAAGCGTTTTTTCATCATGGTCCTGCTGTTCATTACCGTGGTGATCAACTATCTGGACCGCAGCAACCTGTCGATTGCCGCGCCGGCACTGACCACCGATCTGGGGCTGGATCCGGTACATGTCGGGCTGATTTTTTCGGCCTTCGGCTGGACCTATGCGGCCATGCAAATCCCCGGTGGCTGGCTGGTAGACCGGGTGCCGCCGCGCATCCTGTACAGCGTGGCGCTGCTGCTGTGGTCGGTGGCCACGGTGATGCTCGGTTTCGCTGCCAGTTTTATCGCACTGTTTGTATTGCGCATGGCGGTGGGCGCCCTGGAAGCGCCGGCGTATCCGATCAACAGCCGGGTGGTGACCACCTGGTTCCCCGAGCGCGAGCGCGCCACGGCCATCGGTTTCTACACCTCGGGGCAGTTTGTCGGGCTGGCGTTCCTGACTCCGGTACTGGCCTGGCTGCAGCATCAGTGGGGTTGGCACATGGTGTTTGTCAGCACCGGTGTGGTGGGGATTATCTGGGCCGTGATCTGGTACGCGGTGTACCGCGAGCCGCGGGATTTCAAGGGTGTCAATCAGGCTGAGATCGAGCTGATCAGTGAGGGTGGCGGGCTGGTGGATATCCAGAGCCAGACCGCCAAGCGCAAGGCACCGTTCAGTTGGCTGGACCTGGGCATCGTGCTCAGCAAGCGCAAGCTGTGGGGGATTTATCTGGGGCAGTTTTGCCTGAACTCGACGCTGTGGTTTTTCCTGACCTGGTTTCCCACTTACCTGGTGAAATATCGCGGCATGGACTTTATCAAGTCCGGCTTGCTGGCTTCCTTGCCGTTTCTGGCAGCGTTTGTGGGCGTGCTGTGTTCAGGGTTCTTCTCCGACTGGCTGATTCGTCGCGGCTACTCCGTGGGCTTTGCCCGCAAGCTGCCGATCATTGGCGGGCTGTTGATTTCAACGTCAATCATCGGCGCCAACTTTGTCGACTCGACGCCGCTGGTGATTGCGTTTCTGGCGCTGGCGTTTTTCGGTAACGGCCTGGCATCGATTACCTGGTCGCTGGTTTCGACCCTGGCCCCGGCCCGCCTGCTGGGACTGACCGGCGGGGTGTTCAATTTCATCGGCAACCTGTCGGCCATCACCACCCCGATCGTGATCGGTTTTCTGGCCACCGGCGACTCGTTTGCCCCGGCCATCACCTACATTTCGGTGCTGGCGTTGCTGGGTGCGCTGTCCTACATCCTGCTGGTAGGCAAAGTCGAGCGGATCGAACTGTAGGGGCGGGGCCACAGGCAAACCTCAACAGACCCTAGCCGTCAGACAACCGGGCGACCATAATGCCGCCCGGTTCTTCTCCTTAAAGCAAAGGCTGGCTATGCAGGACGACTCCCCGAAAGTTGCACCCACCGGCACGCAAACCCTACTTCGCGGTCTGGCGGTGGTACACGCCGTGGCCAATGGTGCGCGCGACCTCAAAGACATCGCCCGGGCGATAGGCACGACGCGCAGCACGACCCATCGCCTGGCCAGTTGCCTGGTGGACGAGCGTTACCTGCGGGTGTTGCCGCAAGTGGGTTATCTGCTCGGGCCCAAGTTGATCGAACTGGGGTTTCAGGCCCGGGAAGAGGTGCCGCTGGTGACGCTGGCCGGGCCGTACCTGGATGAGTTGTCGTTGCTGACCGGCGATACCATCCATTTGGCGGTGCGCGAAGGCGACGAGGTGCTGTACCTGCATAAAAATCCGGGGCGCAATGGCCCGGAGATGCGCTCGCGGGTAGGGCACCGCATGCCGCTGGCACGTACCGGGATCGGCAAGGCGATGTTGCTGGATGCGCCGTTGGGAGAGTGGCGACGCCTGTACGAAGCCAGCCATCCTGCCGATGGCAAAAACCCGTTGTGGCCGGAACATCAGGAAGTGTCGTGGGAACAGTTTGAACAGCGCATGCGCAGTTATGTGGCGGGGGGCTATGCGTTTGACCTGGAAGACAACGAGCCTTCGATCCGTTGTGTAGCTGCACCGATACGCGATGCCAGCCGCAAAATCGTGGCTGCCATCAGTATCGCCAGCACCGTGCCGTATATGTCACTGGAGAAAATGACCGGCTTGATCCCGGTCGTTACCCAGGCCGCGCAGCAGATATCGGCGGAGCTCGGGGCTGTCGGCTGACCCGATCCCCACTGCAGCAACCGGCTTGCCAGCGATGGCAAGCCGGTTTTCTACAGACAGAAGGTGAGTCTTAAGCCTTCAGGGTTTTCATGTCGATCACGAAACGGTATTTCACGTCGCCTTTAACCACGCGTTCAAAGGCTTCGTTGATGTTTTTGATATCGAGCATTTCGATGTCGCAGGTGATGCCGTGTTCGGCACTGAAATCGAGCATTTCCTGGGTTTCAGCAATGCCGCCGATCAGGGAGCCGGCCAGTACGCGGCGCTTGAACACCAGGTTGAACGCATTCAGGGCTGGCTCAACAGGTTCGATCAGACCGACCAGAATGTGTACCCCGTCAAAGCGCAGGGTTTCCAGGTACGGGTTCAGATCGTGTGGCACCGGAATGGTGTCCAGCAGGAAGTCGAAGCTGTCAGCCGCCGCTTTCATCTGCTGCGGGTCGGTGGACACGATCACGTGGTCGGCACCTTGACGGTAGGCCTCTGCAGCCTTGGCTTCAGAACGGGTGAACAGGGTGACTTCGGCGCCCATGGCTTTGGCGAACTTGATGCCCATGTGGCCCAGGCCGCCCATGCCCAGAATGCCGACTTTATCGCCAGCTTCGACACCGTAGTGCTGCAGCGGCGAATAGGTGGTGATACCGGCGCACAACAGTGGGGCCGCGCTGGCCAGGTCGAGTTTTTCCGGGATGCGCACCACGAAGTGTTCGCTGACCACGATGCTGTCGGAGTAGCCGCCCATGGTGTTGCTGCCATCCACCCGATCGGGGGTGCAGTAGGTCATGGTCGCGCCTTCAAGGCAGTATTGTTCCAGGTCTTCTTTGCACGCGGAACACTCGCGGCACGAATCAACCATGCAGCCCACGCCGACCAGATCGCCGACCTTGTGTTTGGTGACCTTGTCGCCGACAGCCGTAACTTTGCCGACAATTTCATGGCCCGGCATTACCGGGTAAACAGCAAAGCCCCAGTCGTTGCGTGCCTGGTGAATGTCGGAGTGACAAACACCGCAATACAGGATTTCGATGGCCACATCATCCGGCCGCGGATCGCGGCGGGTGAACTTCATGGGGGTCAGGGGAGCGGTAGGTGTCTGTGTGGCATAACCGATGGCGTTGTACATGGGGAACCTCGAAAAGCGTTAACGGTGAACAGGGGGCAATTTTGCGCTTACAAATCTTGCAGGACTATGACGATTCCTCCGTCTGTCATGCCTATTCCTCCGGCGACGCGGATGAACTGTCGCTTTAATGACCAGTTCTGCGAAGATGCGGCTGTCTATTCCTCTTGTGAACTTATTTCATGTTTCTGACTCGTCACCGCGATGAGAACGCCGTGCTGGTATCGCTTATCAAGCCTCTGGCGACCCGGCTGGGTTTTGTCCATACCTTGATGCCTGAGGTGAGGGTGGTCTCGGCGTGTAATACCGTGGCCCGGATGCCGCAGATCTATGAGCCTAGTCTAATGGTGATCGCCCAAGGCAGTAAGTTGGCCTATCTGGGGCAACGCACCCTGGAGTACGGTGCCGGCCACTACCTGGTACAGGCGCTGTCGGTGCCTTTCGAGTGTGAAACCTTCGCCTCCGAGGACATGCCATTGCTGGGGGTGGCGATCAGTATTGATCGTGCGGTATTGGGCGAACTGGTGCTGGCCATGGGCCTGGACCCTGAGCGCAGTTCGGTGGCGCAGACTCCGGAGTCCATGACCTCGGCAGTGCTGGATGAGGAAATGCGCCAGGCTGTGGAGCGCTTGTTGCGGTGTCTGCATGACCCGCTTGAGTGCCGGATCATGGGTCGTGCGCGATTGCGCGAGGTGCTGTTTGCCGCCTTGCGCGGTCCCCAGGCCGGAGTGTTGCGGGCGCTGGTCGAGCAACAGGGGCAATTCGCCCGGGTGGCCGCCTCGCTGAGTCACTTGCACGAGCACTTTGCCGAACCGTTGAATGTCGAGACGCTGGCCCGCTGCGCCAATATGAGCGCGTCCACCTTTCATGAGCATTTCAAGCGCAGTACCTTGCTGTCGCCGGTGCAGTACCTCAAACGCCTGCGCCTGTTGCGGGCCCAGCAGTTGCTGCTGAGCGAAGGGCTGGGAGTGGCACAGGTAGCAGAGAGGGTTGGCTATCAAAGCACCTCGCAGTTCAGTCGCGAGTACAAACGCTACTTCGAGCGCAGCCCGGGGCATGAAGGCGCGGGCTGCTGACGCGCAACTGCACATTCCTCTGTAGGAGCGAGCTTGCTCGCGAGCTCTTCCACGCCTTCAAAGCTCGCGAGACAAGCTGTTGTGTCGGTTTTGATTTGTATGGTGCTGCAGGTGGTCGAGCGGGCACGAAGATGTGGGGAGCTAAAGCGCATCTGCACATTCCTCTGTAGGAGCGAGCTTGTCTCGCGAGCTCTTCCACGCCTTCAAAGCTCGCGAGACAAGCTCGCTCCTACAGGGGTTGTGTCGATTTTGATTTGTGTGGTGCTGCAGGTGGTCGAGCGGGCATGAAGATGCGGGGAGCTAAAGCGCATCTGCACATTCCTCTGTAGGAGCGAGCTTGTCTCGCGAGCTCTTCAGCGCCTTCAAAGCTCGCGAGACAAGCTCGCTCCTACAGGGGGGGGGGGCGATTTTGATTTGTGTGGTTTTGCAGGTGGTCGAGCGGGCATGAAGATGTGGGGAGCTAGCACATTCCTCTGTAGGAGCGAGCTTGCTCGCGAGCTCTTCCACGCCTTCAAAGCTCGCGAGACAAGCTCGCTCCTACAGGGGGGGGAGTCGGTTTTGATTTGTATGGTGTTGCAGGTGGTCGAGCGGGCATGAAGATGGGGGGAGCTAAAGCGCATCTGCACATTCCTCTGTAGGAGCGAGCTTGCTCGCGAGCTCTTCGGCGCCCTCAAAGCTCGCTCCTGCAGGGTTTTTGCTGTTTATCGCCCACTAAAAAGGCTCCCGGGGGAGCCTTTTTAGTGGGCGATAAACGACTTACATGTTCGGGTAAGTCGGGCCGCCGCCACCTTCCGGGGTGACCCAGGTGATGTTCTGCGACGGGTCTTTGATGTCGCAGGTTTTACAGTGCACACAGTTTTGCGCGTTGATCTGAAAACGCTTCTCGCCGCTTTCCTGAGTGATCACTTCATACACCCCGGCCGGGCAGTAACGCTGGGCAGGCTCGTCGTAGAGCGGCAGGTTGACGTTGATCGGAATGCTCGCATCGCGCAACTTGAGGTGGCACGGCTGCTCTTCCTCATGGTTGGTGCTGGAGATAAACACCGAGCTGAGTTTGTCGAAGCTGAGTTTGCCGTCCGGTTTCGGGTATGCGATCTGCTTGCAGTCTTTGGCCAGCTTCAGGCAGGCATAGTCCGGCTTGGTGTCGTGCAGGGTAAACGGCAGTTTGCCGCCGAAGATGTTCTGGTCGAGCCAGTTGAAACCACCCCCCACAATAGGGCCGAACTTGTGCAGTGCCGGGCCAAAGTTACGGCTGGCGAACAGTTCGTCGAACAACCAGCTGGCTTTGAAGGCTTCAACATAAGTGTTGAGTGCATCACCGCCCTCGGAGCCACCGAGCAGGGAGTCAGCCACCGCCTCGGCTGCGAGCATGCCGGACTTCATTGCGGTGTGGCTGCCCTTGATCTTGGAGAAGTTCAGGGTGCCCAGATCGCAACCAATCAGTGCGCCACCGTCAAAGACCATTTTTGGCAGCGAGTTCAGGCCGCCCTTGCAGATGGCGCGGGCGCCGTAGCTGATGCGCTTGCCGCCTTCCAGATACTGCTTGAGTACCGGGTGATGCTTGAGGCGCTGGAACTCATCGAACGGCGACAGGAAGGTGTTGCTGTAGGACAGGTCTACGATCAGACCCACCACTACCTGGTTGTTTTCCAGGTGGTACAGGAACGAACCCCCGGTGTTTTCGCTGCTGATGATGTCCAGCGGCCAGCCGGCAGTGTGAACCACCAGGCCTGGCTGGTGCTTGGCCGGGTCGATTTCCCAGATTTCCTTGAGGCCGATGCCGTAGTGCTGGGTATCGGCTTCGCTGTCGAGCTTGTAGCGCTCGATCAGTTGCTTGCCCAGGTGGCCGCGGCAGCCTTCCGCGAATAGGGTGTACTTGCCGCGCAGTTCCATGCCGGGGGTGTACAGGCCTTCTTTCGGGTTGCCTTCACGGTCAACACCCAGGTCACCGGTGATAATCCCGCGAACTACGTTGTTCTCATCGAACAGGACTTCCTGGGCAGCGAAGCCCGGGTAGATTTCCACACCCAGGTTCTCGGCTTGTTGTGCCATCCAGCGGCACAGGTTGCCCAGGGAAATAATGTAGTTGCCTTCGTTGTGCATGGTTTTAGGCACAAACAGGTCAGGCACCTTGGTTGCGGTGCTGTCACTGCGCAGTACATAAATATCGTCGCGGGTGACCGCGGTGTTGAGAGGAGCACCCAGTTCTTTCCAGTCCGGGAACAATTCGTTCAGGGCACGGGGTTCGAACACTGCACCGGACAGAATGTGAGCACCGACTTCGGAGCCTTTTTCAACCACGCAGACGCTTATTTCTTTACCGGCTTCGGCGGCCTTCTGCTTTAAACGGCAGGCGGCGGACAAACCGGCAGGGCCGGCGCCGACGATGACCACGTCGAATTCCATGTATTCGCGTTCCACAGGTTCTCTCCTACTCAAGGCTCAACGGTATTTTTCTAATTGGAGGTTTGGCACTTCATCCATTATTCCCTGCGCCGCGTGCGGAAGAAGCAATGGATGACGCGCCGCTCTCTCTAGGGGCGGCATTATATCTACACCACTAGCAGGGTCCAATACAAACGTTTGTTTGAATCTGCTGCAGGCCAGACAAATCAAAGAAGCACGGCTCAAAAGTGGCGGATTTGCTGTATTGACCGCAAAAGGCGTTCCGGTCAAGATACGGTCGGTTTTGCGCTCGCCGTAGGCTGATTATTGGTTTCAAGAGCACCTCTAAAGACAGGGCCAGGCACGAGCCTGTAGGAGCCTGCCATTTTTTGAGCGGAGTTTACACGTCCTTTTGGTGGATGACTTGCTAGTCACCCCGCAGAGACGCTCGCAAGGGAAGAATTTGGCGCTCGTCATTCTTTCTATAAGAAGGGCACAGCAACGATCTTTGGAGGTGCCCCAGGGTCTGTTGACGCTTCGTTGTGAACTATCGTCGTGGCCACAACGAAGCTTCAGCAGAACCTATGCGATGAGCATCAACCGCCAGGTTCGCCTAGGCGACTTTCTTTTCACCGGAGAGTAACGAGGAATCCATGAAGGTTCTTGTAGCTGTCAAACGAGTGGTCGATTACAACGTCAAGGTTCGCGTCAAAGCGGACAACTCCGGCGTTGACCTCGCCAACGTCAAGATGTCGATGAACCCCTTCTGCGAAATCGCTGTGGAAGAAGCCGTACGCCTGAAAGAGAAAGGTGTTGCGACTGAAATCGTCGTCGTCTCCATCGGCCCGACCACGGCTCAGGAACAGCTGCGTACCGCGCTGGCTCTGGGTGCCGATCGCGCCATCCTCGTCGAATCTGCCGAAGACCTGACCTCGCTGGCCGTGGCCAAGTTGCTCAAGGCCGTGGTCGACAAGGAACAGCCGCAACTGGTGATCCTGGGCAAACAGGCCATCGACAGCGACAACAACCAGACCGGCCAGATGCTGGCTGCGTTGACCGGCTACGGTCAGGGCACCTTCGCTTCCAAAGTTGAAGTGGCGGGCGACAAGGTTGCCGTTACCCGTGAAGTTGACGGCGGCGCGCAAACTGTTTCGCTGAGCTTGCCGGCCATCGTCACCACCGACCTGCGTTTGAACGAGCCGCGTTATGCGTCCCTGCCAAACATCATGAAGGCCAAGAAGAAGCCGCTTGAAGTGCTGACGCCAGAGGCGTTGGGCGTTTCGACCGCTTCGACCAACAAGACCCTGAAAGTTGAAGCGCCGGCGGCACGCAGCGCCGGCATCAAGGTCAAGTCGGTGGCTGAACTGGTCGAGAAACTGAAAAACGAAGCGAAGGTAATCTAATCATGACTATCTTGGTAATCGCAGAACATGATGGCAAGGCGCTGGCTCCGGCCACGCTGAACACCGTAGCCGCTGCCGCAAAAATCGGTGGCGAGATCAACGTTCTGGTTGCAGGCCAGGGCATTGGTGCTGTGGCTGAAGCTGCTGCGCAAATTGCCGGTGTGGCTAAAGTGCTGGTGGCTGACAACGCGGCTTACGCCCATCAGTTGCCGGAAAACGTTGCTCCGCTGGTAGCCGAGCTGGGCAAGGGCTACAGCCACATCCTGGCTGCCGCTACTTCCAACGGTAAAAACATCCTGCCGCGTGTTGCTGCGCAGCTGGACGTTGACCAGATCTCCGAGATCATCTCGGTTGTAAGCGCTGATACCTTCACCCGTCCGATCTATGCCGGTAACGCCATTGCCACCGTGCAGTCCACTGCGCCAGTCAAGGTGATCACCGTGCGTGCCACCGGTTTCGACCCGGTTGCGGCCCAGGGTGGTTCGGCAGCCGTTGAAGCGGTTGCAGCAGTGCACGATGCAGGCATTTCGTCGTTCGTTGGTGAAGAGCTTGCCAAGTCGGATCGTCCGGAACTGACAGCTGCCAAAATCGTCGTTTCCGGCGGTCGTGGCATGCAGAACGGCGACAACTTCAAACTGCTGTACACCCTGGCTGACAAGCTGGGCGCTGCAGTGGGCGCTTCCCGCGCGGCAGTTGACGCAGGTTTCGTACCGAACGACATGCAGGTCGGCCAGACCGGCAAAATCGTTGCGCCACAGCTGTACATCGCGGTCGGTATCTCCGGCGCGATCCAGCATCTGGCCGGTATGAAAGACTCCAAAGTGATCGTTGCGATCAACAAGGACGAAGAAGCGCCGATCTTCCAGGTGGCCGATTACGGTCTGGTTGCGGACTTGTTCGAAGCAGTACCTGAGCTGGAGAAGCTGGTTTAATCCAGTTGCTTCACTTATAAAGAGCCCGGTCACGCGGGCTGCGGGGAAGGGCCAAGCACGCTGTGTTTGCCTGTTCTTTGCAGTCCGTGTGATCGGGTTTTTTTATGCGTCAGAATTGAGTGCGTGGAGTGCAGGGTTATGGATGTGCGTCAGATCCGCAGGTTGTTGCTCGGGTTGGTATTGTTGCCCCTGCTGTCTGAGGCCGCGGGCAAGTGTGAACGCCTGATCGTGACCGGCAGCCCGGATGCGCCGCCTTATCTGTGGCGTGATCCTGGCAACCCGGCGCACTTGATCGGTGCCAGTGCCGACCTGATGGTGCAAGCGGGCCAGGAGCTGGGGATCAAGGTTGAAGTGCTGTATGGCGGCAAGCGTTCCCAGGCTCAGGACGAAGTCAAAACCGGGCGTATGGACATGCTGCTGGATGCGCCGCTGACAGTGGCCGGGCTCTCTTCACTCGACTACATCCACCCGCCACTGATGCGTAACGATTATTTGGTCTGGACCCGTAAAGATTCGGCGCTGGCCTACGAAACACCGGCAGACCTGAGCGGACATGCAGGGGCCATTTCGGAAAAAGCCCGTACCACAGAGGCCTTTGATACATTTGCCCTGCACCAGTTAACCCTCAAGCCCGAGCCCGGACTGACGGCGGCTTTCCAGAAGCTGCTGCTCGGGCAGGTCGAGTATGTGCTGGCCGGTCGCTATGCCGGTATGGCTACGGCTCAAACCCTGGGCATTGCCGATGACGTGATGGCGCACCCACAGCCGATCGATCAGCCGGGACTGTTTTTGGCGATATCCCATGACTCTGCCTGCAATGACCCATGGTTGCGCGGACAGCTCGCCAAAAAGATGACAGAATTGCCCGCCTCCGGCCTGGCCGAGGCTGCACTGCAACGCAATCTGGAGCGGTGGAAAGCCCAGCTGCAACAACCGCTTAGCGCCCCAAAACAGTAGGAATTCTTAGTGACATTGCGACCTTTTTTCGTCGCCCTGGCCGTTACGGCTTTGGCGGGTTGTGCAGCCGATCCGGTGCCGAATGAACAATTGCGTCTGACCGAGCAAGCCCTTGAACAAGCCAGGGCAGTGGGGGTCAGCGCCGACGATACAGCTGAACTCAAACAGGCCGAAAGCAAGTTGGCTCAGGCCCGGGCAGACATGCTCGATGGGTCCTACAAAGATGCGCGCATGCAGGCAGAACAGGCCGAGCTTGATGCGCGATTGGCCGAAGCCCGCGTTCTGACGCAAAAAAGCCAGGAGCAGTTGAACGTGCTCAACACCCGTATCGCGCGTTTACGCAAGCAACTGGCGGAGGCCCAATGAGTCTCAAGTCCGCAGTTTTCAGTGGTGTGTTGTTGTCGGGTAGCATGGCTCTGGCCGGTTGCGCCGGGCATCACAACAGTGATCAGGCCCTGCAACAGGCCGCCAGCGATTTTCAGACAGTCAAAGAAGACAGCAACGTGCTGCGCATTGCACCCAAAGATGTGATTCGCGCCGGCGAGTCCCTGGCGCGGGCGGATCGTTTGTCTTCTTACTGGGGCAGTGGTGACGATGTGGAGCATTACGCCTACCTGAGCCAGCGTTACAGTGAAATCGCCCGCGAGCATACCCAGCAAGTACTCAACGAAGAGCGGGCTGCCAAGCTGGAACTGGAACGCCAGCGTCTGCAACTGGCACTGCGTGAGGCCAAGCTGTTGAGTGTCCAGCAGCAGGGGCAGTGGCTGGAAGAACAGATCATCAGCCTGGCCACGACTCAGACTGACCGGGGGTTGGTGATGACCCTGGGCGACGTGTTGTTCGATACCGGCGAAGCCGACCTGAAAAATTCGGCGAACCGTACAGTGCTCAAACTGGTGCAGTTTCTGCAACTGAACCCCAAGCGCGTCGTACGTATCGAGGGCTACACCGACAGCACGGGCGGCCGGGACGACAATCTCAAATTGTCCCTGGCACGGGCGCAGGCGGTGGCGGATGTATTGATCGACCTGGGGATCGACGACAAACGTATCCAGGTGGAAGGCTACGGCGATCAGTATCCGGTGGACGTGAACGCCACCGAACGTGGTCGTGCACAAAATCGTCGGGTTGAAATCGTCTTCTCTGACGAAAAAGGTCAACTTGGCGCTGCCCGCTAATTCCCCGCATACCCGATAGCCGTTGCCGCAGGCTGCGACGGCCTGCGTGGCAGCCCCGATCCTGAGGGGCCTGCGGGCCCTGTCGCAGTCCACTGCAGTGGCGAGCAATGCGCTCGCACCTCCTTTCCCTTCGCCAACCTGTACCCATACAGTTAAGCCTTTAGCCCACTGTACTGCTGAGGTGGGTGACAACTGTGCCCGTACACTTCTAAACTGTTTCGGTTATTGCTCTCAAGAACATGCTCTTCATAAAAATAATGCCTGAACATCGAGTGCTGCGACATGACCAACCTTTTGCTCTATCAACGTATCGCTCAGCAGTTGGCTGAAGATATTCGGCGCGGCGTGTATCAGCCGGGCGAACGAGTACCTTCGGTGCGCAAGATGAGTTCGCAGCTCAATGTCAGTCACGCGACGGTGTTGCAGGCTTATGCCAACCTTGAAGATCAGGGCTTGATCAGGGCGCGTCCGCAATCCGGCTATTACGTACACCAGACTCCCGCCTTGACGGCGCCTACCCCCGATATAGCCCGGGTCGAACGTCCGGGGCTGGTGACGCGCAGCAGCATCATTCAGCAAGTGCTGGTCGAATCACGTCGCGAAGGGGTGTTTCCACTGGGGGCCGCGGTACCGAGTGTCGACTACTTGCCGGTGCGGGCATTGCATCAGCAACTGGCCAAGGTCACGCGTTTCCACAGCCCTCGGGCGTTCAGCTACATGTTCAGTCCGGGCTTTGAGCCGCTGCGCCGCCAGGTCGCGATCCGCATGCGCGACGCCGGGGTGGTGGTTGACCCCTCGGAGGTGATCATCACCCACGGTTGTGTCGATGCCCTGCAAATGTCGCTGCGCACGCTGACCCGCCCGGGGGACCTGATTGCGGCCGAGTCACCGACCTATTACGGCTTGCTGCAGCTTGCCGATCTTCTGGGTCTGAAGGTCATCGAAATACCCAGCGATCCGGCCACCGGCATGAGCCTCGAAGCTCTGCAGCTGGCGGCCAATCAATGGTCGATCAAGGCTCTGGTCCTGACCACGCGCCTGAGCAACCCGCTGGGTGGCACCATGCCCGAAGAGCGGCAGAAGCAGTTGCTGCGCCTGGCCTCGGATTTTGATATTCAGATTGTTGAAGATGATATTTATGGCGAACTGATGTTTGAAGTCGGTCGCACCAAAGCCTTGAAGGCCTACGACCGTCTGGATCGGGTGATTTACTGCTCCAGTTTCTCTAAAACCCTGTCGCCGGGTGTGAGAATCGGCTGGATGATCGCCGGCAAATATCAACAGGAAATCCAGCGCCTGCAAACCTTCACCACTCATTCGGCGTGCAGTGTCACGCAGATGGGGGTAGCGGCCTATCTTGAAAACGGCGGTTACGATCGCCATTTGCGGTTTATCCGCCAGGAATACCGTAAGAACCTCAGCGCGTTCCAGCTGGCCGTTCAGCAGCACTTTCCGGAAGGAACACAAATGTCGCGCCCCAGTGGCGGCTTCATTTTGTGGGTCAGCTTGCCGGGCCGGGTCAATACCCAGGAGCTGCATGTCCGGGCGTTGCAACAGGGCATCAGTATTGCCCCGGGGCTGATATTCAGTAATACCGAGCAGTTCAATCACTGTATACGTCTGAACTGCGCCATACCCTGGAACCGCGAGGCCGAGCGGGCGCTGATGACCCTGGGCATGCTTGCCAGCCAGCTTTGCCTGGAAACGGCAAGCCTCTACTGAGGAGCTGAGCGACGGCGGATACAACCATTGGGATACTTTGGACTTGTCACTCTGGTGCTAAAGCGCCAGCATATGCGCCTAAACCGTTAAAGCTGTGGAGTTATGAAAGCGACATTCTGTGTGGGGCTTATATTGATGGGTGTGCTGACGGCGTTCAATGCTGGCGCTGCTACAGCCGTTCAGTCGCAGCCAGAAACAGTCACTGCCAAGTCGCACACTGCCAGTTCCAGGGAAAAACCTGTGGCTGCCAGGCAAGCACCGGCAAAGAAACGCGCGCCCATCGCGAGCAAATCCAGCTCTGCCCACGAGATTGCGAAAAAGCCTCTGCCCTCTGCCAAACTTGACTTGAGCTTGCCTCCCGAGATGGTCCGCCAGCTGCGGCCTCTGGGTACCATTGCAATGCCTGCGCACAAGCCGCTGCTGCCGAACATGTTTGGCGAAAAGCCGGAACAGGAAAGCCCTTTTCAATTGAACGGGCGCTTGCTCAGCAATGAAATGGGTCTGCAATTGCGCAACGAAGCGCGGCAGAGCGAGATTGAGGGCGCGGCGCTGGATTTTGAATTCAAACAATAAGTGCCTGCAGCTCAACCTTCCATTCCATTGCGGCCGGCTTGCAAACTGACTGCCCGGTCACAGCCATTTCTGCTGAACGGTCAATTTCAAACGCCCGTTCCAGCGAGTAATATCCCTTGTCATCAACACACTTTGCCCCGAATCAGGAGCTACTGTCATGAACTGCCGTGAAGGCTGTGGCGCTTGCTGCATCGCCCCCTCCATCAGTACTCCGCTGCCCGGCATGCCCCATGGCAAACCTGCGGGGGAACGCTGTCTGCATCTTTCTGTCGACTACTTGTGCGGTTTGTTCGGCCAGCCCGAACGTCCGGCCGTATGTGGCGCTTTTCAGGCCGACATCGAGGTGTGTGGCAGCAATCGGGAAGAAGCGATCAAGCTGATAGGTTGGTGGGAGCGCATGACAGCGGCTTAGTGTGTTTTTGTTCAGTGAACAGACCTTCAACAATAAGGAATAAGACAATGGGTTCGTTGCATAGAGTGGCATTGGCATGCGGTTTGACTGTTTTGCTGGCGGGCGTGGCCCAGGCAGAAGACTGGAAGGTGGCGAAAAATGAAGACGGGATCAAGGTCTCGCTGAGTGAAGTTCCCGGGTCTCAATACAAGGCCTACCAAGGGGTAACCACCATCAAGGCGCCACTTGCCAAAATCAGTGCTTTGCAAGAAGACGTGGCCAGTGCCTGTGCCTGGATTCACGAGTGCAAAACGCAAAAGCTGCTCAAGCATGAGGGCGATCAGAGCTGGACCTATACCCAGTTCAATACCCCCTGGCCCGTGACCCCCCGTGACTCGGTACTGCTGGTGACCACGAATGTGGCAGCGGATGGCACCTTGACCCGCACCCTGAAGGGTTTGCCGAAGTACATTCCTGAAGAAAAGGGCTTTGTTCGGGTCGCTCAGGTCGACGGTTTCTGGAAATTGGTACCCAAAGGCGACAATCTGACAGAAGTCACCTATCAGGTGCACACCGAGCCGGGCGGCAGCGTGCCTTCATGGCTGGCCAACAAGTTTGTGGTCGATGCCCCGTTCAATACCCTCAAGGCGCTGCGTGAGCGTGCAGAGAAGTAATCAGCACTCTGATATCTGTTTGGCCCGGCATCTGGACAGCGCATCTGTCCAGCTGCCGGGCCAGGTCACGCAAGTCTTTGGCAGACAAAAAAAATCTCCGATTTCACGGCTTCCCTCTTGGCAGTCATTGCGCGCTGGGGCTACTCTGCATCCAGACCAGCGAAGTAATCGACTGGCTCTGATCTTGTTCGCTACATGCTTAACACTCTCTGTCATGGCCAACCTGTTGCCGGTCAGGGAGCGCTGAATGTCTATCCATTGCGAGGAGGACGTTTCATGAGCACAGCCCATCAAGAAGACCTCAGCAGCTATGTGCTGCGCCGCATGAAAGAAGGCGGTTTTGATTTTTCCCGCATCCATCCCATCGAGTTCTACGCCATTTTCCCGGACGAGGAGCGGGCGCGCAGAGCGGCAGGCAAATTTTGTGGTGAATCCCTGAATGCCCAGATCAACGTGCGGGATGACGGTGCCTGGCATCTGGAATTGAGCAAAGTGATGTACGCCACCTATGGTGGCATTGGTGATTTTGAGCAGGACTTCGAAGCAGTGGTTGTCCCCCTGGGCGGGATCATTGAAGGCTGGGGCGTCAAGCAGGAGGTGCGTGGCCTGCTCAATTGAATCAAGTTGAAAGAGTCAACGGCTGGCCTCAGGGCTGGCCGTTCTGGTTTTTGCAGACTGTATATTCCCGCTCAGGCCTGGCCATTCACCTTGCGCGTAGCCATATGCTGCAAATAGCGGATCAACATGTCCAGCTCACTGTCGGGTAACACACTGGCCGAGAAGCCGTGCATGCGTGCCTGTGGCCAGTGCCGCAGGCTTTGCGGGTCGCGGATATAGCGCTTGAGAAAGTCTGCTGCGAAGTACTCGGTGGGGTTGTACGGAATGTTCAGGTCGGGGCCGAATTGGGCATCGCCCGCACCATTTAGACGATGGCACGCCAGGCAGTTTTTTTGAAACAGTGCAAACCCCTGATTGATCGGAGAGTCCGTGGGCAGTGCCGGGTCTGGCAGCAGGGCCGCAAAGCGTTCGGCAACCGGCGGTTGGCGTTTGAAACTGGCCACTTGAAAAGGCCATTGTTCGGGGCTGATATGGCTGGCCTGAGGGTCGGTCCATACCAGATAGAACGGTCCCGCACTCGGTTTGTCCTTACCCAGCGGTGGCCAGGGCTGAGCCGGATCTTCAATTGCCAGCCAGGCTCTGGCGCCGCTGCGGCTTAGCAGCGGTCCGGCGGCCAGCTCCGCAGCAAACCCGTCCAGAGCGATCGCTTGCAGGTGGTCATCAGGCTTGATGCCCTGGAGCGGGGTGGCCAGGGGAATAGCGCGGTAGGTCATGTTGCGTCTGTATGCAACATCATCAGTGATATGCAGGGTTTGCGTCGCCGGATGCTGCAACAGCTCGGCGGTTTGCCAGCTGCGGCTGGCGTTGCCCAGGTCGAGTGTGAGTTGGGCCGCGCCAGCCGGCAGGCTGAGTAAGTAAACCAGGAAGAGAGTCAGTAATTTCAATGGGGATGCTGTTCTGTTGTGATCGATGGCCTGGGTGCCACTGGCCCGAACTGAAGGCGATACCTTAGCCGATTACCCTGGTGAGATTGGGTAAAATCAAGAGTAAGGTCGTGGCAAAGAGAATAAGTCCGGCCTGACGTACTTTCGTATATTTAAACATGGCGGTCTGCCTTTTTTTGTTATTCCTGAGCGGCAATGTTGAAAGACCACGGCGCAAGTGCTGAACAAGGCGCCGTATCCCTCGACTGAGTTAACCTTAGAGTCCACATAACATATGGCTTAGAACCCTTTCACATCATCCAAGTGCATTAGGTTTCTAAAACGCTATTAAGCTTGCCGTACCCTCTCTGTCAGCCCATGGCTAGACGCAATGGCCCCTTGAGGCCCACTAATTATTAGTGCCCTACCGTTCGTCAGGGAGGTTGTCGGTGGCCCTATCGCTGCGCAGATTCGGCTCCGGTTTGCAGGGCGGCAGCTTTCCGGTAGTTAGTCAGCGTTCAGGGCTTGCCTTGAAATACCCTTTCAAGGCAGGCTCTATCGAGTTGCCATCACCTCTATTGCCTTTATCGTGCCAGGTACTTTTATGTCGCTACGCATCTGCATTCTGGAAACCGACATTCTGCGTCCAGAGTTTGTTGATCAATATCAAGGCTATGGGCAGATGTTCAAACACCTGTTCTCGCAACAGCCCATTGCTGCGCAATTCAGTATTTTTAACGTGATGAATGGCCAATATCCGTCTGACGATCAAAGCTTTGATGCCTATCTGGTTACCGGCAGCAAGGCGGATTCATTCGGCACCGATCCCTGGATCCAGACACTGAAAAGCTATTTGCTGAGCCGTTATGAGCGTGGCGATAAATTGCTCGGCGTCTGTTTCGGTCACCAGCTGCTGGCGTTGCTGCTGGGCGGCAAGAGTGAGCGGGCCACCCAGGGCTGGGGAGTTGGCACCCATCAGTACAAGCTGGCGGCCAAAGCACCGTGGATGAGCCCGGTTGTCGAAGACCTCACATTGCTGATCAGCCATCAGGATCAGGTCACGGCCTTGCCGGAGAACGCCACGGTAATCGCCTCCAGCGATTTTTGCCCGTTTGCCGCCTATCACATCAACGATCAGGTGTTGTGCTTTCAGGGGCATCCCGAGTTCATACATGACTACTCGCGGGCATTGCTCAACTTGCGCCAGGAGAGCCTGGGCGAGCAGATCTACAGCAGCGGAATCAGCAGCCTGGAACAAGAGCATCATGGCCGAACGGTTGCCGAGTGGATGATGCGATTTGTTTCGCACAACTCTCAGACCCAGGTGTGAAGACTTGCAGGGGCGAGCCTCTCTCGCTCCTGCAGTTCAGCTCGTCTTACAGCCAGCCAGAACGCTTGAAGCTCGTCCACAGCCCTGCAACGCCCAGGGTGATAAACCCCAACACGCCGAAATAACCGTAGTGCCAGCTCAGCTCCGGCATGTTCTGGAAGTTCATCCCGTAGATACCTGCCACTGCTGTCGGGAACGCCAGAATGGCTGCCCAGGCGGCAAATTTGCGCTGCACGATACTTTGCCGTGAAGACTCCAGCAGTACGACAATTTCAATGGTTTGTGTGGCGATGTCGTGCAGGGTGGTCAGGTCCTCCATTTGCCGGGTAACGTGGATCTGCACATCGCGAAAGTACGGACGCATGTTCTTGTCGATAAACGGAAAGGTCAGGCGCTGTAACTCTTCACTGATTTCGACCATGGGCGCCACATAGCGGCGTAAGCGCAGAACATCGCGGCGCAGTGCATGCAAATGCAGGATATCGGCTTCGTTGAGTGCATTGCCCAGGATGTTGCGTTCGAGCTGATCGATTTCAGCGTGAATGGCTTCACTGACGGGCTGATAGCTTTCAGTAACGAAATCGAGCAAGGCATACAACACAAAATCTTCGCCATGATCCAGCAGCAGCGGGCGGGCCTCACAGCGCTGGCGTACCGCCCGATAAGACGCGGAGTGACCATTGCGGCAGGTAATGATGTAGCCATTGCCGGCAAAGATATGGGTTTCGACGAAGTCCAGTTTGCCTTCATGGCGAATCGGCGAGTAGATGACGATGAACAGCGCATCGCCAAAGGTCTCCAGCTTGGGCCGACTGTGTTGTTCCAGGGCGTCTTCAATGGCCAGTTCATGTAGATGAAACTGGCGCTGCAAGTTACTCAGCTCTTGCGCGTCCGGTTGCTCAAGGCCGATCCAGACGAAGTGACCGGGCTTTTCAGCCCAGCCGCTGCCTTCGTCCAGAGTGATGTCGGTGACTTTTTTGCCTGCGCTGTAAACCGCGGCAGCAACAACTCTCCCCATAGTTCTTATCGCTTCTTCTTCAAAGGGTTATGGCACGAAGATGCAGCTTAGCGTGCAATGCCCTGCTTTGAGGCCAGAAACGTTCAGAGGTTCGGGTTGGATGCCGGTGTTTTACCCCCGGCCATGGGTGGCAGGCGGTGGTTTTGCTGTGCCAGCAGTTCACGGTCCATCGCCTCAATGCACTCGCGCATTTGTTCGCGGCACTGTTCCATCAGGGCCGGCATGTCTTCCAGGGTCAGCCCGGCAGTTGGAATCGGGGGCAATGAACGGATCTCAATATCGGCACTGTGCCAGCGATTGAGCTTCAAGTGCTGGCTATAAGTGCTGACGCACACCGGCACAATTGGCACGCCGGCACTGATCGCCATCTGGAACGCGCCTTTTTTGAAGGGCAGCAGGGCTTTGCCGAAGTTGCGCGTACCCTCTGCAAAGACCCAGATCGAAGTGTCTTTTTCTTGCAGGGTGCGGGTGGTGGTGAGCATGGACTGACGGGCTTTTTGTGCATTGCCCCGATCAATCAATACATTGCCCGCCAGCCAGAACAACTGGCCGAACAGAGGCACCCATTTCAGATTTTTTTTACCGATGCACACAGTACGCTTCGGCACCACATTGCCGAACACGAACAAGTCATAGTTGGACTGGTGGTTGGCCACTATCACGCAGCTCTGGGGCTTGTCCATCAATGGACCAACCTCGGCCTTGAGCCTGTAGCCCAGGATCCATTTCGAAGGCCACGCATAAAGACGCGCGCACAACCGACTGTTGTCCGGGTTGAACGGGCGACAGATTCCGAGCAATACACCGAGCACGCCAGCGATCATAAAATGCAGGCTCATCAACAACATACGTATCGAAAGTAGCATTTACAGGCTCGCTAAAACAAAATTTGGCGCAGTGTACGGATGTGCACTGTATTCAGCAATTACCCCGATACACCTGGGAGATTGCTGATGTTTAAGTATTTGTTTCAGCGAGAGGGCTCAAGCGCGGGCCAGAGGTGTTGACGGGTTTTAGCGGGGGGAGCCATCCCGACTGCTGGCTGCAATCGGGACCGGATTACCGGGGCAGGGTCAGAGGGGGTGAAGCTGATCTTCTTCGATCGCCTTGTCCAGAGTCTCCAGCAGTTCTTTGCGCACTTTGAGCTTGGTGTTCTTGTGCGCCTTCATGTTGATCTTCTTCAGCTGGCGCGCCATTTCCAGGGCGGCGGTCCTCAGTTCTTCGGGCTTGACTACCTGATCGAGGAAGCCTGCGTCTACCGCACTGTGGGGATTGAACATCTCACCGTTGATCACCGAACGATGGAATGCCGATTTGCGCAACCGGTCGCGTGCCAGTTCAATGCCGGCGTGATGCATGGTCATGCCGATTTGCACTTCATTCAGGCCAATGCTGAACGGGCCTTCGACGCCGATTCGGTAATCAACCGACAACAACACAAATGCGCCTTTGGCCACCGCATGGCCCGGGCAGGCAGCAATGACCGGGAAGGGATGCGCCAGTAAGCGGCGAGCCAGGGTCGAGCCCTGTCTAACCAGCTCAATCGCCTGCTCGGGGCTGGCGGTCATGACCTTCAAGTCATAGCCGGCCGACAGAATGCCCGGCTGCCCGGTAATAATCACCACTGCGCGATCCAGCTCGGCCTGATCCAGTGCCGCATTGAACGCAGTGATCACGTCCGGGGAAATAGCATTCACCTTGCCATTGCTCAAGGTCAGGGTGGCGATACCGTCTTCCAGGTGATACGAGATCAAGTCACTCATGGCGCAATTCCTTTTATAGAAGTTGGCAGACGTTACCCAGCCCCAAGGCGCAGGTAAAGCCTTGTGACTGACTGGTGAGTCAGGCAAATGGTGTGCGCCTTCTATATAGAGGGCGGCGCGCCTGTCGAACAGCCGTGGCCTGGCAAAGCTCCGGGGCCGGAATTTGCCAGATGCAACCGGTCTGCCCGGACCTGAAAAACAGCGAATCCCGTAAGCGCATGAAAATTCTGAAAAAAACATTTGTCATATCGAAAGCTTTCGACTACATTAGCGCGCCTCGACAGACAGAACTTGTTTGAAGAGATACGGTGAAGTGTCCGAGTGGCTTAAGGAGCACGCCTGGAAAGTGTGTATACAAGAAATTGTATCGAGAGTTCGAATCTCTCCTTCACCGCCACATTAAGTAAACACAAACCCCTGATTTTCCTAGAGAAAGTCGGGGGTTTGTGGTTTCTGGCGTCTGCAAAAAGGCGATATGGAAAGGGTAGGGGATTTTCTGTTTTTTGCGGCTGCGTGAGCACCGTCACCGGCAAGGGGGTCTACAAAGCCCGGGATATGGCCCGGGCCGAGGTCTAGGGTAGACGGGTAGTCCAAAAAACTTGACGCCGTGTCCGGAGTTAGTTGGCCACTACACAGCAACCTCTGCGCGTTACCTGAATCTCTTGATATCGAGCCGGCTTTTCTTTACGCAGCTCCTCCAGCATTGGCAGGGCTGCAGTGGGGTCATTCAGCGGCAAGTCTCGCAGAGAGTCGATCTCACAATCCCACCACTTGCTATTCAGCAATTGCGAAATCATTTCTGGTGTATGCCTGTATTTGACTACTTTCGCAGGTAAACCTGCGACTACTGCATAGGGCGGGACATCATGAGCAACCACTGACCGGGTGGCAATTATCGCTCCGGTGCCAACTGTTACGCCTTCCATGATCATCGCACTGTGACCAATCCAGACATCATGGCCAATGGTCACGTCGGATATTTCAGGATCGTAGGTCAATCCTGTGTTGGTGTACTGGAATGGATGAGAGCTGAGCCAGGTGGAAGGATGCCCGCCCTTTTCTTGCCCGATGACACACCCCGTTCCGATAGAGCAGAACCGGCCGATTGAGGAAACCGCGGTAAGGACACAATCACTTCGGATATAGGTGTGGGCGCCGATCTTCAGGTTTTTAGGCTCAATGATCATATGCCCCAGAGATACGCCTTCCTCCAGACGCAAGGTGCTTCTTTTGTGCAGTGAATGCAGGCCGCCAGAAACTTTGCATTTGTGCTTGCGAATCCAGTTCTTCCAATATCGGTTTCTGATGTAATTAATAATTATTTTCATGGCAGTGATCGCTGGCTTCTAATGCAGGACGTGTCTCACTGTGCATTTGTTTCAATGTGTTACGCAATGGAGGTAGTGATTTTTTGTCCCCGTCACGGGGCATTCAACCTCTAGGTCGGTGAAGGTATCGAATATCTGGGCAGTGTCATTGATGGGGGTCAAAAGGGGGCGTAGTTGATCCTGCGCGATGCCAGTAGTGCCCGTCGGTCAGAAAAAAAGCCTTTATCTAAACCTTTGTGGTCATGGGCCTTCAGATTCAGTGCAGGGAATAAACCTGCCTTTTTCTGGAGGACGTTATGAAACACCTGATTGGCCCTAAACGCTTCGTCGCAGGCTGTGCCCTTGCATGTGCCCTGGTGGTGGCGGGTACCGCTGTAGCAGCCAGTCCGGCCAACTTCGTGGATGAGGCATCTGCGGCCGGGATAGCCGAGATTGAAACCAGCCGTATGGCGATTGGCAAAACGTCTTCAACGGATATAGAGAGCTACGCCGTGGAGATGATCAAGGACCATACGGATGCCAACCGGGACTTGAAAGAACTCGCGCAAAAGCACGATCTGCAAGTCTCGACCGACGAGCAAATCCTGGGTAAGGCCAAGAAGCTGATGCTGCAAATACAGGAAGGCGACTCATTTGATGCCGCCTATGCCGCCAATCAGGTCAAGGCCCATGAAGAGGCCATTGAGTTGTTCGAGCAGCAGATCAAGCACCCTGACTCTCCCGAATTGAAGGCCTTCGCCGAAAAATACCTGCCCAAACTCGAGATGCACCTGGTGATGGCCAAGAAGCTGGTGGACGCCCATCACAAATCTTGAGCCGCACTCCCTGAATCTTGCAAAACCCTGTGGGAGTCTGGCTTTGCAGCGATGCGGGCAACAGGTTTTGCCTGAGCCCGCGGGGTGAACCCGTCGCGGGAAAGCCAGCTCCTACAGACCTGCTGCTGGCAATGGAGGTTCAGGGTTTTGGTGTGGTTGGCGGCGCAACAGGGTCACTGCCAATCGGGCCATTGCCATCAGTATTCATCCCGCCCTGACGTCCGGGGTCATCGCCCTGCACCCGTGGGTCAACTGATGGATGGTTAGGCACGTCGGCGTCGTTATGGATCTTGGAGTCGAGATTGATGGTGGGCTTGACGTCCTGGCCTGAGGGCGGCTCGGTCGGTTGTATCGGCACGGTCGGGCCAGTGGAGGAGTCGGCCAGGCTGGTGGCGGATACCACACAGAGTGCGGCGGCCAGCGACAGGATTTTGATCGATGAGCTAATCATGGTTGCGTCTCCAGACAGTTGGGAGTCGTACCTGATATTGGTGTGCTGGCGCGGGGGATTAGTGCGATGCAAGCGACGAGCGGTGACGGGTTGACCCTGCACCGCTGGCGAGGCTCTCAGACTGCGATGTCATTCAAGCCGCAGTATTCTTCCCAGCTCATCTCCAGGGCTTCGGCCACTTCTTGATGGACTTCAAGGCGCATGGCTTCGAGCTCCTGCGGCGAGCGGGCGATCAGTTGCAGTGCCAGCTCCCAGGCTTCAATACCCAGATCGTCGGCGGCGCTCTCGAATGCCCAGAGAATTTGTTGCTGTCGATCTTCAGCGCTGAGTTCTTTCATCTCCTCGAGCAGCTCGGGGTGCGCTTTGATGAAAGTGTCCAGGGCCAGTTCGTTACGGGATTCTTTAGGGATCATGCGGCGTCTCGAAGCAGTAAGACGGCCCGCGTGGGCGGACCGTTTTCAGGTGGGATACGCATCCTAGCGAGTTCGCCCGGTGATGAAAAGTGCCGCAACCACCCTTAGGCGACGGGCTGCAGCCTGCTTTCCTGCTGCAAGGCATAGCCCCATACCGCCAGTGCCAGAGTTGCCACCGCCGCGCCGACGATCACAATGCCGTTCCAGCCATAGACCGGATAGGTCTGCGCGCCTACCAGAGAGCCCAGTGCGCCACCAATGAAATAGCAGGTGATGTAGCCGGCGTTGAGGCGATTGCGGGCGGCCGGGCGGACTTTAAACACCGCATTCTGGTTGCTGACGTGCACCAGTTGCACGGCAAAATCGAGCACCAGTACACCAATCAGCAGTGCAAGCAATGAGTGGCCGGCAAACGCCATGGGCAACCAGCACGCCAGCAGGGCCAGCAAGCCGACGGTGGTGGCCAGTTGGCCTTTGCCGCGATCGGCCATGCGCCCGGCCCAGTTGGCGGCCACCGCCCCGACAGCGCCTGCCAGGCCGAACAGGCCGATGATCGCGTCCGAGTAGCTGTAGGGCGGCACGGCCAGCAAAAAGGCCAGCGGAGTCCAGAACAGGGCGAACAGCGAGAAGGTCAACAGGCCCAGGATCGAGCGCAGGCGCAGCACCGGTTCTTCGACAAACAGCTTGAACACCGACCCCAGCAGTTTCGGGTAGCTCAGGCCTGCGCTCTGGTGATGGTTGGGCAGCGCGCAAAACAGGGCGATGGCGCTGACTGTCATCAAGGCTGCAGCCACCAGATAAATGGTCCGCCAGTCACCCGCCGAAGACAGCGCCCCCGCTACGGTTCGGGCCAGCAATATCCCCAGCAGCAGGCCGCTCATCAAAGTACCCACTACACGGCCCCGGCTCTGCGGGTCTGTCAGGCTGGCGGCCATTGGCACCAGCACCTGGGCGGAAACCGAAAACAGGCCGGTCATCGCCGTGCCGACCAGAAGCCAGGGCAGCGAAGGTGCGAATGCACTCAATAAAAGGCCCAGGGCGCTGAGCACGGTCATGCTGACGATCAGCCGGCGTTGTTCGAACAGGTCGCCCAGCGGCACCAGCAACAACAGGCCGGCACCGTAGCTAAGTTGCGCGGTGATCACCACGGTGCCGGCGCTGCTCATGCTCAAGCCCAGTTGCTGGGCGATGGTGTGCAGCAAGGGCTGGGCGTAATAGTTACTGGCGACAGCCAGGCCGGTGGCGGTTGCCATCAACAGGATCAGGGCAGTGCTTAAAGGTTTGGTAGCAGCAGAAGAAGCGGACATTGACTGTCTCGTTGGCATGGGAAGACGATCAAGTATCGGGACTGCCTGTCATGGATGTCACTGAATATGTCCAGGATTTTGATTTTTAAACGACAAGGCACCTCTGTGAGGCAATGCTGTTCACTTCAAAAGCTGCTCTCTCAACTGCAGAAGCGAGCTTGCCTCGCGATGGTCTCGAAAGCGCCGTGCTTAACCGCTAAACACGCATTCCCGTTAACAATCATCGCGAGACAAGCTCGCTCCTGCACAGACAGGCGCCCCCTGAGGGGCTTGGTAGTTAGTTGCGACGGCCCAGCAGCAGGCCGACCACCAGCCCGAAGCCGGCCGAGATGGCCACGGTCTGCCACGGATGGCCGCCAATGTAATTTTCGGTGGCATCGACCACAGGTTTGGTGCGTTCACGCACGTTGCTCACCGAGTCGAGCGCCTGCTTGAGCTTGAGACCTACCTGGGCACGCAGGGTTTCGCCCTCCTCGCCGAGCAGGGACGCACTGTCCTTGAGCAGCTTTTCAGATTCGGTAATCAACAGTTGCAGCTCACTGAATGCCTGATCCTTGATTTGATCTTCAGCGGCTTGTACGGCGTTTTTTCGAGCCATTGCGGTACTCCTTGCAGGTGAAAAGAGAGATGAATAATGGAGTCAACCCAATGCTAAAAAGTTGCATCTGTTTTGGGGCCGATTGTGTGTCCGAGGTGAGAGCGTAGTCAAAAACCGGAGTAAGGCACTGCTTTGGAGGGTGTAAGATGTCGTCTAATTTACGCCGCAGGAAATTCCCATGAGCTTCAACCTCGCCAACAAACCCCTCGCTGAGCGTGCTGCGCTTGAAGATGAAAAGTCCCGTCTGTATGACCTTTGGCAGAGCAATCTGGGCAAGGCCAAAGGGGATGCGGCGCGTTTGTTCGGCGAGCGCGCCAAGCGCAAGGGCAAATGGGCTGAGTGGGTGCGTTCGGAGCTGGACGCGATGTCCCCGCCGGAATACGCCAACATGGTGCGCAGCGAAGTCAATCGCCTGATGGCCGCCAAGTAACGCCCGGCCGGGCTTTTGATCTTGATCTGCCGGCACCGCCACCCGGCCTCCCGTGACGGGCACCCGCGTCTCTGCGGATATCGAGTGGCAACAGTGCGGCGCTGCCTACTCGACCTCGCAGACAGTAAAGCCCTGGCTGACGCCGGCTATGTTGATGAGCACCTCATCCTCCGGCTGCTTGCCCAGTAACGCCGCGCCCAGCGGCGAGCGCGGGGTGATGACGGTAACGGTTTGCCCGTCCTGGACAAGCTTGAGCCCCGCGGCATCCGGAGCGAGAAATAGCCATTGCCCGCTGCCGTTCCCGACCTCCAGATTGACCAGCGCCCCCACTTCAATCCCTTGTGCGGGATTGAATGGCGCGAGCACCATCGCCTGGCAGTTTTTCAACGCCTGGCGGATTTCTTCAACCCGGCGCGCCTGGCCTGTCGCCAGATAGGACGCTTCAAGCCCCAGGGTGTCGTACTTGTTCTCGGCGATATTCTCCGCGTGGGTGGCGGCTTCATAGGCGGTTTGCGCTGCCCGCTGGAGCACATCAAGATCGATTTCGAGCTTTTCCAGCATCAACAGGTACACAGCGTTCTTGTTCATAAGGGGCGGTTTTTCACGGGGGTCATGACGGCAATCGGCGATTGTCGCACGAGTACCCGGCAGATTAATCCGCCTTAAGCCTTCTGTACGCGTCGAATAATGCGGACAATCAGCCCTTTGAATGTTGGAGCCCGGAATGAAAGCCTCCTGGGATATTTTTTGCAGTGTGGTCGATAACTACGGCGACATTGGGGTGACTTGGCGTCTGGCCCGGCAATTGGTGGCCGAACATCAGCAGTCGGTGCGGCTGTGGGTCGATGATCTGTCGGCATTCGTGCCGCTGTGCCCCGAGGCCGACGCCACTGCGGCGCAACAGATGCAGCAGGGGGTCGAGGTGCTTCAGTGGCCCGCGCAATGGCAGTCGGTGGACGTCGCCGATGTGGTGGTGGAGGCCTTTGCCTGCAAGCTGCCTGAAGACTATTTGCAGGCCATGAAAGCGCGGAAAAAGCCGGCGTTGTGGATCAATCTGGAGTATTTGAGCGCGGAAGACTGGGTCAGCGGCTGTCACGGTTTACCCTCCCTGCGCCCGGATGGCTTGAAACGGATGTTCTTTTTCCCCGGGTTTGGTGAAGGTACCGGTGGTCTGTTGCGTGAGGCCGATTTGCTCGCCCGCCGGCGCGCCTTTGAGCAGGACCCCCAGGCCAGACGGGCATTTTTGCAAGGGCTGGGGGTGTTTCCTGAAAGTAGCGCGCGGCTGGTTTCTTTGTTCGCCTATGAAAATGCCGGGCTGGCCAGTTGGCTGGACGCCATGGCCGCGGGCAGTGTGCCGACCCACCTGCTGGTGCCCCAGGGGCGAATCATGGGGGATTTGCTGCGCTGGCTCGAGGTCAATGAGCTGGCACCGGGCAGGGTCGAGCAGCGGGGAGCACTGAAAGTCCAGAGCTTGCCGTTCGTACGCCAGCAGGATTACGACCACCTGTTATGGAGTTGTGATTTCAATGCGGTGCGCGGTGAAGACTCGTTCGTCCGCGCGCAATGGGCCGGGCGGCCGCTGCTTTGGCATATCTATGAACAGGAAGAAGACGCGCACTGGGTCAAGCTCAATGCCTTTCTGGACCTGTATGTAAAAGATCTTTCTGCGCCCGCCGCTCAAGCCTTTACCGGCTTGTGGCACGCCTGGAATGCCGGTTCAGACATGGCGCAAAGCTGGAATTTGCTGCTTGAACACTGGCCCGAGATCACTGCGCACGCTGAACGATGGTGTCTGCAACAGTCATTGCAAGCAGATCTTGCGCAAGCGCTAGTACTGTTTTATAGAAATTGGATATGATACGCGGCCTAGATTTTTGTAAATCTCATTCCAAATTCGGATACTCGCAATGAAAACTGGTAAAGAGCTTAAACCCGGTACAGTCATCAAGCTCGAAAACGACCCTTGGTTGGTTCAGAAAGCTGAATTCACCAAGTCCGGTCGTAACAGCGCAATCATGAAGACCAAGCTGAAAAACCTGCTGACCGGCTACAAGACTGAAATCGTATACAGCGCTGACGACAAGCTCGAAGACGTGATCCTGGATCGCAAAGAAGCGACCCTGTCCTTCATCAGCGGCGACACCTACACGTTCATGGACACCACTGACTACACCATGTACGAGCTGAACGCTGAAGACATCGAAGCCGTTCTGCCGTTCATCGAAGAAGGCATGACCGACGTTTGCGAAGCGATCTTCTTCGAAGAGCGTCTGGTTTCCGTAGAGCTGCCGACCACTATCGTGCGTCAGGTTGACTACACCGAAGGTTCCGCTCGCGGCGACACTTCGGGCAAGGTGATGAAGCCTGCCAAACTGAAAAACGGTACCGAACTGAGCGTTGCAGATTTCGTTGAAATCGGCGACTGGATCGAGATCGACACCCGTGACGGTGGCTCCTACAAGGGCCGCGCCAAGGTTTAAACCTGGCGTCAACCGTACGATGATAAAGCCCGGCCCCATGGCCGGGTTTTTTTTGGCCGGTCAAAAGCCCCGGTTTAGAGCTTTGCCGCGTGCAGGGGACTGGTTAGCATGGGCGCTTCTGAAGAGGGACCATAATGCTGACCGATTTTGCAATGTATACAGCCCTGGGTATTGCTCTGGGGGCGATGGGCGGGTTGTTCGGAATTGGCGGCGGCCTGATCGCAATTCCGGTTCTGGGCTTGTGGTTCGGCCTGGATCAGCAGATCGCGCAAGGCACCGCTTTGGTCATGTCGGTGCCCAATGTGTTTCTCGCGCTGTACCGCTATCACCAGCGCAATAAAATCGATCTGCGCCAGGCGTTGCCGTTGGTGTTGATGAGTTTTTGCTTCGCCTGGCTGGGCGCCATGCTCGCCGTTGGAGTGGATGCGCGGGTTATTCGCTGGGGTTTTATCGCCTTCTTGCTGGCAATTACCCTCTACAACCTGATCAAGCTGTATCGCTTGCCTGTAAAGCCGGTTGCCCGCTCAGGCCGTGGCTGGCCCTGGTTCGGAGTGCTGGGTGCGGTGGCGGGCACTACCGGGGGCTTGTTTGGGGTTGGCGGCGCAGTGGTGGCTGCGCCGGTTCTGACCAGCGTCTTTGGCACATCGCAAGTGGTGGCCCAGGGCTTGTCGCTGGCCCTGGCAGCGCCAAGTACCGCCGTTACGCTGTTGACCTACGCGGTGCATGACGAGGTCAACTGGATCATGGGTCTGCCGATGGCTGTGGGCGGGCTGTTGAGTATCAGCTGGGGAGTCAGGCTGGCTCACGCTCTGCCGGAACGCATGCTGCGCGGTTTGTACTGCGCCTTTTTGCTGCTGTGCGCGGGGCTGCTGGCGATTAAAGCTTAAAGCCTTCGACGATGTATTCGGCAAAGCACTCGATGATGGGCGAGGTCACGCTGTTGGGCTTGCGCAACAGCACAATGCTGGCTGAGGGCAATAGCGGCAGGTTTTCGGCCTCGCCAATAATCCGCAGATCGGGGGTCAGCAGGCTTTGCAACTGGGCGGTCACCGCCAGTCCGGTACTGACCACTGCGTTGATCGCTGCCAGGCTGGCGCTGGTATAGGCCACCCGGTATTCACGCTGCATGATATCCAGCGCATTGCAGGCCCAGGTCCGGCAGAAGCAGTCGGTATTGAACATTGCCAGTGGCAGCGGCGTTTGCTCGTGGGGCGAGAAGCCCTGGGCCACCATCCATACGAAGCGCTCCTGCCGCAGGATCTGGCCCACTTCGGTGCCGGGTTCGCGGGTCACGATAGTCAGGTCCAGATCATTGCGTTGCAGCAGTTGCACTGAGGGTTCGCAATGCACCTCGACGTTGATCAGTGGGTAATCCTGGGCAAAGCGAGACAGCACGCCGGGCAGAAAGCGCATGACGTAATCATCGGGTGAACCGATTTTGACCGTGCCCACCATATGCGGCTGACGCAGGGTATTGAACACCTCGCTGTGCAGTTTGAATCGCCCCGGGTTTCCTAGACACTCTCCAGGCTCGCTGCGTAACGCTTTTCAAACTCTACCGGTGACAGCTGATTGTTGAAACTGTGGCGTCGTTTTGGGTTGTAAAACATCTCGATGTAATCG